>JAXIOW010000071.1:0-15363 GCA_045403215.1 Nitrospirales bacterium | reverse complement strand
CATTTCCTTATAGGTTCGGTCGCCTCAGAAATGGACTCTGACCCCACTTTTCTCTGAAGGCTCGCCGAAGCCCCTGAGCGTCTGATCCTTACGGCGTGATGACCGGCAGGAGCTGACGGAGCGTGGCGCGCCCCAGTTCGGGCACCCGGCCCTCCCGCACCACCTGATGGTCGAAGGGGACGAACCGCGCCAGCTTGACGAACGAGCGGCGGTCGAGCAGCGCCATCAACTCGTTCTTGCGCTCCCAGGTGAGTTCCGTCGTGTAGCCCTCGCCTCGCTTCCACTCCCAAGGGGTGCTCCCCAGGCAGAGCGCGAGGCCTTGGTCCGCCACGCCTCCGTACCGATTCATGAGGTTCTTCTTGTACTGGGTGAGTCGCCCGCCTTCCAGGATCAGGGCGAACACGATGTGATGCCCCCACCAGAGCAGCGTGCGGAAGGTGAATTTCACGTCGCCGTCGAAATGCTTGAAGTAGTCCAGGTACTGATACGGGAAGTCTTCCAGGTGCTCGCCTTTGACGAACTGGTGGGACGCCGGATTGAACCCCGCCGGCGCGAGGAGGGTCACGCCCACAAGCTCCCGCTGGAGTCCGTCGTAGACCCCCTCCAGGATGGCCTTCATCTTCGTCATGATGCGGGCCTTCGCGCGAAAGAACTGCGTGTCGCCGAGGAGCGTCAACTCGTCCGGCGTGAAGAGAACGGGCTCGGATGCCGTGGTTTCCTTGTTCATAGCGGCACCCTAGCATCCCCTCCGCAAGCGGATCAACTAGAGAGTGGCGTCGCCCGCTCTTGACGGCCTCCGTACGCCTCCCTATGATGGGCCGTATGACCCTGCCGACCCGCCGCGTGCTCGCGCTGGCGCCCATGCCGCCCGAGAAATCAGCCTACGCGCTCGCGCGCTACAGCCGCTCGCCCGACTCCATCGAAGACAGTTTGCGGTGGGTGCACGGCCACTCGTCGGAGAAGTTCTGGGAGCAGTTCTACTTCGACTATGGGCACGCCTCGATCGCCGACCTCGGCCACGTCATCATCTGCTTTGAAGGCGTCTCGGAGCTCGCCGCCATCCACATCGAGGACGAGGCGCTCTGGGATGGCCAGGCGAAGTCTTCCCGCTACCAGGACTTCGGGCCAGGTGGCGTCTTCGTACCGGAGCACATCCAAGGCACACCGATCGAGGCCACCTACCGGGGCATCGCCGCGCGCCTGCACCAGGCCTATACCACCCTGCACGCGCCCATCAAGGACTACCTGGCCCGCACGACTCCGAAACCCGATGACATGAAGCCCGCCGCGTACGACCGGACGATGAACGCGCGGACCTTCGACATCACGCGTTACCTCCTGCCGCTCGCCGCGACTACGAACGTGGGCCAAGTGGTCAGCATCCGGACACTGGAGAAGCAGATCTGCCGCCTGCTCTCGCTGCCGGTGGCCGAGGTGCGTGCCATCGGCGAAGACTTGAAACGCGCCTGCGCAACCCCGCCGCTCAACGTGTGGGGCGAGCTAAACGGACCATCTGCGGCTTCCAACGAGCCGCTCGCGCCCACGCTGGCCCGCTATGCGCGCCCTTGCGAGTATCTCATCAAGACATACCCGGACCTGAAGCAGGCCGCCGCCGAGCGCCTGCGGCTGGGTGAGGTGGCAGCGAGCGAACCGGTCGAACTGATCGAACCGCACGCCCCGCTGGACGAGCTGGCCGCGACGCTCCTGTACCGCGTGACGTCGTACCCCTACCGGCAGATCCTCACCGTGGTCCAGGAGTGGACGGAGAAGGAGAAAGCGGACCTGGTCGAGATCGCGCTACGGCGCCGCGGCCCTCACGATGAGCTACTGGCGGAGTTCCGGTGCGGCTACGGCTTCATCTTCGACATCCTCATGGACCTCGGGGGATGGCGCGACCTGCACCGGCATCGGCGCTGCCAGCAGGTCCGGCAGGAGTTCACGACGCCCCACGGCTACGAGACGCCCGCCCTTTTCAAGGATGCCGGCGTGGCGGCCCAGTATCAGGACGTCATGAACGAGGTCAAGGAACAGGTGGAAGGCCTGGCCCTCACCCATCCGGTCGTCGCCACTTATCTGACGCCGTTCGGGTTCCGCACGCGCTGCCTGTTCAAGATGGACTACGCGGAAGCCGAGTACGTTGCCCGGCTGCGGTCCGGCGTGAAGGGACACTTCTCCTATCGCACGATCGCCTGGCTCATGCAGCAGGCGGTCCTGGCCCGCTACCCCGCGCTCGGCGCGCGCATCGCAGCTACCCCGCCCGATATCGAGGACTCGCTGACCCGCTAACAAGGCGCTCTTGAAAAAGATCAAGCGGAAGGCGGCAGGGAAAGAGCTGAAGGTCCCGATGTTCGTCATCGGATACGCGGCGCCCGAGCCGCCCCCGCCCGGGTTCCTGGCCGCGTGGTTTGACCAGGAATACGGTGGCCCGCTCACCATCCAACTCCCGCGCGACCCAGAAACGACGAGGTTCGAAGCCCAGCACGGCCCCTGGGCCGCCCTGGTGGAGACCAGCATGCCCACCGACATTGCCGAGGCCTGGCGCGAGCGCTTGCACTGGGGCCATCCTCAGGCTGCGCAGGTCTTGCCGCTCCGGATCACCAGTCGTGACTGCCGGGACACTGTCATGCACGTGACGAGGCTGGCGCGCGGCCTGACGCTCCTCACCGGCGGCACCGCCTACGATACGGCGACCGACACCTACCTGAACCCCTCCGACTGGACGGACCGCCCGTTGCGGACTTTCCGGCTCACCGACCATCTGCGGATCGAGCAAGTCGAAGGACGCGCCGACGGCCGGGTCTGGTTCCACACGCGGGGCCTATCGAAATTCGGCCTGGAAGACATCGAGACCTTTCGCCCGACGGGCCTCTCGGAAGGACCGGTGATCGAGGCGTTCACGGAGATCGCCGACGTGTTGACCCTGATAGGCAAGGCTCCGAACGTCGGCGAGAGTTTCATGGTGGAGGGCCTCAACCGAACGGTGCGGGTGGTGCGCCACCGGACCGATCAGTCCTACAGCCTCCGGTTGAACCTGCGCGAAGTCGAATGGGACTAGGGGAAAAGGAGCCGACTATGGCAAGCGGGTGGTCTCTCTCGCAGTATGGCGGAACGTGGCACGAAGATGCGTGCGCACAGGCGAGCATCACCGATTCCAAACTCGTCATCGAGATCGAGGTCAAGGAAGACGCGGATACGATCACGGTGACGGCCTCCTCGACGGACGGCACCCGGTACACCGGCGACTATCGCTACCGCGAGGGCAGCGACTCGAACGGCCTCGTGTATTTTGAACGGTATCAGGGCCCTGCCGGCCAGCTCCTGGTCGGGGAACGGCGCGAGGTCGGGCGGCCGCCCACCAGGTGGATTATCAAGGTGACCTGAGTTGACGGCCCGGCTCAAAGCCCTGTATAACGTGCGTTGTTCGCACGAGCCGCGCATCTGCCCGTTAGCGCACGCCGCGCCCGTAGCTCAATGGATAGAGCATCAGACTACGGATCTGAGGGTTGGGGGTTCAACTCCCTCCGGGCGCGCCACATCCCATGCAACATTCAGCGGCCGTCCAAAAGCTCAAAGCCCGACTAGCGGGGGCCCGCGCGGTGGCCGTCCTGACGGGCGCGGGGATCTCGGCAGACAGCGGGGTCCCGACGTTCCGGGGAGCGGACGGGCTCTGGCGGACATACCGGGCTGAAGACCTGGCGACCCCGGAGGCCTTCGCGCGCGATCCCCGCCTGGTCTGGGAATGGTACAACTGGCGACGCGAGCTCCTTGCCACCAAGCGCCCGAACGCCGCCCATTACGCGCTGGCCGACCTTGAACGGAGGGTCGAGCGCTTCTGGTTGATCACACAGAACGTGGACGGACTGCATCCCGCCGCCGGCTCCCGGAAGCTCTCGGAGATCCACGGCAACATCTGGAAGGTCCGGTGCACCGAGTGCGGCCAGGCGGGAACGAACCGCGCGGTGCCGATCCCCCTCCTCCCTCACTGCCTGACGTGCAACGGGCTGCTGCGTCCTCACATCGTCTGGTTCGGGGAAGCGCTGGATCCGGTGGACCTCGAACGTAGCTTCTCCGCCGTGCGCTCGTGCGAGGTGCTGCTCATCGTCGGCACATCGGGAATCGTCTATCCGGCGGCGTCCTTCGCCTCGCTCGCGAAGGAAGCCGGCGCCTTCGTCGCGGAAATCAACCTCGACCCCACGCCGAACACGCAGGTCGTGGACGTTGCGATCCAGGGCCGCGCGAAAGACATTGTGCCCGAACTGCTCTAAACTCAGGCCCCTTGCACCTGCTGCCGGCCTCGTAGTAGGGTGGCGTATCCGATTGGTAGGGGATGATGCGGAACCAGATGTTGCGTCGGGCTATCTTGCAGCTGCTCTACGAGCGCGCGCTGGAGGCGCCGCAGTCGCTCATCGTCGGCATCCAGGCTCGCGAGATCGTCCTCCAGTTCGGCATGACCAACAAGGAGTTCGCGTTCAATGCCCTCTACCTGGACGGCAAGGGCTTGATCACCAACGACCGGGCCAGCAACGGGGGGGAACTCCAGTTCAACGCCATCATGCTCACGCCAGCCGGCATCGACGCCATCGAGAGTCCGACCGACTTCGACCGGCTCGTGCCCCTCACGGCTGACACAGGCGCACACAACCGCCGCCTCAAATCACATCCTTAACGCGGTTCCTCTTACCGAAGAGACGCGCTCGGCGGCACGCCCTTGCGTGCCATGAACACGGCCAAAACCAGCGCGACGATGACCAGCACATTGACGCCCACATCAAGGAGATATCGGTGAAAGATCTCGGCGGTCAAGTTCTCCGAATACGCGGTCTCGGCCCCGGTGGTCAGAATGCGCCGGGTGGACGCAATGATGCAGATATACAAGAAAGGCTCCAGCGTGATGACGTGGGTCTTGAGGAAATTAATGATGGTCCGGAACAGCTCCAATAAGATGACGACCAGCAACAGGTCATGAATAAGGGTGAGCGCCGCAGGAAGGACTCCCGAGGCCAACATCGTCAGAAAGGTGTACCAGGCATGAGCGAAGACCACCATGCCGAGCACCAGGAAGCTGAACCCGGCGGTGATGTAGCCCAACCCATCGAGGGTTTCCATCCAGGCGATCCAGAGATTGGGTCTGGGTTCGTTGTCCATCGGCAGCGGGAGCCTAGCATACGAACCCTAAGTGGTCAACCACCAGTCCCGCGCTCCGTGTTGTTTGTCATCGCTCCCGTGTGCTAGCCTTCCAGCATCGACAGCACGATGAAGTGGGCTCAGAACACACGTCGCCGATGGGGACCGGCATCGCGTTGGATCACCGGACTTAGCTGCGCCCTATGGGCCCTTCAGGCAGCTCCCGTTGAGCTGACCGCGGCGACGGAATTCCGCACGGCTCTCCCCGGTTACACCTATCGCTTCCCGTTCGATCATGGCTCGCACGACGACTTCCAGACCGAATGGTGGTACTACACCGGCCATCTGCGGGCCAACGACGGCCGGACGTTCGGCTACCAACTCACGTTCTTCCGACGAGCCGTCGCGCACGAGGCGGCGTCCAAGAATCCCTCGCGCTGGGCTCTCCGCCACCTGTACTTCGCCCATTTCGCCGTCACGGACGAGGCAGGCCGCCGGTTTCAGTTCCTGGAAAAGATCTCCCGCGCCGGGATCCGCAAGGCCGGGGCTGAAACCGGACGGCTGGCGGTCTGGATCGACGATTGGGGCGCGGAGGCCAACGGCGACTCCCACGTGCTCCACGCTCAAGGTGAAGGGATCGCGATCCACCTGCGCCTTACTCCGGAGAAACCACCGGTGATCCACGGCACCGCGGGCGTCAGCCGCAAGGGTGAGGGGCCGGGCGAAAGCTCGCATTACTACTCCTTTACCAGCATGCGGAGCGAGGGCACGCTCACGTACGAGGGAAAGCCGCTGACGGTCTCCGGCCTGAGCTGGATGGACCACGAATTCGGCAGCAACCAACTCGGAGAGTCGCAGATCGGATGGGATTGGTTCTCCCTGCAGCTCTCGGACGCCACCGAGCTGATGGTCTACCGGATCCGCCGGCGCGACGGCACCATTGAGCCCGCTTCAGGCGGGACATGGATCCGTGCTGACGGCTCAGCCGTGCCCCTGACACGCGCCGCGATCACGGTCGCCGAGCTCGACCACTGGCAGTCTCCCCAAAGCATGGGGCGCTATCCGGCACGTTGGCGTCTCACTGTCCCATCCGCCCACTTGGCTGTCGAGATCGTTCCGACGGTCCCGCACCAGGAACTCCTGACGCATCGCAGCACGCAGCTCACCTACTGGGAGGGCAGCGTGACCGTGACGGGCGAGCGAGAGGGCCGGTCGGTCATGGGCCTGGGTTACGTCGAGCTGACGGGCTACGCCGCGCCGCCTTGACACCCCTCTGGGCATGCCGTAGTGTAACTCGCTCGCACTCACATCCCTCGAGAGACCTCAATGACCTTTGCGGTACGTGCCTTGGCGCAGTTCTGTCTCCTGCTTTCGGTCACGGCCTGTGGAAAGCAGAGTGACACCATCGTGGCGATCGCGCCGCATCCGCGGAACCCTGACATTCTCTACGTGGCCACCAACGAATCGCTGTACAAGACCCGCGACGGGGGAGCCACCTGGAGCAAAATGACCACGGACTTGAGCAGCTTCCGCGTCCTCACCCTCGGCGTGGATCCCCACAGCCCTGCGAACGTCCTGGCCGGCACCATGGGGGACGCCGTGTACAAGAGCCCTGACGGCGGCCAAAGCTGGACTCCGCACAACGCCGGCCTCAAGGAACACGTTTCGGTCGTCAACCAGTTCGTGTTCCACCCAACCGATCCCGACGTCATTTACGCCGCGACGACCGTCGGGGTGTTCCGGACCAAGGATGGCGGCCGCCTGTGGGAAGAGCGCATGTACGGGATGAAGGAGGTCCACTACGTCGTCACGTTGGCGATGGATCCGCACAACCCGGACGTGATGTACGCCGGCACGACCGGCGGCGTGTACAAGACCACGGACGGCACGGCGCACTGGGACAAGGTCAACAACGGCCTCATCCCGAAGGAGAAACTGGACGCGGCGATGGCGCTCGGCGTCAACAGCCTGGTGACGGACCCCACGAAACCGGGGACCGTGTACGCCGGCACGACCAACGGCTTGTTCAAGACCACCGATGCCGCCGCTTCCTGGAGACGGATCGAAAACGGGCTGACCGACAATTACCTCAGCGTGCTGCTGATTGACCCCACAAACCCCAATTTCCTCTACGCCGGAACCCGGAAGGGCGTCCACAAGACCACGGGCGGCGGCGAGACCTGGGGGCCATCGAACGAAGGGTTGACCACACTGAACATCCGCGCGATGGCTCTTAGTCCGCTCAATCCGCAGATTGTCTATGCGGGAACCAACGGCAGCGGGCTGTTCCGCAGCACGGACGGCGCCAAGACATGGACACACGTCCCGCTCACGCCCGTGCTCAAGGCGTCCCCGCCCGCTCGTGCTGCCTAGCTTTGACGCCGCAACCATCATCGCGCTGACCCTACTAAGCCTCACCGCATTCTTTCCAATTACGTATATTCACACCACGCTTTTCTCGGAGCGCGTTTCACGTATCCGTTCTCAGGATTTATTTATTTTCAGAGTTTTACCGCACACACATACGCGATGGGATAAAATTTTTGTTGACAGGCTTCAAAACGTCTGCTATAAAACAGCCACGTGATTTTGAAGACGCCCTGTCTTGGAAGAACGCAAAGACCTCGCCGCCGGCCTGGATCACCAGTCACGTCAATCGCCAACTCACTCAAGCGAGACCGTTGGTTCCGCCAAGCGACGCCCAACACGTTCAAAGCCCTGGAGGAGAAACTGCAAGCCATCTGATGGCTCACGATGAACACATGACTGTGGAAAGGAGGTGAGATTAGTGGCAAAGAAGAAAGGCGGAAAGAAAAAGAAGTAAGTTCCCCTCTAGCATCGCGTGCTGGGGGCAAGGCCCCTTGCCCCCAGCACTCTTAACCCCCACCAACTCAATCTTGCCCGAACAATGATTCAGACCGATCGCGTGACGGGTGTATTCTCGGAAGGATTAGAAAAGACGAGATTAGTCGCGCTGTGGAGAGGCGACCAAAGACGGCGGTAGCTCGCGCAGGCGACCGGCCGGGGCGTGAGGCTCAGCCGACACGAGCACCCAGTTGTCGCGAGATTCGAGGATGCGGGAAACGAGACGAGCATGCAGCGCGTGCCCAGATCGGGTCGCCAGGATCTCTCCGACGACCGGCATGCCCAGAAGCATCATATCGCCGACCAAGTCGAGGACCTTGTGGCGCACGAATTCGTCCCTGTACCGGAGGCCGCCCTCATTGAGCAACCCCTCATCGGACAGAATGAGCGTGTTGTGCAGCGACCCGCCGAGACCCAGACCGGCTTCCCAGAGCGCTTCGACCTCGCGGAGAAAACCGAAGGTGCGGGCCGGAGCGATGTCCCGGATAAAACTGTCGGAAGACCAATCGTAGGTGTAGGCCTGGCGTCGGATCAGCGGATGGTCATAGTCAATGGTGTACGTGACGCTGGCCGTGGAGGCCGGGCGAATTGAAATATGCTTTTCGCCTTCGGTCACATCGATGGGACGCACGATCTTCAAGTAGGACCGATGCCGGTCCTGGGCGGCAATCCCGGCTTCCTGCAGCAGGTCCACGAACGGCGTCGCGCTGCCATCCAGGGCCGGAAGTTCCGGTGCATCCACTTCGACATACAGATTGTCGATCCTAAGGCCTGCCGCCGCAGCCAGGAGGTGCTCGATGGTCTGGACCTGCACGCCGTCCACTCCAACCGTCGTCGACAACAGGGTCGGGCGCACATTGTTGATGACGACAGGCACCCTCGGTTTGGCGCTGAGGTCCGTTCGAATGAAGACGATACCCGTATCGGGCGGGGCTGGCGTGAGGGTCAGCGACACCCGGCATCCTGAGTGAAGGCCTACCCCCATACACGTTACCGGCTTTCGAATGGTCTGCTGTTGGCGCATTAGTCTCCTTTGACTGGTGCAGCCTTAGATAAGCAAGAGTAATACCGACACTAGAAGATCCCAAACTTGTCTATCAAGTCATTGAATTATTGAACGTTTCATGACTCCTCGGCACCACGCTAAAGATCCGCCGTAACGGCGTCATGTTGCAAAAACACTGCATCTGTAGCATTTCCCCAGTCGCAGGGCCGAGCACGACAAGCCGGGCTTCTGGGAAGTGCGCGGCTACTCCAACACGGCCCTGCCCTGGGAAGAAGACCGCTACGGGTATTAGGGTTTGGGGTCGAGCTCGATCAATCCCTTGCGGATGGCCAGGATGGCGGCTTGCGTACGGTCATAGACTTGTAGTTTGTGGAAGATGTTCCGCACGTGGTTCTTGACCGTCTTCTCGCTGAGGTTGAGCTCGTTGGCAATCTCCTTGTTCGTTTTCCCATCGGCCACCAGGCGCAGCACGGTGATCTCCCGCTCGGTCAGGTCGTGCTCGGTCCGAGCCTGCTTCTTGCTCTTCCCTTCCGCCAGCAAGGAGAACTCCGCAAGAATCTTGCTCGCCACGGACGGATGGATGAGGGACTCGCCTTTGTAGATCGACCGGATGGCCGAAATGATCTGCGCCGAGTCGGAATCCTTCAGCAGATAGCCAGTGGCTCCGGCGCGGACAAGATCGAAAATGTATTTCTCCTCATCGTACATCGTGAGGGCCACGATGCCGATGTGCGGAGACTCCCGCTTGATGGCGCGGGTGGCCTCCACCCCGCTCATGCGGGGCATGCTCACGTCCATCAGGATGACGTCGGGCGACAGTTCCCGGGCTTTCTCCACGGCCTCCTGACCGTCACGAGCCTCGCCCACAACCTCAAGGTCGCCGCTCTCCCGCAAGATCGCCGCGAGGCCCTCCCGGACCACGCGGTGGTCATCTGCGATCAGGACCCTGATCCGCTCCACGCTGCTGCTCCTCCTCCGGAGTGAGAGGGATATCGACGAGGACCCGGGTTCCGTGCCCCTTCCGCGATTCCACGCGGGCCGTCCCCCCGACCAGGCGGGCCCGTTCCTGGATCCCCTTCAAGCCGAACGACTGCCATTTGGTCGGGTCCTGCGACATGGCCTCCACGTCGAACCCGATCCCGTTGTCTTCGATCGTCCCTTTGATCCGGCCCTCCACAACCGCCAGGGTGATCAGGATCTGATCCGCTTTGGCGTGCTTCTGGACGTTGCTGAGCGCTTCCTGCACGATCCGGAACAGAACGATCTTGGTCTTCGGCGCCATCGCCGATTCGTCGCCCGACCACACCAACTCGGTCCGGATGTGCGACTGCGTCTCGTAGGACTTAAGGTAATTTTTGAGCGCCGGCATCAGCTCCATCGATTCAAAGTAGAGCGGACGGAGGTTGAAGATTACCTGCCGTGATTCGTCGATGGCCGTCTTGAGCTGGGCCTTGGCGTCACTGAGCAGTTCGAAGCTGCGGGTCGGATCCGAGAAGATGAGCTCACGGCACAGGTCCAGCTTGAGATTGATCCCGGCCAAAGTCTGGACCAGGCCGTCATGGATCTCGCAGGCAATACGGCTGCGCTCGCCGGTGACGGCGGAGCCGGCCTCCTGTTCGTACAACCGCGAAAGCTCCTGGAATTTCTTGAGGTGTCGCGTGGTCTCGGCGTTCGCGCGCACGCGCGCCTCGATGAGCTGCCACATGAACTTGGCGCTCGTCCCGCGGACAACGGCCACTCCCACCCGGTCCAGTTCGAACAGCACCTCTTCGACCTCAGGACTGCCGGTCACGTCGATGATCAGGTCTACTTCCTCGGAACTCAGGAGGTCACGGAAGTTCCGTGTCACGGGAATGCCGTGCCGTTTGGCCAGGCGCAGCCCAGGAGCCTTGGGATTGATCTCGGCCACGCCGACGATGCGAACCAGCGGATCCGGCGCCAGGATCGTCAGGAGAGCCGACCCCCCGGCGCCCGCGCCGATAATGGCCACATTGGTGACGCGAGTGACGGCTGCGTCCGGACGGGACGCGCCACGTTTCTGGGGGGTGGACCGACGACGGGACGAGGGTTTGGTCTTTACCGACATCGCACGCGCTCCCGTATAGAATGATAAGCCCGGTTGACGCAGGAAGGAAACGAAGGAGGCGGGGCTCCTGCTAGGCCTGTCCCTCTCCCCGCTCGCGAAGCAGCCCCTTGACCTCATCCGTGAACTGCGCGACGTCCTTGAACTCCCGGTACACGGACGCGAAACGCACATACGCGACCTGATCGAATTGGTGGAGCTCGGACATAACCTCCTCGCCCACCACACGGCACGGAACCTCGGCCTCGCCCCGCTCCTGGATACGCTTCTCGATGCGGTCCGCGACAGCCTCCAGCGTCGCCATGCTGATCGGGCGTTTCTCGCAGGCTTTTTTCAAGCCGGCCAGCACCTTGGCCCGGTCGAAGGGCTCCCGCCGCCCGTCCTTCTTGATGACCATAGGGAGGACCTCTTCGACCCGCTCGTAGGTGGTGAACCGCCGCTTGCACCCCAGGCACTCTCGGCGCCGGCGGATGGCCTCGCCTTCCTTCGCCATCCGTGAGTCCACGACCTTGTCTTCAACGTGGCTGCAAAACGGGCATCGCACCGAAGGCCGCCTTCTCCTTACCGATACTCTTTAAAGACAGGGAACTTCCCGCACAAGGCGCGCATGCGCGAGCGCACGAGCCGCCGCACGGTCTCATCCTGATGATGTGACAGGACCTTGTCGATGGCGTCGGCGATCTGGTCCATCTCCTTCTCCCGCATGCCACGCGTGGTGACGATCGGCGTGCCGAGCCGAATGCCGCTGGCAATGGCCGGCGGCTTCTCATCGTACGGGATCGCGTTCTTGTTGACCGTGATACCCGCCTCGTCCAGCGCCGCCTCGGCTTCCTTACCGGTCATCCCTTTCGTCGTGACATCCACCAGCATCAGGTGGGTATCCGTGCCCCCCGACACGATCCGGAAGCCCCGCTTCTGGAGGCCGCTCGCCAAGGCCTTGGCGTTCGCCAAGACTTGTTGCTGGTATTTCTTGAAGCCCGGGGAGAGCGCCTCTTTCAGGGCGACGGCCTTGGCAGCGATGACATGCATCAACGGCCCGCCTTGGAGACCGGGAAAGACCGCCTTGTCCAGCGCCTTGGCATACTCGGCCTTGCACATCACCATGCCGCCTCGCGGCCCGCGCAGCGTCTTGTGGGTCGTGGTGGTGACAAAGTCGGCATAGGGGATGGGACTCGGATGCAGGCCGGTGGCGATCAACCCCGCGATGTGGGCGATGTCCACCATGAGGTAGGCGCCGACCGCTTTCGCGATCTCGTGGCACTTGGGAAAGTCGAGGGTACGGGGATAGGCGCTGGCGCCGACGACGATCAGCCGCGGCCGGCACTCCTCGGCCATCTTCCCCACCGCGTCGTAATCGATACGCTCGGTGGTCCGGTCCACGCCGTAGGAATAGGCGTGATAGAGAATGCCGGAGAAGCTCACGCGGCTCCCGTGGGTGAGGTGGCCGCCATGGGCCAGATCCATGCCGAGGATCGCGTCGCCCGGCTTAAGGACCGCGAAGTAGACGGCCATGTTGGCCTGCGCCCCCGAATGGGGTTGGACATTCACGTGGTCCGCGCCGAAGATCCGCTTGGCGCGCTCGATCGCCAGCGACTCGACGACGTCCATGTACTGGCAGCCCCCATAGTAGCGGCGACCGGCATAGCCCTCGGCGTACTTGTTGGTCATGAGCGAGCCCTGCGCGGCCAGGACCGCCGGGCTGGCGAAGTTCTCCGACGCGATCAACAGGACCTTTTCGCGCTGGCGGCGGCCCTCCTTCCGGATGGCCTCGTAGATCTCGGGATCGGTCGTCTTCAGCGGGTTGGGCATGGATGCGTTAGCTTCCCTTGCCGGAGGCCGGCGCGTCGCTGGAGGCTTCGGCCTTGACCACTGTCACGCTCACCGTGGCCGTCACCTGAGAGTGGAGCTTGACCGGCACCGATACAGTGCCGAGTTCCTTGATCGGAGGGCCCAGCTCGATCTTGCGCTTGTCCACCTCGATCCCTTGGGCCGCCAGAGCTTCGGCGATGTCCTTGGCCGTCACGGACCCGAACAGCTTGTCGTCCTTGCCGACCTGAACGGGAATTGTCACGGCGATGGCGCTGACCTTCTTCGCGAACTCTTCCAGGGAAGTCTTCTCTTTGCGCGCCTTTTCAGCGATCACGCGCTTGGCATGTTCGACCGTCTTCAGGCTGCGGCCGGTCGCCTCCACCGCCTTGTTCCGAGGGAAGAGAAAATTGCGGGCATAGCCAGAAGCAACCTCAAGAATATCCCCTATGTTGCCCACTCCTTGCACGTCTTCTCGCAGAATCACCTTCATGAGCTACAACTCCTTGTGGGAAGAAGTAAAAATACTACAGGAGCACTGGGGGAAAGTCAACGAACGGCGGCTTGTGATCGCGGTCCTGCTTCGCTAGAATATCGGCATGATTTTCCGCCTACTTTGGGTGGCGACGCTCGTCTCCGTGAGTCCTTTTCTCGGTATGGCGCAAGGGGGCGAGCAGACCTTCGACCCTCTCCAACTGAACATCCGGTTGAGTCCCACCGCGTTGCACCCGCCGTCCCACTTGATCAAGCAGCAATGGACGTTGGATGGCTATCGCCTGGGACGGCTCGGCCCTCAAGCGCCGCAGGCCGTGATCATTGAGGACGACGCCCGGCGACGGTTGCTGATCCTCTCGGCCACGGACGAAGGGCGAGTCCTGGTTTACCAGGTGGGGGACTTGCCGGTGGACGTGGCCGCGCGCCTGGGCCAGGCTCTCGTCTGCGTGCGCACCCGCCAGTGCCAGAACCAGCGGATGGACCCGGCTGGCGAACTCGGCTGCCTCGCCCTCTGCCTGCTGGAGCACCTGCACGAGTGAAGGCCTTCGACCTGCTGCCCACACTCATCCACCTGGTGGCCGACGAGGAACGCGCCGGCGACCCCTCCGGCTTCCTCCAGAAACTTCGTCAACGGATGGAGAGCATGCTGCACCACCCGTCGTTCTACCACTTCAGCGCGGCGGACCGCCTGATGCCCTGGGTGGCCCCGGAGACTCCGGTGGCGGACCCGATGCTCCGCTCCACGATCGTGACGTCCGTGCTCACCACCATCTGGGACGCCGACCGGGCGGCGCGCCGCGCCCGGCTGGCCGTCGTTGCGACGGAGCTGGTCAAGGCCAACAAACGGGTCCTGCTCATCGCACCCGACAACCGAACGCTGACCGAAGCCCTGTTGGCCGCCGCCAAAGGGCTCCGTGGCGCCGGACTCCAGCACCGCAGCTTCCTCTGTTGCTACGACCCGCCCAGCATCGCGGGCGAAGGCGGGATCAACCTGCGGGACCTGACCTTCGACGTGCAGGTCTCCGTCTTCCTGGGCAAGTCCCAGGCCGACAAGGCAGGCCTGCGCCGCAAGCTGGAACGGTACCTGGAACTCGCGCCGATCCTCCGCTACAAGGCGGAAAAGCAGAAGGACCTCGACGAGGTGCGTCACCTGGAATGGCGCCTGCTCACAGCTCTGGGTGACGCGCAGGCCGAGATCAAGCGCCTCCAAAATCTCCTCACGGTCTATGAAAGCCTCCCTCTCTGGCAGCGCCTAGGCATGCAGGTGGTGGGAAGCAACGTCGCCACTATGAAGGAGAACTGCGTGCTCTACGAGGCGCAGAAGCAGGAGTGCATGAACGAGCTGGAGATCGTTCAGACACGCATCAACGAGTTGAAGCCGGAAGCCTACGTGGACCCGGAACTGCGGCCCGAGTACGAGGAGCTCAAAGATGAAGTCGAGCGATTGGGGGGCATCACGAAGGTGCGGGAAGTCCTGTCCATGGAAGAGGACACCAAGCGGCTGCCTTTCCTCCAGGCCAAACGGGTCCTCGCCGTCACGCCCGTCCGCGTGATCGGCGACGCCATTTTCCATTCCATCCGATACGATGCCTTGCTGGTCGACGAGGGCCCCTGCATTCCGCTCCCCTTGCTGCTGGCCTGCGCGTGTCTGGCGCGCGAACGGATCGTCCTGGCGGGGGACCCGCACGAGATTCCCCCGCCCTCTCCAACGCCATATGGAGTGACACTGGGGTGGCTGACGGATCTCCGCCCTCGGATCGCCTCACCAGCCAATACAACGCCCGCCCAGCTATAAAGGATCCAGCATCTGCGACAGACTCGCCTCCCGACTAGATCATTATTCTCGCTGCTTTCAGTTGCTGTCCCAGGGAAATTCATGTATAAGGAGCACGGTTCCGGCCTGTGACAGCAGAGGCCCGTGAATGACCCGCATAGTGCTTGCCGGCGTTGTCGTGCTTACCTTTGTCGCCTGCGCCGCCCCAAC
>JAXIOW010000156.1:0-11521 GCA_045403215.1 Nitrospirales bacterium | reverse complement strand
AGAATATTCAGTTTGTCCGCCAAGCACGAGGCTCTCTTTTTGAAATGATTGATCATTTGACTGTGGCCTACGATGCTGGCTATTTGGATGTTGAGGTCTTTCAAAAATTCCGAAGCGAATGCCTCAGAGCGATTTCGCTTGTCAATGGCTTTATTCGCTATCTAGCAAAAGCTAGAGGTATTGATTCCGTATAACGATTAACGTTTAACGAATAACGATCCATGAGCATTTTCAGGGAATACGACATCCGTGGCATTGTGGGAAAGGATCTGACGGTCGAGCTCGCCGAGAAGATCGGGCGGGCCCACGGGTCCCTGGCCGTGCGCGCGGGCGCCAAGGCCATCGCCGTGGGGCGCGACGGCCGGACCAGCGCGCCCGTGATGCGGGAGGCCCTGCTCAGAGGACTCTTGGGGTGCGGGCTCGATGTGGTGGATATCGGGGTGTGCCCGACGCCCTTGCTCTATTTCGCCCTCTTTACGCTGCCGGTGGGCGGCGGGGTGATGATCACGGCCAGTCACAATCCGCCTGAGTACAACGGCTTCAAGCTCTGCCTCGGCAAGGATTCCCTGCACGGGGCCGCGATCCAGTCCTTGAAGGCCGACATCGAGCGCGGGCGGTTCGAATCTGGGCAGGGGCGGGTGTCGGCGCATGCCATCATTCCGGAGTATTTAACCTACATTAAAAAGTCGTTCGCGCATGTGCGCGCCGACCGGCTGCACGTCGTCGTGGATTGCGGGAACGGCATGGGCGGGCTCGTCGGCCCGGACGCCCTGCGCCCGCTCGGCTGCCGCGTGACTGGGCTGTATGAGGAGGTCGATGGCCGGTTCCCGAATCACCCGCCGGATCCCACGGTGGTGGCCAATCTGCAAGATGTCATCCGCAAGGTGCGCGAGACCGGCGCGGATGTCGGGATCGCGTACGACGGGGACGCTGATCGGATCGGCGCGGTGGACGAGAAAGGGCAGATCCTCTGGGGCGACAAGCTCATGGTGCTGTTCTCCCGTGATATTCTGAAAGACAAGCCGGGGGCCACGATCATCTCCGAAGTCAAGGCGTCCCAGGTCTTCTACGATGACGTCGCCAAGCACGGCGGCCGGCCCATCATGTGGAAGACCGGCCACTCTGTGATCAAGGCCAAGCTGAAGGAAGAGCGCGCGGCGCTGGCTGGCGAGCTGTCCGGCCACATCTTTTTCGCCGACCGGTACTTCGGGTACGACGACGCCATCTATGCGTCGTGCCGCTTGATCGAGATCCTCGCCAAGGCCGGCCGCCCGCTCTCGACGCTGCTCACCGATCTGCCCCACACGGTGTCCACGCCGGAGATCCGCGTGGACTGTCCCGACGATGTCAAGTTCCAGGTGGTGGAGGAGGCCAAGAAGCAGTTGGCCCGCGAGCACAAGATCATTGACATCGACGGGGTTCGAGTCCTCTTCCCCGACGGCTGGGGGTTGATCCGCGCCTCGAACACCCAGCCGGCGCTGGTCCTGCGCTTTGAAGCCACCTCCGAGCCGGCCTTGAAGCGGATCCGGGAGATCGTCGAATCCCAGGTCAAGCAATACGTCGCCGGAGGCCCGGCCAAACATTGATGGTAGGGGCACGGCGCGCCGTGCCCCTACGGAGGATCGTTTGATGGACATCCTTCTTCGGAAGATCACGGACCGCACCGCGCACGTGGCCGTCATCGGGTTAGGCTACGTGGGCCTGCCGCTGGCCATGGGGTTTGCCAAGGTGGGCTATCACGTGACCGGCATTGACGTGGACGCGGAACGGGTGGGACGCCTCAAGAAGGGCGACAGCTACATTCAGGATGTGCTGTCCGCCGACCTCCGCCCGCTCGTCGAAGCCGGGCGGTTCAACGCCACCACAGAGTTTGCCCCCCTGGCCGAGGCCGACGCCTGCTGCATCTGCGTGCCGACGCCCTTGAACAAGACCAAGGACCCCGACGTGTCCTTCATCCTGCAGGCCACGCGCGCGGTCAAGACAGGCTTGCGCGCCGGCCAACTGATTGTGCTGGAGAGCACGACGTATCCGGGCACCACCCGGGAACTCCTCCTGCCGATGCTGGAAGAAAGCGGCCTGAAGGTCGGCGTGGACTTCTGTCTGGCGTTCTCGCCGGAGCGCATCGACCCGGGCAATGCCACCTATCGCCTCAAGAACACGCCGCGCGTGGTGGGAGGGATCACGCCCACATGCCGGCAAGCGGCCGTCGCGCTCTATAGCCAGGTGGTGGACAAGGTGGTGCCGGTGTCGTCCACGGAAGCGGCGGAGATGACGAAGCTCCTGGAGAACACCTTCCGGATCGTCAACATCGGGCTGGTGAATGAGATCTCAATCATGTGCGACCGGCTCGGGATCAATGTCTGGGAAGTCGTCGAGGCGGCCGCCACCAAGCCGTACGGGTTCATCCCGTTCTATCCGGGCCCGGGACTTGGCGGGCACTGTATCCCGGTGGATCCCCACTACCTGTCCTGGAAACTGAAGACCCTGAACTATCGGGCCCGGTTCATCGAGCTGGCCGGGGAGATCAACGCCGAGATGCCGCAGTGCGTGGTGGGGAAAGTCACGGACGCCCTGAACCGGCTCCAGAAGAGCGTCAACGGCTCCTCGATCCTGGTGCTCGGGGTTGCCTACAAGCGCGACATCGACGATGTCCGCGAGTCGCCAGCCTTGGACATCCTCAAGCTGCTCTGCGACAAAGGCGCCCGCGTGAGCTGGCACGACCCGCACGTGACGGCGCTCAAGGGCTTTGAGCAACTCACCCGCGTGCCGGCTGTGAACGCCGAGACCCTCGCGCGCGCGGACTGCGTCGTGATCGCCACTGACCATACGGCCTACGACTGGGACGCCGTCGTCAAGCATGCGCGCCTGGTGGTGGACAGCCGGAACGCCACGCGCCAGGTCACGGCGGATCGCCACAAGATCGTGCGGCTCTGAAAACGGGGACAGGCTACTTTTATGTCGAAAAGTAGCCTGTCCCCATTTCTGACGGTCCTCGCGATAGGCCTTTTCGTCTTTCTCGCGCCCAGTCTCGCCGTTCCTTCGCAAAGCCCCCCGTCGGCCCACTTCAAGGTCGGTGAGCGGCTGACCTATGCACTGAACTGGGGAATCATCGCCGCCGGCACTGCCGTGCTGGAGATCGCGGAGCGCCGGACCCTGTCCGGCCGGCCTGTGGTGAAGCTCGTCCACACCGCCCGGTCGAACGATTTCATCTCGGCCTTCTATCCGGTGAACAACCGCGTCGAGTCGCTGCTGGACGAAGAAGAGGGCTATCCCCACCACCTCCTCTTCAAGCGGCGGGAGGGCAAGCGCAAGAACGACATCGAAGTGGTCTTCGACCAGGCCTCGCACCGGGCGACGGTGACGAAAGACGGGACTACCGAGACCATGGAGGTGCCGCCCGGGGTCCAGGACACCCTCTCCGTGATCTATTTCTGTCGGACGCTCCCGGCGCTGGCGATCGGGTCGTCCACGATCATCCATGTCAACCACGACAAGAAGAACTACCGGCTTGAGTTGAAGATCGAGGGGGCGGATCGGATCAAAGGCCCACTCGGCGAGTTCGACGCCATCCGCATCCTCGCGATCATGCCGTTCAGAGGCCTCTTTCTGAACGAGGGCAATATCCGGGTGTGGGTCACCAACGATGCGGCGCGGATTCCCGTGCTCATGAAAGCCAAGGTGCTCATCGGGTCTGTCTCCGCCACGCTGACCAGGGTGGAAGGCGTTACCCTGACCGCCCGCCACTGACTCGCCGCCATTCCCCGCCTTTTCGCTTATTGCCTGGCTCGCTCGAACCCGATATAATCCGAGCCTCACGAGACCTCATCCATGGGACGCACCGGTATCACGCTCACCAGGTTCATCATCGAGACCCAGGCCGGGCACCCGGCCGCCACTGGCGAGTTTTCCGCCCTGCTGGCCCAGATCGGCCTGGCAGGGAAGCTCATCGCCCACGACCTGCGGCGCGCGGGCCTGATCAATATCCTCGGGCCGACGGGCGGGACCAACGTCCAGGGCGAAGCCGTCAAGAAGCTGGACGAGATCGCCAACGAGACCTTCATCAAGGTCTTTCAGTACAGCGGGCTGGTGTGCGCGCTGGCTTCGGAGGAGATGGAGAAGCCGGTCCAGCTTCCCGAGAACTGGCCCCACGGCAAGTACATGCTGCTGTTCGATCCCCTCGACGGGTCCTCCAACACCGACGTCAACATGCCGCTGGGCGCGATCTTTTCCATCCTGCGTTACGAGGGGAAAGGCGGGCTGCCGTCCGCCCTGGAGCTTGTCCGCAAGGGGACGGAGCAGGCGGCGGCCGGCTATCTGGTGTACGGGTCCAGCACGATGCTGGTCTTCACGTCCGGCAATGGCGTCAATGGGTTCACGCTGGACCCCGGGATCGGGGAGTACCTGCTCTCCCACGAGAACATCCGGGTGCCGGCCAGGGGCAAGGTCTATGCCGTCAACGACGGCAATTATCACAAATGGCCGGCCGGCACGCGCCGCTACATCGATTACCTGAAGGAATCCGATAAGGCAACGGGGCGGCCGTACTCGTCGCGATACTCCGGGTGTCTGGCCGCCGACGTGCACCGCATCCTCCTCAGCGGGGGCATCTACCTGTATCCCGGCGAGACGGACAAGCCGGAAGGGAAGCTGCGCCTGCTGTATGAGGCGAACCCGCTGGCGATGGTCGTGGAGCAGGCGGGAGGGCGGGCCAGCACCGGGACCATGCGCATCCTCGAGGTCGAGCCGAAGGCCGTGCACCAGCGGGTGCCGCTGCTGATCGGCAGCGCGGAGGATGTCGGTCTGGCTGAGGCATTCATTCGTGGAGAACGATGAAA
The DNA here is from genome assembly GCA_045403215.1 of Nitrospirales bacterium. Classification (GTDB taxonomy): domain Bacteria; phylum Nitrospirota; class Nitrospiria; order Nitrospirales; family NS-4; genus NS-12. The sequence goes on along the minus strand of JAXIOW010000156.1, from coordinate 6,686 downwards.
AGCGCGTTAAACGTTAATCGTTATTCGTTAAACGTAAATTTCACAATGCTGGGCTCAGACTCACGATTAACGTATAACGTTTAACGAATAACGACGGAGGACGAGATGACGAACCGTGTGCGTGAGATCCTCAGTTGGTACAGCGCGGATAACGCCGGCGTAAAGACGAACCTGGCGCGCATTCTGAACCACGGTGCGCTGAAGGGGACCGGCAAATGCCTGATTCTGCCGGTGGACCAGGGCTTCGAGCACGGCCCGGCCCGGAGCTTCGCGGTCAATCCGCCGGGCTACAGTCCCCGGTACCACTTCGAGCTGGCGATCGAGGCCGGCTGCAACGCCCACGCTGCGCCGCTCGGGTTCCTGGAGGCGGGCGCGGCGGAGTTTGCGGGCGAGATCCCGCTGATCCTGAAGCTGAACAACCACGATGTCCTCTATGAGGAGAAGGACCCGGCCCCGGCGGTCACCGGCAGCGTGCGCGACGCGCTGCGGCTCGGCTGCGTGGCAGTGGGGTTCACCATCTATCCCGGGTCGGCGCACTGCAAGGGCATGTACGAGCAGGCCCGCGAAATCGGGGAAGAAGCCAAGCGGCATGGCTTGGCGTTCGTGATCTGGTCCTATCCCCGCGGCAGCCAGATCAGCAAGGAAGGCGAGACGGCGCTCGACATCGTCGCCTATGCGGCGCAGATCGCGGCCCAGTTGGGCGCCCACATCATCAAGGTGAAGCTGCCGACCGATCACCTGGAGCAGGCGGCGGCGAAGAAGGTGTACGAGGCGCAACAGATTTCGATCAAGACGCTGGCCGATCGGGTCCGGCACGTCGTGCAGTCGGCCTTCGACGGGCGCCGCATCGTGATCTTCTCCGGCGGGGCCACCAAGGAAGACGACAACGCCCTCCTCGAAGAAGCCCGAGCGATCCGCGACGGGGGCGGGTTCGGGTCCATCATCGGGCGCAATTCCTTCCAGCGCAAGAAACCCGACGCGCTCAAGCTGCTCCGGACGATCACTGGAATCTATGCCGGGACCATCACATAAAACAACCCTGGCGCTCGGCCTGCTCCTGATCGGGGTAGGCCTCATCCTGGGTCTGGTCGTCGCCTCCGACCTGGGGTGGCTGCCGTTCGGGCACGCGGTGCCTGAGGCCCCGAGCGCGCCGAGGCCGGTTGCCGCGCCTCCACCGCCGGCGGGCGGCGCCGACCACAATTTTGTCGAGGTGGCCAAGGCGGCGACGCCGACCGTCGTGAACATCTCCACGACCCGGATCAACCGGCTTCCTGAGGGCCATAGCTTCGGGCCGTCCGACGATCCCTTCTTCCGGCGGTTTTTCGGCGACGAGTTCTTCCGGCGGCGGTTCGAGGCCCCCCAGGACCGCCGCGAGCGCAGCCTAGGGTCCGGCGTGATCGCCGATCCCAAAGGGTACATCATCACGAACAACCACGTCGTCTCGAAGGCAGACGAAATCCGCGTTCTGCTCTCGGACAAGCGGGAGCTCAAGGCCAAGGTGGTGGGCACCGACCCGAAGACCGACATCGCGGTCATCCAGGTGGAAGCCAAGGACCTGCCGACCATCCCCTGGGCCGATTCCGACAAACTTCAAGTAGGGGAGTACGTGCTGGCCATCGGCAATCCCTTCGGGCTCAACCAGACGGTGACGATGGGGATCATCAGCGCGGTGGGCCGCGCCAACGTCGGCATCGCCGAGTACGAGGACTTCATCCAGACCGACGCGGCGATCAATCCGGGCAACTCCGGCGGCGCGCTGGTCAACGCGCGGGGCGAGCTCATCGGCATCAATACAGCCATCTTCAGCCAGAGCGGCGGCTACATGGGGATCGGCTTCGCCGTGCCGAGCAACATGGTCCGATCGGTGATGGAGCAATTGCTCAAGGGGGGCAAGGTCGTCCGCGGGTACCTCGGCGTGTCGATCCAAGAGCTGACCAAGGACCTCGCCAAGCAGTTCGGCGCAACCGAAACCAAGGGGGTCCTGATCAGCGACGTCCTGGCCGACAGCCCGGCCAGGCGCGCCAGGCTGGAGCGGGGGGACGTGATCATCGAGTTCGATGGGCGGATCGTCGAGAATCCCACTCAGTTCCGCAATCTTGTGGCCCAGACGCCCATCGGCAAGAAGGTGCACATCAGGCTGGTCCGGAACGGGCAGAGCAAAGAGCTCGACGTGACGATCGCCGAGCAGCCAAAGACCATGGCCCAGGCGGAAAGCCCAGGGGACAGCAACGAGGAGGCGCGGTCCTCGGGCGCGTTCGCCGGCCTAGACGTGCGCGAGCTGACTCCTGAGCTGGCCCGCCGGTTCAACCTCTCCCGGGACGGCCGGGGGGGCGTGGTGGTGGCGCGCTTGGCCGACGGAAGTCCGGCCGGCGAGGCCGGCATGCAAGTCGGCGACGTCATCACGGAAGTCAACCGCAAGCCGATCGTGACCCTCCGCGACTTTCAGGACGTGACGGACAAGCTCTCGCCCAAAGACCCCGCCCTCGTGCTCGTGCACCGCAACGGCCGGAACCTCTATCTCACGATCAAGCCCTAAGTTGTAGGGGCACGGCGCGCCGTGCCCCTACGTGCCTGGTTATCATTTCCGGTCTAGGGTTTCGGCATGGCGTGTGGTATCATGAATAAACTACGAAAGGGGGTGGCAGTATGGTGCTCCGTGCGACGTTCGTCGTTCTCTGCATCGTGCTGAGTCTTGCCCTGTTTTCGAACGGCTCCGAAGAAGAGAACGGCTGGGTCTGGGCGGCGGCGGTCGGCGTGGTCGTCGCCGGTCTTGTCCTGGGGATCGAATACGTGTTGCGGCCGGCGAAGCCCGGCGTGCTGCTGGGCGGCGCGGCAGGCCTCGCGTGCGGCCTGCTCCTGGCGGGCCTGGCGGCCTGGGCCCTGGGGGCCACAGTCCCTGACGTTGAATCCGTCCCGGTCCTCGGCTTCCTGCTTCTGGCGATTTTTCCCTATCTCGGCCTCATCTACGGCGTCAAAATTTTTACGGCGGCGGGCATTCTCGGTCAGCCAGGGGCGTCCGAAACCGGGGGCACGGCTTCGACGAGCAACAAGATTCTCGATACCAGCGTCATCATCGACGGCCGGGTAGCCGATCTCTGCGAGACGGGATTTCTGGAGGGGGCGTTCATTTTGCCGCAGTTCATCCTGAACGAGCTCCAGCACATCGCCGATTCCTCCGATCCGCTCAAGCGGGGGCGCGGCCGGCGCGGCCTGGACGTGCTCAACAAGATTCAGAAGATGGTGGACATCGAGGTGCGCATCGTCGAGGAGGATTTCCCCCACATCAAGGAAGTGGACTCCAAGATCGTGATCCTGGCCAAGAAGATGAACGCCAAGGTGATCACCAACGATCTGAATCTCAGCAAGGTGGCCGAACTGCAGGGCGTCAGGGTGCTGAACATCAACGAGCTGTGCAACGCCTTGAAGCCCGTCGTGCTGCCGGGTGAGCAGCTGCGCGTGTTCGTGCTCAAGGAAGGGAAGGAGGCCGGGCAGGGCGTGGCCTACCTGGATGACGGCACCATGATCGTGGTGGACAACGCGAAGAGGTTCATCGGCTCGAACGTGAACGTGGTGGTCACCAGCGTCCTGCAGACGCAGGCGGGGCGGATGATCTTCGCCCGGCTGAAGGAAGAGACCGAAGGCCAGGAAGTGCCGGTGGCCCGCAGTTGAATGCACGCCAGCGTAGAAGGAACACTGGTGGTATTGGATCTCCCGGCATGTCTGAGCTCACTGTAGGTCTTGAGTATCCGACGCAGCTGATCGAAGCGTCGGTTTGAGCAAGCTCGGATGGGCCGTCGCCAGCTCGGACGCGTAGTTGCCGTCATCCCGGCAGGCGGCACCGGCAAGCGGATGGGCGCGGACGTTCCCAAGCAGTTTTTGCCGTTGGGCGGCGTCCCGATGCTGCTCCACTCGCTTCGGGCGTTCGACCGCGCGCCGAGCGTGGATGCGGTCATCCTGGTCGTGCCGCGCGAGGAGCAACAGCGCGCCCTGACCATCGTCGAGCGGTACGGCGTCAAGAAGGTGCAGAAGGTCGTCGCCGGCGGGAAGACCCGCCAGCAATCCGTGTACAACGGTTTGAAGGAGACCGACCCCGACGTCGAAATCGTGGTGGTCCACGACGCGGTACGGCCCTTTGTCACGGTAGACCTCATCGAGCAGTCGATCGAGGCGGCGCGCAAAGGAGAAGGCGCAATCGTGGCCGTGCCGATGAAGGACACGCCGAAGCAGGTCGGCCCGGACCGGCAGATCCGAAAGACGCTGGACCGAACCGAGTTGTGGTTGGCGCAGACCCCGCAGACCTTCCGGCAGGACCTGCTCCTGAAAGCTTACCGGAAAGCCGAGGTCGAGCACCTGCATGCGACCGATGACGCCGCCCTGGTGGAGCAGTTGGGTCACACGGTCATGATCGTCCCAGGCAACTGGCAAAACATCAAGATCACATCGCCGGAGGACATGGTTCTGGCGGAAGCCATTCTGGCTTCCCGCCAGAACCGTTAACCGTTAACCGTTATACGTGAATCGTCAGATGCGTCAGACCTTGGTGATTTCCCGATTAACGTTTAACGTATAACGAGTAACGAGGAAGCCATGCGAGTAGGGATCGGGTACGACATCCACCCGCTGGTGCCCGGGCGCAAGCTCATCGTGGGCGGCATCGAGATTCCCCATACCAAGGGGCTGGACGGTCATTCGGACGCCGACGTCCTGATTCATGCGGTGTGCGACGCGCTTTTGGGGGCGATGGGAGAAGGCGACCTCGGCGTGCACTTTCCGGCGTCGGATCAGCGGTACAAGGACATCTCGAGCCTGCAGCTGCTGGAAACCGTCATGTCCATGCTGATACGGAGGGGCTGCCGCGTGGTCAACGTGGATGCGGTCATCAACGCCCAGGCGCCGAGGCTGGGGCCGCACCTCAGCGCCATGAAGGGCGCTCTGGCCAAGGCGATGGGGGTGGAGCCGGCGCGTATCAACATCAAAGTCAAAAGCGGCGAGGGCAAGGGGCCGGTCGGCCACGAGGAGGCGATGACGGCCCAGGCGGTGTGCCTCATCGAGGGGTTACAATAGAGCCATGTTCAGAGCCATGTTCGACAGGATCAAGAATGACCTGCAGGTGGTCTACGAGCGGGACCCGGCGGCGACCAGCACGCTGGAGGTGATCCTTACCTATGCAGGCTTCCACGCCTTGCTGGCGTATCGGGTCGCGCACCGGCTGCACACGTGGGGCGTCCCGTTCGTTCCCCGCGCCATCTCCCAGTTCGCGCGCTGGCTGACAGGGATCGAGATCCATCCGGCGGCGAAGATCGGGCGCGGCTTTTTCATCGACCATGGGATGGGCGTCGTCATCGGCGAGACAACCGAGATCGGCGATCACGTGACGCTTTTCCAGGGGGTCACGCTGGGGGGCACCGGCAAGGAACGGGGCAAGCGCCACCCGACGTTGGGCAATCATGTGGTGGTGGGCGCCGGGGCCAAGATTCTCGGCGGAATCAAGATCGGCGACAACGTCAAGATCGGAGCCAACTCGGTGGTGCTGAAGTCGGTCCCGCCGAACTCCACGGTCATCGGCGTCCCTGCCCGGATCATCAAGACTGAAGGGGTGGAGCGCATTCCCGAGGCCACGATGGACCACGCCAACATGCCCGACCCCATCGCCGACCGCTTCGAAGCCCTCGAGCGCGAGCTCATCGAACTCCGCAAGCGCGTCGAAAGCCAGGACTCGCCCCAGAACAAGCTCCCTTTCTAGCGTTCTCAAGTAAGGAAAAGGGGACAAAGTAAGGAAAAGGGGACAGGCACCGATGGAGCCTGTCCCCTTTTCTGACTTAATAATCCACGCGCGCCAGGTACAGGCCGTGGGCGGTGGCGATGGGGCCGGCTTTGGTGCGGTCCCGCCTTGGAACTGTCAGTACGCGCGTTCGAAGTCGCTCTTGCTGAGCACGCGGACGATGTCGATGCGAGCGCCCTTCCGCTGAAACACCACCCGATAATCACCCGCTCGGAGCCGATATAAGGGCGTGCGAAAGCCCTTGAGCTTCTTAATTCGCTTGCCGTCCGGGATGGGGTCCAGAGCCAGTCTTCGGCAGTCCGTAAGGATTTGATCGATTATCTTGGAGTGAAATCTGTCAAGGTCTTCCTGCGCCTTCTCGGAGAGGAAGACCTCCCAGGTCATGCAGTCCGGGCTCTGCGCTTGGCGCGTTTCCTTGCATACTCGGACAGCGCCAGAGTACGGCTAGCTCGAATGTCGCGAAGCCCTGCCGCGATCTTCTGCCGTAACACAGGACTGTGTTCCAACAACACATCCTCAATGTCATCTTCCGATACGGGAACGACCAGTGCAGTCGGGCGACCGTGCGTGGTGATAAGCACGGTGTTGCCGTTTTTCACAGTCCGCAGCACCGCGGAGGTCTTCGCTTTGAGTTCCCGGACGTTGGTGAATTTCATGGATTCCTCATGGTTTCAAGTGTAACTACATTCTAGGCCGTCGCACGAGCGTAGTCAAGTGGAGCGGGTGGCGCCGAGCGGGCCCCGGGCGGAGCGGAGCGCGACTTGCTTACCCCCTCACCCAGCCCTCTCCCTCCAGGGGAGAGGATCGTTAAATGGCCTTAGTAGTCCACGCGCACCAGGTACAGGCCGTGGGCGGGGGCGGTGGGGCCGGCTTTGGTGCGGTCCTTCGCCGCGAGAATCTCCGC
>JAXIOW010000179.1:0-11690 GCA_045403215.1 Nitrospirales bacterium | reverse complement strand
GAGGCGGCCGGCGCGCAGGGCGTGCTCCTGCCGACCCGGCGGGCGGTCGGCCTGACCGCGACCGTGGCCCGCGCCTCGGCGGGCGCCATCGAGCATCTTCCCATCGCCCGCGTCGTCAATGTCGCGCAGACCCTCGAACGGCTCAAGGCGGCGAATTTCTGGGTCTATGGACTCGACGCGAAAGGGACTCGAAACTACTGGGAAGTGGATTATCGCGGCCCGGTGGCGTTAGTGGTGGGTGGGGAAGGCCGGGGGATCCGGCCGCTGGTGGCCGGTCAATGCGATGGGCTGGTGCGCATCCCGTTGCGGGGCAACGTGCAGAGCCTCAATGCCTCGGTGGCGGCGGCGATCGTGCTGTACGAGGTTCTGAGACAGCGGGCCGGCACTGGCGCCGTCAGCTCCGCCGCACCCGGATGAATCCTTCCTCGATGGCGGCTTTGAGGAGTTGGGCGGCGTTCGACACCCGGAGCTTCTTCATCATGTTGGCGCGGTGCGCTTCGACGGTCTTGACGCTGATCTTGAGGCGTGTCCCGATCTCCCGGTTCTTGAGGCCGTTCCAGATCAACTGGAGGATTTCCTGCTCGCGGTCCGTCAGGGACGTGGCCCCGTTTCTCTTCTTCCGTTCCATGATCGCATAACTCCTTATGCAAAAGATGTCTAATCATCCGCCCTACCAGTAACGCCATTAGTATCACATAACCAAGTAAATACTGTAAATAGAAAAAGGCGGGGGTTTCACGTACAATGGGCGCGCGGACGGCCTGGTCCGGGAGCTATCGGTGGAGGCAGGATGAGTCCCGAGTGGCATGTGACGGTCGCAGTGCTGGTCGGCGTCGTCATCGGCAGCTTCTTGAATGTCTGCATCCTTCGCCTGCCTCTTCGGGAATCCATCATGCGGCCGGGGTCTCGGTGCCCGCAGTGCAAGACGGCCCTTGCCTGGTACGACAACATTCCGATCCTCAGCTACCTCTGGCTGCGCGGCCGGTGCCGGAGCTGCCGGGCCCGCATCGGGTGGCGCTACCCTCTCGTGGAGGCCCTCAACGCCGCCGGATATGGCTTCCTCGCCTGGCGCTTCGGGGCGACCCCGATGGGGCTCGTGTACGGGGCGCTCTTCTCGGCCCTCATCGTCGTCAGCTTCATCGATCTGGATCACATGATTGTGCCTGACCGGATCACGGTGCCCGGGATCGCGCTCGGACTCGTCGCCGGGACGCTCCTCTTGCCGCGCTGGTGGGACAGCATCGGCGGTCTTGTGTTAGGCGGTGGCCTGCTGTATGTCATGGCCTGGATCAGTCCCTACCTGTTCGGGAAGGAGGGCATGGGAGGCGGCGATATCAAACTGCTGGCCATGATCGGCGCGTTCCTGGGCTGGCAGCAGGTGCTGCTCACGGTGATCGTGGGCGGTCTCCTGGGCTCGGTGCTCGGGGTGGGGTTGATCGCGGCCCGTGTGATCGGCCGCTCGGATTACATCCCGTTCGGCCCTTTTCTCTCTCTCGGGGCGGTGGTCGCGATGCTGTTTGGCCCGGAGATCCTGAGCTGGTATAGTGAGCTCCTGGTGGGAAGGCGGTAAGCCGTGGCGCTGCGTCCTCGAAGCAATCTGTTCACGATTCTCACCGTCCTGCTGTTGGTGTTGTTCCTCACGACCCTGGCGTTCCATCTGCTGACGGTCCAGCGGGTTCCCGGTGCTCCCGGAACCGCTGATCTGAACGCGGCGACCGAACTCCTGTTGAAAATCCTGGGCGGCGGCATTCTTCTCCTCCTGCTGTACACCGTGTTCGCGCGGATTATGCGGCGCGATTCCTCGCCGTCGACCGGGTTCGTGAGAGACAATGTCTTCCTCGACATCGTAGCGCGGCTGCAGGACAAGGAGCATGAGCTCGAGCGCCTGCGGTCGGCGGCGGAGGAACGGGCGCGGGCAATCGAGAGCTACAACGAGAACATTCTCCGCAGCGTCTCGAGCGGCGTCATCACCTTCAACCGGGAGGGCGTGATCACCACCTTCAATGAAGCCGCCAGCCGCATCCTGCGGCTCAACCGGGCGGACGTGATCGGCAAGACCTGCGCCGAGGTCTTCGGCGCGAACAGCACGGTCGCGGCGTTGCTGGACCGGTGCCTGAGCACCGGGGAAGCCATCACGCGGGAGGAGTTCGAGCTGCGCCTGCCGCATGGGGAACGGATCTGGATCGGCGTGAGCACCACGCTGCTGAAGGATCGCGAGGGCCGCCTGATCGGGACCACGTTCGTGTGCACCGACCTCACCGAGATCAAGGCGCTGCAGGAGCAGGTGGAGATGCGCGAGCGCATGACAGTGTTGGGGCAGATGTCCGCCGGGATCGCCCACGAGTTCCGCAACCTGATGGGGACCATCCTGGGCGCCGCGAAGCTGATCGCCCGGCAAACTCCGCCAGACAGTCCGGCCCACGAAAGCATCCAGACCGTCACCCACGTGATCTCAGACATGGACCATCTGGTCACGCAGTTCCTCAACTTTGCACGGAAGACCGATCCCGACCTCAAGCCGGTCGACGTGGAACCGTGGCTCAAGCGGGTGGTCGAGCAGGTGCTGGAACAGGTGCCACCCCCGCATCCCCATGTCGAAGTGACCTGCTTTCCGGACGTGCCCCAGATCCGCATCGATGAAGTGCTGATGCGGCAGGCGTTGGGGAACCTGGTCCAGAATGCCATTGAGGCCATGCCGGGTGGCGGGCGCCTGACCGTGTCGGCCGGTATGCGGCCCCCGCTGGGACGTCGGCGGGAAGTCGAGGTGCGGGTCAGCGACACGGGCGCTGGCATCCCGCAAGACCGGCTCGGCAAGATCTTCCTGCCGTTCTACACGACAAAACCGAAAGGGACTGGCCTCGGGCTCGCGCTGGTCCACAAGATCGTCCTGCTGCATAACGGCCGGATCGAAGTGGAGAGCCAGGAGCACAAAGGGACGACCTTCCGGATTTCGTTACTGATCGCCTGAGGCACGGGCATGGCCACGATTCTGCTCATTGAAGACAACGAACGCATGGCTCAGGTGCTGGCCCGGCACATGGAAATGGAAGGGCATGCGGTCGTCCTGGCGGCCGATGGGGAAAAGGGCATCGAGGAGTTTCGGCGGCAGAAAGTGGACCTTGTTTTGACGGATCTCAAGCTGCCGGGGAAGTCGGGCCTGGAGGTCCTGCAAGCCGTCAAGGACGAGCACCCCATGGTTCCCGTCGTCGTCATGACCGCACACGGGACGATCGAGACCGCCGTGAAGGCCGTCAAGGAAGGGGCGTTCGATTTCCTGCAGAAGCCGGTGGACCCGGACCATCTTCTTCTGGTCATCGGGCATGCGCTGGAGGCCCGGCAGCTCGTCACCGAGAATCTGATCCTCAAGGAAGCGCTCTCGCAGACAAAGTACGCGAAGATGGTCGGCCAGGGCCGTGCGCTGCTGGAAGCGCAGGAGAAGGCGAAGAAGGTCGCGGCCGGCACCACGACCGTGCTCCTGCTCGGGGAGAGCGGCACCGGCAAGGAGCTCTTTGCCCGGATGATCCATGACTGCAGCCCGCGCAAGAACGGGCCGTTCGTGACCATCAACTGCGCGGCCATCCCCCGGGAGCTGCTGGAGACCGAGCTGTTCGGACACGAACGTGGTTCGTTTACCGGCGCCACCGGACGGAAAATCGGAAAGTTCGAACTGGGGGACAAGGGCACGGTGTTCCTCGACGAGATCGGGGACATGGACATGGGCCTCCAGGCCAAACTCCTCCGCGTGCTGGAGGGCGATCGGTTCATGCGGGTCGGCGGCACGTCCCCGGTCAAGGCGGACGTCCGTGTCGTGGCGGCCACCAACAAGGATTTGCAGGCAGCGGTGGCCACGCAGGCCTTCCGCGAGGATCTCTATTACCGGCTGAATGTGTTCCCGCTCGTCATCCCGCCGCTGCGCGACCGCCGGGAAGACATCCCGTTGCTCGTCGAACACTTTCTCGCGGTGTTCAGCCGGGAGCTGAAGAAAGAGAGCCTGGCGGTGTCGTCCGAAGCGATGGAGGTCATGAGGCACCATCCGTGGACCGGGAACGTCCGCGAGCTGCAGAATTGCATCGAGCGGGCCGTCATTCTCTGCGACGGCCATGAGATCCTCCCCGAGCACATCGGCTTGCGCGCGCCGGCGCGGTCGGCCACGGAAGACATGCCGACGCGCGGGAGTCTCCAGGAAGCCAGCAGCGCGGCCTCCCGGGCTGTGGAGGCCAGGATGATCGAGAAGGTCCTGCGCGAGACCGGCGGCAACAAGACCAAGGCGGCCGAGATCCTGCAGGTCAGCTACAAGACGCTGCTCACCAAGGTCAAGGACTATGGCCTCGACAAAGAGTGACGAGCCGGTAGTCGACCCGTGGGTCACGTGCTTTTTGACCGGGATGGTGATTCGCCACCTGGACAGCCTGCCGGGGGTTGGTGACCGAATCGATTACCACCGGGTCATGGGGGTGGTGGAGGGGTTCGACCACATCCGCGATCCGAAGGCCTTCCTCCTCGATCCGAACAACTGGGTCCCGCACGTGGTGCTCCGCGAGCTGATCCACCGCAGCGAGGCGGCGAGCGGGCGCAAGGATGTGACCTACCGCGCGGCCCTGGCCTACTTCGCTTCATTCGACAAGCGGGAGCCGACGCTCATGGAGACCATCGTCCGGTACCTTGATGATGTGGCTACGGCCGTCCGCTGCTCCGGGCTCTGGGCGTCAGCCTATAGCAATTACCTCCGTATGCAGGCCTTCGCCCGCCCTGACGAGGCGCACACCCTGTACATACTGGCCCGGTTTCTGCCCCCGGTCGATCCGCAGATCGGGAACAGCCTGCTGGTCAAGGGCAACATCGAGGGATTCTCCCAGCTCTATCCGTTCGTGGAATCCGCGTCCTGTGAGGAGCAGTACTCGCAACTGCGCCTGGCGACCATTGTCGCCGAGTTCGGTGAGGCCTACGTGCTGAAGCCTGAAGGGCCCAGGAGCGCTCCGACCGCTTGGCTGATCAAGGAGGGAAAGACCGGCAGAACAGTGGCGACGGCCAGGCCGTTCGGGATAGAAGTTGAACCGGCCGCCGGCTGGGATGAGGGACAAGCCTACTCCGCTGATCGTCCAGCGAGCCGCTCAAGCGAACACCTCCGGGCTCTCCGGATCGAACAGCCGGGCGTGTTGCGCGCCGGGTCGTTGGAGTATGTCTTGCATGAGGGGATGATCTACGATGCTCCGTACATGCGGTATCGTTTCCAGTGGCGGGAGCGTTCCGCGCCCGAGACAGCGCGGCGGCAAGCAGGCAGCGCGACGGACCGAGCCACCAAGGACCTGATCTCGCGGCTGCTGTTTGATCACCTGGTGGGATTGCAGGCCACGCAGCGACGGGCGCTCGGGATCATCATCCGCAACCGCGAACTGCGTGAGGAGAACAAGCAACTTCGAGAGGAGCTGTACGGGGCGACGGAAACGGGCGGGTTGGTGGGCAAGAGCCGTCCCATGCAGGATCTGTTCGGTCTCGTACGGAGCGTCGCGCAGTCCGACGTCACCGTGCTGATCACCGGGGAGACCGGAACCGGCAAGGAACAGACGGCGCGGCTGATCCACCAGCTCAGTCCGCGGCGGGCCGGACGGTTCCTCGCGATCAATTGCGGCGCGCTGGCGGAGAACTTGTTAGAGTCGGAGCTCTTCGGGCATGAGCGGGGCGCCTTTACCGGAGCCGTGGCGCAGAAGAAGGGCAAGTTCGAGCAGGCCAACGGCGGCACGCTCTTCCTGGATGAGATCGGCGAAATCTCGCCGGCCATGCAGGTGAAGCTCTTGCGAGTCCTGCAGGAACGGGAACTTCAGCGGGTAGGTGGCCACGAGGACATCAAGGTGGACGTCCGGATCATTGCCGCCACCAACCAGGATCTGCAAGCGCTCGTCGCCGAGCGGAAGTTCCGCCAGGACCTGTTCTACCGGCTCAATGTCTTTCCTCTCCACAGCCCGCCGCTCCGGGAACGGGTCGAGGACATCCCGCTGATCGCCCAGCATCTGCTCGACCGACATGCCGCGGCGCAGAAGAAAGCCGTCCAGGGGTTGACTGGCGAAGCCCTCGAGGTGTTGGCCCGTTATCGCTGGCCCGGGAACGTCCGCGAGCTGGAGAACGTCATCGAGCGCGCCGTCGCCCTCGCCGGGCCGAAAACCGCCATGATCGGGCCGGACCTGCTTCCACCGTCCATTTGTGCGCCGCCTGCGGCCATCACCGCTGAGGGTCTTGATGATCTGGTGGACCGGGTCGAGTGGCCGCTCATCGTCCAGGCGCTCAAGAACGGGCATGGGCTCACCGGCCTCATCAAGCGCATCGAATGGGCGCTCATCCAGCGGGCCATCAAGGAACATGCGGGCAACAAGACGGCCTCCGCCCGACTGCTGGGCCGGACCTACCGATGGTTGCGCAAGACCGAGACGGAGAGACCGGGTGATTGATTGCCACGTTCATCTGGCTGCGCTCAGGACCACAGACAACGGCTGCTACATCTCTCCCAGGCTCCTCAACAGTCTGCTCTTCAGATTCCTGCGCTGGAATCATCGCCTGCCGATCGAGGATGCGGCGCGGTCCAATCAGAAGTACGTGGAGAGTCTGCTCTTGGAACTCCGAAAGTCCAAGTATGTCAGGAAGGCTGTCCTGCTCGGCATGGACGGCGTGTATGACACAAACGGCGTGTTGGATGCCGAGAAAACGGAATTTCTAGTCGGCAATGACTATGTCTTGAATCTCGCCCGGTCGTATCCGAATGAGTTCCTGCCGGGTGTCTCCATCAACCCGCAGAGACGAGACGCGCTTGATGAGTTAGACCGCTGCGTCGCGGCGGGAGCCAAGCTGGTCAAGGTCTTGCCCAACACCCAAGGGTTCGATCCTGGCAATCGAAAGTACATGCCGTTCTACCGAAAGCTGGCGCAGTTGAGAATTCCCCTCCTCAGTCATGTCGGCTACGAGTTCAGCTTGATCAGCAGGGATCAATCCGCCGGTGACCCTAACAAGTTACGGGTTCCCTTGGAGGAGGGCGTGACGGTCATCGCCGCCCACGGGTGCAGCTCCGGCCTGATCTTTTACGAAGGATACTATGGGACCTTCCTGAATCTTGTGCGGCAGTATTCGAACTTCTTTGCGGACGTATCCTCACTGACCCTTCCCAATCGCGTTGGCATGCTGCTGCGCCTGCGACTCCACCCGGAGACGCATGAGCGGCTCCTGTTCGGAACCGACTACCCACATCTGGTATTCCACTGGCTCTGCTGGGGGCTAGCGGGAGGCGGGAGTTTGCGAGACATCGTCCGAACAGACAATCGCTTTGACAGACAATACCTCATTTTAAAGTCCTTGGGTGTCGGCTTTCAGTCAGTCGACCATCTCATGACTTCCTCCTGAACGGTTACGCTGCCCCCTGAACGCTCGTTCAGGGGGGCGTGCTTATCTTTCCTCGACCTGTTCTGATTGCATTTCGTTCAGCTCCTGCAGAACTCATTGAAAATCCCTCTTTCGTCTTCCTTGCACGGGCAGACTTCCTACTTTGAGCACCGCCTGGCACCGTTTCTGCTCAATCACCGGGATGATTGCAGGCTGTTTACAAACAACGTCGGGAAGGAGGTGTCCTATGTGGTGGACTTGGATTGCGGTTCTCGTTGGAGGAGGGATCGGGCTTCTCGCGCCTGATCTGGCTCAGGCCGGTACCTGGAGGCACACGAAGCACTTCCATCTGCCTCCCGTGTATGAAAGCCACAGTCGTCTCTCAAGGAACAGCTCCGGAAAAGAGATGTCATTCGAGACCCTGCGGATGCTCTCGACCGGCATGACCAAGGCGGAAGTCCTGAGCCGAGCCGGATCGCCCAGGCACAGTTATAAGAACAGTTATAAGAATAGGGGGACGCAGCGCTGGATCTACACCACGTCCGACAACTGGATCGTGGAAGTCGTGTTCTCCGGGAACAACGTGATTGCCATCAACTGGTCCCGCTCGTAAGCCCTCCGCGATTATTCAAACGCCCTGCTGCGACGCCAACCGCTCGTCCAGCAGGGCGTTTCGCGCTCGCTCACTCGCCGTACTCTCGCTTGGAGCACCTTCAACGACAAGGACCGTGAACAAGCTGACAATCGTCCTGAATGTCCATTCAGGGCCTGACGGACCTGTCGGCTCGTAGCGAAGACTTCCTGTTGCTCCAATCGCGTGTATTGATCGGCCTTCCGCTCGCCTAGCTTCTTCCTGACCTCTCCTAACGTGGTCTCCCAACACCCATCGTCGACAGTCCTGTTGCTGATGCGGGTCTGCGAACTCCTGTCGTCGATGGCATGGTACTTGATCACTCCCCCGGCATCTCATGCGACAACCCCATTACGAGGGCCTACGATGACGACGGCGCTGACGAAGACTCTGTTGAGACAAGAACGGGGAATGACCATGGCGGAGCTGGTGATTGCCCTGACGATCACCGGAGCGTTGTCCGTGTTTATGGGCACGGAGCTCCAGGCAACGGCGGAGCGAGTCTATCTCAATACGGCGGTGGCGGAGGTGGTCGGCGATCTCCGGTATGCCAGGAGCCTCGCCGTGCGTGAAGGACAGACTGTACAGGTTGCTCTCGATCCTGACCAACCAGGAGTGACCCTGTACCGATCCAGTGATGCCACGCAGCCGGTGGCCCCCATGAGGAATCTCATGAACCGGGGCATCCGAACGATCGGTTCAACCGGAGGGCGCCTGTTGTCGTTCCACCCGCGGGGCACGAGCGCGACCCCCACGACGCTGACGCTGGAAGACCGTCGCGGCGCGCAACGCGTGGTGACGGTCAGCCTGACCGGCGTCGTCCGGGCACGGTGAGGCCGCCATGGAGCGCGTGTCGTTGCTCTCGGAACGCGGCATGTCCGTGGTCGAGCCATTGGTCGCGATGGTAGTGCTGTCGTTCAGCCTGCTCGGCTCGGTCAGCATGTTTGCGTTGGCTCAGGACGGCATCACAGGAGGCGCCAGGAAGCTCCAGGCCATGGCGCTGGCTGAGACCAGGCTGGAGCGGCTTCGCGCGGCGGCCTATCACACCCTTCTGACGGCCGATCTGAACGGCGATGGCCTGGCGGATAGGCAACTCCAGGACTCGGGGAGCGAAGGGGACGCTGTCGCCGGTGACGGCGAGTACACAACTCGGCAAACCATCAACGGTATCATTGTGACGTGGACAGTCCGTCCGGACAGGCCGAGCCTGGCGAACTCACGAACGGCGACGATTACGGTGACCGCTGCGTGGTCCGACCAAGCAGGGCACCGTCGCATGGTCCGATTAGGGATGCGGAGAGCGAAC
This sequence comes from Nitrospirales bacterium, assembly GCA_045403215.1. Taxonomy (GTDB): domain Bacteria; phylum Nitrospirota; class Nitrospiria; order Nitrospirales; family NS-4; genus NS-12. The sequence goes on along the minus strand of JAXIOW010000179.1, from coordinate 2,388 downwards.
CCCGTATTCAGCGGAAAAGTGGGGTCAGAGTCCATTTTCAGTCAGATACTCGACGGAGGTCACGGTTGAACCGGAAAATGGACTCTGACCCCACTGGCTTCTCCTTGGCGGAAGTCATGGTTACCGCCACGTTGGGGGCGCTTGTCCTGGGAGGGGCGCTGGACATGTTTGTCTCGCACCACCAGCACTACCGAGGACAGCAGACGAAGGCCGAGCTCCAACAGGAGTTACGGGGTGGCGTCCACATGCTGGCCAGTGAGCTCCGCCTAGCGGGGACCGGGACTTTGGTAGGCCGACCGCCCGTGACCGTGATGGCCGGCGAGGAGGTCGCCTTCGACGCCAACGTGAACGATGTCCGGGGAGTGATGGTGACGGCCGCCGTCGCCGGTCAGGACTGGGTGCAGGTCGGCTCCCGAGCCGGGTGGACAAAAGGTAAAAGGATCGTTGTCTGTGGACTCGCCGGATGCGAAGAACACGTGTTGGCGCGGGACGGCTCGACAGGGAAATTGGCCTTGTCGGGTCAGCTCACGCGGGACTTTCCGCTCGGCAGTCCGGTCGAGATCGTGAACCGGGTCCGCTACTATCTGAGTCGCCACGATCCTGGGAATGCCAAACTGATGCGTGAAGTGGACGCCGGCGCCAATCCCCTCGTCGAGTATGTTGAAGGGATTTCCTTTAGCTACCTCACCGCGGACGGACATCCAGCCGGACGAGCGGATGATATCAAGCTGATCCGGCTTCATCTGGAAACCAGCCGCCCGGATGGCCGTGGAGGGCGGATTCGCCAAACCCACATGCAAGAACTCGGTGTGAGGGCACTATGATGATACGCAAGGCTGAAGCGGGCTGGGTGTTGATCGGGGCGTTGCTGGTTGGGGTGCTCCTGGCCATGCTGGGCGGGACGGCCCTGAACCTGGCGGTCACGGAAGCGACGGCTTCGAGCCGACAGGTGGACGAAAAGACTGCTCAATGGTTGGCTGAAAGCGGCGTGGAGCAAGTGGTGGCTTGGCTCACGCAAGGCGCACTGCCTGCCTCCCACGAAGCGCTGTTGCCTATTCGGTTTACCGGCACGCCGGACGCTCCCGATGTGGCGTATGATGCCGGCCGCCCCGAAGATAATCGTGTGCTCAACGACGTGAGCGCTGCAGGCGCGCTGGCCGACTTCGGACGCGTCACGCGCGCTCGTCTCTACGGCCCCGGACACCCCGATGGCTACTGCGCGCTGGAAGTGTCGGCAGAGGCACGGGGCGGGTCCCGCCGGACGGTATCCGTCGAGTTGGGCGTCTGGAGGATCCCGTCTCTTCGTGCTGCCGTCCAAGCCGATGTTCCCTCTGCCAACCTACGCGTTCCTGGATCTGGCCCCCTTCCCAAGGTCCAGACTCATTGGGGCGACATTGTCTCGAACAGTCCGCCCGGTCCTTGGCAGTATCAGACCTTCAAGGACCATGCGCAACGCTTTGGCAGCTACTACGTCCCGGATCGGGAGGGCCGGCTCTACAGGAATGGGATGACGGATCCGTCCCATGCCCTGACGCCATCGCAGGTCTTCGGATCGCAGGAGGTCGGGGACCAGCGCGGGCTGGTGTTCATTGATACCCTCGACCAGCAACCACCTAACGAGACCAACCAGGCCACGCTGATGCTGGAGGCACCATACATGGAGGGAACCTACTACCTCAATGCGCACGTCGTGCTGCAGCCGCAGGGAACGGGCCGGATGGTCCAGGCTTTTGCTCCACCGCCGGAGGGACAGTCGGCGGCAGCCTCGCGCGAATCGGCGAGCCTCGGGGAGGTGACGATCAAAGGGGTGCTGTACACGACTGGGACGCTCCGGGTTGACAAGGACGTGCGGGTGTTCGGGGCCGTTGTGGCCGAGCGGGGGTTACCAGGTGAAGCGCTCCTGGAAGTCTGGTATAACCATGACCTGGGCCGTGGTCGCGTTCAGGGGCTTCCCGTCGTCTATCCGGTGCGGGGAACCTGGAGAGAGTGGGGAAACTGAATAACCTGAGAAGTGCGCATGCAAATCATGTAACCGGCTCCCCAATAAACAGAAGGCAGCCACCTAAATCGAACGGGCCCCAGCCTCTCGTCAGTCCCGCCAGCGAGGGCGACTCACCACGCAACTTGTTGGAATCAATCGGTAATTTCAAGCACCGCCCTCGCAGGCCTCGCCTTGGGCACTGGCCTTGCACTGTAAGTGAGCGACTGGGCGGAGGATTTGTTTGCCAAAGGAAAAGGAGCTCAGAGTATGAATCGTTTGAAATTCTTGCTGTTGCCATCGCTGCTGGTCTTGGGGGCGATCGGGATCGTCTTCTGGTCAGGCCAGACCGACGTCAACGCTCAGTCCATGGCTGACTACATCAGCGCCCCCCCGTTCGTTGAGAACAT
>JAXIOW010000175.1:0-2911 GCA_045403215.1 Nitrospirales bacterium | reverse complement strand
GCCTCTGCTTCTAGGATTTCGCGTCATTTCGGAAGCGCAGGGTAGGTTCTGCTGGTTCTGGGGAGGGACACTTCTGGCACTTCCAGTAGTGATGAAGATAACGCCTGCCCTACCGGTCGCGATCCTCCTGCTTCAGCAGTTGGTCGCAGCTGTGCGAACGGATCGCTCTCCGATTGCCCGTCGACGCTTCGTGCATTGTGTGAGTGGGTTCACGGTCGGAATGATCGTCTTCTTGCTGTTGCTACCAACCATCCTGATCGGCTGGGAAAACAACAGCCGCCATTTGGAGACATGGTACACAAGCGTTGCGACTAACGAGCATCTCGGCGAGGCCCAGAATTTCGATGCTCACAGTGTCCGCAACCAGAGTCTCAACAATGCCGTGTATCTACTCGGCAACTGGTCTGCCTACACATTCGCTGGGGGGCCGGATGATCGAGGCACCAGCCTTCCAACAGTGCCACCGACGCCACTTCCGATGGATGCACCGATTGTCAGGACCGTCCTTGTGGTTCCACGCGTATTGCTTGCTCTACTGCTGATAGTTGTCGCCGTTCGGTGGCATTGGGAGACGGAGGGTGCCGGTCAAGTGGCAGCGTTCAGCCTTGCGTGTGCGATGTCACTTCCACTCTCTCCAATCTCTTGGGGGCACCACTTTCTCATACTTCTTCCTGGAATACTCTTCATACCCTGGGCGCTCTACGAGGCGCATCGGTCCGCGGCACGTTGGTTAGCCATCCTGGCCGCCACGTTGATTTTGGTGCACTTCAGTACGCTTGGCTTCTCGGGCGGTATCGCCGGGCGTCTTGGGCTTCTCGGAATAGGCATCGCGATCTGGTGCACCGTCGCAGGTGTATACCTCCTCCGTATAAAGCCAGTTCACACACCCGACATCATTGTTCCCAATGCCATGGCCTGATCCTCCCGCTTCCTCGACCGGCATTCGACTTGCTACACTGTCCCCCATCCTTTTCATGTGATGCTCCCGCACCGCGACAACTTAGCAGGATACTGAAAAAGTCCGCCAGCGGCGTTCTCAATACCCATGAAGCGTGAATCGTGAAGCGTATCTCGCAAGAATTTTGCATCCGGGTCTGCAACGAGAGACGAACGACGCTTCACGACGACGGACGAAGAGGACGACCTTTTGAGCATCCTGTGCGGTATTCTCCTGTTGTCCTAGACGTACGGACCTTTGAATCTCCACTGTGCCACAATAGTTTTTCCCCAGCCTGTTAAGGCATGAGGCCCCACCAAGAAACCGATCAGAACCCGATTCCGACTCCGCCACCACGCCGAGTTCCACCGCCGACTCCCATACCGCCAAAGACCCCGATGGATAATCCCGGTTTCCGTTGGCTATAGGACTGAACCGGCCAGACATGCAGGTGTTTCACGATCAGGGTGGGATATCGATACTCCACGTCGTCGAGGCGATCGGTCTTCGCCCCAGAGACTTCCCCGACAATCGTCACCCGCGTTCCTTCGACCACCGTGGCCGGGTCAAGAAACTCCTGCTGCGACGCAAGGAACCGTCCCTGTGATTGTTGGCGATCGAGGCTCGGCGCCTCTCCGTCTTCAAGCGGAAGTTGCAAGAGTTCGATCTGCGTGCTGTCTCGAAGTCGCTTCGCTTTCAGCACCTCACCACCAAGCACGAGCACACGTCCACGATAGGACTCCGGTGAGGCCAGCAAGTCTCGAAACGAGACCGTTCTATCAACGAGTGGTTCCATCGACTCGGGAACGATTCGTTGAGAGGAGCAGGCTGAGAGCAGGATACTTGCGACTAACCAGCCACAGAAAAGATGTTGTCCTCGCATGGGAACACTATACCTCATACACCAACCCCACGACGAGAGTAGAGATCGCTACGCTCTAGCCTGGATTATTCATGAATGCCGTCGCGAGACGTTCGAGACCGAAGCCCGCCTGGGCTTCTCGCAAGTGAGGCCGACGTAGACGTACTGGCAGTCCGTCGAGGAGGCCGAACGAGAAAAGGCCCGCCGGGCGAGAGGACCGGACGACATAGCAGGTATTCATGAATAGTCCGGGCTCGCCTGCAGGCTCTCGCCTACAGAATTTCACTGCCCTTCTCGTAATGCTATTCTTCGTCGTTGCAAGAAGGCTCTCCTTAAGCTGTTGAGAATGGAGCATCTTCGCGCCTTCTCGACTTTGGTCCTGGTGGATTTCCCCCAATCTGAAAATGAGGCATCTGCCTTGCTCTACTCCTTGAACAGAGAGCCTCGCCACTCTCATCAATATCACCGAGTGTTTTCTGGAGCCACAGCATCGCGTGTTGCGATGGCTCCGTTTCATCAACTCACTAATCGTAAGGAGGTTCCCATGACCCGCTACGCAAGCTTCATCGCACTCGCAGCGTTCCTCACGTTTGGCCTCGGTACGGCGATGTCTTTCGCCGGCGAACCAGTCCCAGCCGAACAGAAAGAACAGAAAGATAAGAAGGACATGAGCGGCTCCAAGGCCGACGACGAGAAGAAGAAGGACGAAAAGAAGGACATGGGCGGAAAATAGGCCCTGCTTCGGGGCGCAGCAGAGGCTGCGCCCCGCCTGCTCCGTTGCAATAGATTCGTCAGCTACCCAGTCTCCTCTTCCCCATGAACAAGCTGGCTGACTTCACAGCAGACCACGGCAACAGCACTCAGAGTCTGTAGGGTAGACCCTACAGTGATTGTGGCCCCATGCTCCAGTCCCCTTGCTTTACCTCACACACCAGGCCATAATTTTCCCTCCATCTCCATGAGAAATGAAACGTTCTCTTCACGCGCGTTTCCGACTCTATTAGGCATTGAGCTTGCTCCCCTTCGCGATATTCTGTTTGCCATCATTCAAAGGAGGAGACTATGCGACAACTTTCGATAGATCGAACCATCCCGCTCCGGGCCCCCGCATT
>JAXIOW010000039.1:0-8809 GCA_045403215.1 Nitrospirales bacterium | reverse complement strand
CCACGATGGACCACGCCAACATGCCCGACCCCATCGCCGACCGCTTCGAAGCCCTCGAGCGCGAGCTCATCGAACTCCGCAAGCGCGTCGAAAGCCAGGACTCGCCCCAGAACAAGCTCCCTTTCTAGCTGTCGCAAACATTCTGTAGCGCGGGTGGCGCTGCATGGGCCCCGGGCGGAGCGGAAGAACCTACAGCCGAGTCTGCGGGGCTGCGACGGCGAAAGGGTCTGAGCACGTCCGGGTGATGCGGCGACAGGACCCGCTCTTAAACTTTCTTCAGTAATCCACCTTCACCAAATATAGCCCGTGGGCGGGGGCGGTGGGGCCGGCTTTGGTGCGGTCCTTCGCCGCGAGAATCTCCGCCACCTCTCCCTGCTTCAGCTTTCCCCTTCCCACTTCCAACAACGTCCCCACGATCGCCCGCACCATCTGCTTGAGGAAACGGTTCGCCTCGACCTCGAAGCGGATTTCGTCCCCGAACCGCTCGATCGTCAGACGAGTGATCGTGCAGACGGGGTTGTCCGTGTCGGTCGGCGAACCCTGGAAGGAAGAAAAGTCGTGCGTCCCGACCAGCGCGCGGGACGCCTCCTGCATGGCAGCAAGGTCCACGGGATAAGGGTAGTGCAGGACCTTTGACCGGCTCAGCGCCGAGCGGTGCACGCGCGTGAGGATCTGGTACCGATAGAGCTTCGTCTTCGCCGAAAACCGCGCGTGGAACGTCTCCGGCACCTGCTCGACGGCTGGCACGGCCATGTCCGGCGGTAAAAGCCCGTTCAGCGCGCGGTGCCAGTCCTCGGCCGTCAGCCGGGAGGTGGTGGAGAAGTGCGCCACCTGTCCGAGCGCGTGCACGCCGGCGTCGGTGCGTCCGGCGCCGATCACGTCCACGTCGTGCTGCGCGACCTTGCGGATGGCCGCTTCGATCGTCCCCTGGATGGTCGGCAGGTTCGGCTGGATCTGCCAACCATGGTAGTTGGTCCCGTCGTACTCCACGGTAATTTTAAAGGTGGGCACAGCGGGCCCGGGTGTTAGCGGGCGAGGGCGACCTGCACCGAGTTGAGGTAGTTGCGGATTCCGTCGAAGAGTCCTTCGGCGACCTTCTGGCGGAAGTCGGGCTGCCGGAGGCGCCGCTCCTCGATGGGGTTGCTGATGAAGGCTATCTCGGCCAGGATGCTGGGCATGGCCGTGTAACGCAGGACGTAGAACGGCGCGGTCTTCACGCCGAGATCTTCCAGGGAATAGTGAGCGCCGACGTGATTCACCACGGCCAGCTTCGTCTCCCACGCCAGATTCTGCGATTCCTCGATGCGTTTGGACAGCGCCAGGTCCGCCTTGATCATGTCCAGAAAGTCCCGCGCATGGTCGATGTTGTCGCCGTTTTCACGCGCGGCCACTTCCATCGCGCGTCGGTCCGATGCGATGCCGAAGTGGTACATCTCGATCCCGTGCGTGGCGCGCCTCGGGTGCGAGTTGATGTGGATGGAGACGAAAAGGTCGGCCTTGTGTCCGTTGGCGAACTTGGCTCGGTCGTCCAACTCGGCGAAGATGTCCTTGTCTCGGGTCATCAGAACTTTCTTGCCCAGGCGGTCCCGTAGGAGATCGCGCAGGCGCAGGGCCACGTCCAGGACGACTTCCTTCTCGGTCAGCCCACCTGGCCCGATCGCGCCAGGGTCCTTGCCGCCGTGCCCCGGGTCCAGCACGATCGTCTCGATGTCAAGACGGGCCAACCGTTCGTCCGGGGTGATCTGGCGGCTGACGGGCGGGAGCGTGATCTGGGGTTGTGGCGGCGTGGCCGGCGGCTCACTTTGCGCGACGTAGTCCATGACCAGGCGGTAGGGACGGGTGAGCTTCTGCAGCTTGACAGTGGTGATGCTTTCCATATCGAGGACGATGCGCACGTTGCGCGGCGAGACCTGGATCAATTCGACCTCGATCGGAAAACTGTCATCGGCGATTTTGCTCTTGGCGGTCCGGCTGAGGACGGCGTTCTTCAGGTTGATCACCAGCCGGGCGGGATCGGCCAACCGTTGCTGGGTATACGTAAACGGCCTGGCGAGATCGAGCACCAATCGGTGTTGGTTTGCCTTCTGGGAGACCCGCAGGTTGTTGACCGTGATCACCCTGGCCGAGCGTGGTTTGGACTTGGCAGCGACCAGGTGGGGAAGCCTGGATTGTGCCGATGCGACACGAAGCGTCTCAGGGGTCTGAAAGGTTGCCTCGGAAGATGAGGTGGGCAGCCAGAGCGCCAACAGCGCGACCAGCAGGAGATACGACCGGCATCGCGTGGGAGGGCCGACCATGAATTTGTGGTCGTGTTCCATGCTCTTTCCTGCCAATCCTTGCCAGCTCGGGTTGCGGACCTGGCGGTAAAGATATAAAGAATGGAGCCAAATTGTCAAGATATTTGACACATTGACAGGGCATACCCGCCTCTATAGGCTAGCGATCATGCCGATCCATCTCATCATCGACGGCTACAACCTCCTCGGCGTGCGCGGCGGTCTGCGAGGTGACGTGGAAGCCAAGCGGGAGCAGCTGATCCGGGACCTGGCCGGCTATCGCCAGCGTAAAGGCCATCCCGTGACGGTCGTCTTTGACGGCTGGCGAGCCGGTCACCCGGTCGAGCATGCCGAATGGCGCGAGGGTCTTGAGGTCGTCTATTCCCGGCAGGGAGAGACCGCCGACACCGTGGTCAAGCGGCTGGCGGAGAGGTACGGTTCGGACTGCGCGATCGTCTCGTCGGACCATGAGATCGTCAACTTCGCTCGGGCCCACGGCAGCACGGTGCTGACGTCGGGTGAGTTCGAGACGCGCCTGCAGATGTCGGGGGCGCGTCCGGCGGCGCGCAAGCGGGAGGCCGAGGACGACGAGCCGGTCCGCCGCGATCCAAAGAAGAAAGGCAACCCCAGAAAGCTACCGAAGGCGCTCCGGCAGAAGGCACGTCAGCTAAAGCGGTTCTAATCTCGGAGCGGGTCCTGTCGCCGAGCAGCCCCGCTGAGCGGCGCCTTTCGGCGTCGCAGCCCCGCAGACTCGCCTGTAGGCGCCCTGGCTCATCGGGGCGCCCGCTCGGCGCCACCCGCTCAGAAATGCCACCCCTGCTCCTTTGCTGACAGGGCCCGCGATCTTATTTGATTCGGAAGAGCCGCTTCGTGTTCTGAGTCGTCGCGTCCTCGACTTCTTGCACGCTGATCCCCTGTAGCTCGGCGAGCTTCTCGGCGACGTGGCGGACGTAGGCAGGCTCGTTGCGCTTGCCGCGATGCGGGACAGGCGTGAGGTACGGGCTGTCGGTCTCGACCAGGATGCGGTCCGGCGGTACCGTCTTGACGATGTCGCGCAGCATCGTCGCGTTCTGGAACGTGATGACGCCGGAGAACGAGAGGTAAAACCCTAGGTCCAGCGCATCCTTCCCCAGCCAGGCATCGCCCGAGAAGCAGTGAAAGACGCCACCCACCTCGCTGGCCTTCTCCTCTCTTAGAATCGTAATCGTATCCTCCTGGGCCTCCCGCGTGTGGATGATGATCGGAAGGTGCAGCTCGCGGGCCAAGCGGATCTGCTCGCGGAAGCGGACGCGCTGCACCTCGCGAGGAGAGTGGTCGTAGTGGTAGTCCAGCCCGATCTCGCCGTAGGCGACGACGCCTTTGGATCTCGCCAGCGCCCGCAGCTCGTCGTACCAGCCGTCCTGGATGTGTTTCACTTCATGCGGGTGGACGCCGACCGTGGCGGAGATGAACGGGTGGCGTTGCGCCAGCGCCACAGCGGCGCGGCTCGTCTCGAGGTCGCACCCGATCGTCACGAAATGCCCGATCCCGGCGTCGCGCGCGCGTTGGAGCATCGCCTCGCGGTCGGCGAAGAAGCGGTTGTCGTCGATATGGCAGTGGCTGTCAATCAGCATGGCATTATCAAATTCGCGGGTCCTATCGCCTGCGGCTATGGGGTCCTGCCGGCCAGCAGCCCAGACGTGCTCAGATCCTTTCGCCGTCGCAGCCCCGCAGACTCGGCTGTAGGCTCTTCCGCTCCGCCTGGGCGCCCGCTGGCCGTCACCCCGCCGCCTCCATTGACATCCGTCAAGCAGAACGAATTTCAGCAAGGGCCGGGGTGAGCCTCAAATGCGGCCTTGTTCGAGCACTCTGCCGTTCTGATCAGGCGCGCTTCGAGCCATGTGATATCGAGAGTGCGGGAACCAGGGAGCAGGAGGCTCCCCCGGCCCCCAGCCGGATCGGTGTCAGGACCCGCAAGTTTTGACGGACTATACCATAACTTGACCGTTACGAGAGACCTATGCTATAGAGGCAACTGCCTAAGATGATGAAAACGCGTCTTCTCATATTGCCGCTATTCTTGGTTCTGGGGCTGTCCATTGTCGCCTTCGCGCCTTTGGCCGCGACGCTCGAGCTGCACCATGCGCTCGGCGAGTCGGACCAGGATGGCCACCAGCATTCCGCCGCCGACCTCTGCTCCTGGGTCCAGAGCCATGTCTCGTCCTCAATCGTCGGTTGCGCGCCAGCCCTGATCTCCCAGCCGGCCACGCCTGCGCCCGAGACCCCGTATCATGATCGCCTCGTCGAACACCTGCTCCTGACCAATCTTCCCGCCCGCGCTCCTCCGATCCAGCTCCTCTAAGTCGTACTCAGTCATTCCACGCTGAAGCGCTCTGCGCCGGTTGTTGCGCGCGGCGTGTGAGTTTCTTCTTTCGTTCGACCATGAGGAGTGATGTATGCATACTCGGCTTCATGCGTGCGCGTGTGTCGCGCTGTTTGTCGTTCTGCTCGGCGGATGGTCTCAGGGATTCGCGAAGGATCCCGCCGGATCGGACATCGAGGATCTGAAGAGACAGATGGCCGTAATGGAAGAACAGCTCCGGCTCCTTCGCCAGAAGGTGGAGCAATTGGAGTCCAAGCCGCCCGTGGCAGCGCCGGAGGCGCCCGTTGAAAAGCAGGATGGCAAGACCGAGCAAAGGCTGAAGGATCTCGAATTGCAAGTGGGCCAGCAACGGGCGGCGAGCAGGGGACTCTTGGCTCCTTTCAATCCGAAGATCAACGTCAACGGTCTTTTCTCAGCCGCGATGTTCTCGGAGAAGGACAACCTGAACTTCGGCGGCCATGATCCGAAGGTACAAGGGTTTAATGTTCAGAATGTCGAGCTCAGTTTTTTAGGAACCGTAGACCCCTACTTTCAACTGGAGGCCCATCTCGTCACCTTTACTGAGAAGGGCGAGACGAAAGTTGAACTGGAGGAAGTGTACGGCACTAGCATAGCTCTGCCCGCCAACCTGCAACTCGTTGCCGGGCAGTATTTTACACGGTTCGGTCGCCAAAACCGGCAGCATCCCCATCAATGGGATTTCGCAGATCAGCCGGTGATCCTGAATCGGATCTTCGGGCCGGATGGCCTGCGCGGGCCAGGCGCGCAGCTCTCCTGGTTGGCCCCCACCCCGTTCTACCTGGAATTCATCGGGAACGCACAACAGGCAGAGGGAGAGATCGCTACCAGTTTTCTTTCAAAGCCAGGAGAGACGGTGAGAGGCTATACATTGATTGATCGGCCGGTTCGGAAGATCGGCGATCTCCTCTACATGCCGCGCGCGGTGACTTCTTTCAGCCCAACAGACGAAGTGACTGTGGCGCTCGGCGGCTCGGCTCTCTTCGGACCCAATGCCAGCGGCACGAATACCAGAACCAGTGTGTATGGCGGGGATCTCTATGTGAAATGGAAACCTGTGAATCAGAGCCAGGGTTTTCCGTTCGTGGCCTGGCAGACTGAATATCTGCACCGGAATTACGAGGCAGGGCCCGATGACGTGAATGGAATCCCCTATGCTCTTCTCAAGGATTTTGGTTGGTACACGCAACTTCTGTATGGGTTTACCTATCGCTGGGTGGCCGGTTTCCGGGTGGATTACGTCAACAGCTCAGGCGGGGGAGACGCGGCGCCTTCCCTGGCGACGCAGGCCCAGCGAGATCTGGTGGGTGAACGGTGGCGCTTCTCGCCGAACATGACGTTTTACCCGAGCGAATTCTCCAAATTCCGTCTCCAGTACAACCTGGATTTTGCGGACAGCCGGGGCCGCGAAGCGGTACACGGTGTCTTCCTCCAGATGGAATTGAACATCGGCGAACACGGGGCGCACGCATTCTAAAAACCATTCGTTCTTGAATGGAGGGTTTTGCGGCAATGAGATTTCTAATCAAAACGTTTTTCCTCATGGGACTGCTCGCGGCATCGCCGTCACCGGCATATGCCAAACTCCTTGTTGTGGCCACGACGCCCGATCTCGGATCGATTGCACGCGAGGTTGGGGGAGACCGGGTGGAGGTCATCAGCCTTGCGAAGGGCACGGAAGACCCTCATTTCGTGGATGCAAAACCGAGTTTCATCCGGATTCTCAACCAGGCCGATGCGTTGATCGAAGGGGGAGCTGATCTTGAGGCCGGCTGGCTGCCGCCGCTGATCCTCAACGCTCGAAACCCGAAGATCCAGCTCGGCCAGCCCAGCCGGATTGTTGCGGCAGAAGTGATCAGGCTGCTTGAGGTCCCGACGGGTCCGATAGATCGTTCCCTCGGGGACGTGCATCCGTTCGGCAACCCTCATCTCACGCTTGATCCACTTAACGGAAAACTCATCGCTGCACGCATCAAGGAGCGGCTGTGCATGCTATCGGCCGTTGACTGTCCTATATTCACGGCGAATGCGAAACAGTTTGAGGAAAAGATTGACAGTCGCTTGGCACTCTGGCAGAAGCAGATGGCGCCGTTACGTGGAACCAAAGTGGTGACCTACCACAAGTCCTTTAGCTACCTGGCCGAGCGGTTCGGATTACTGGTAATCAATACCATCGAGCCCAAACCCGGCATTCCGCCCTCGGCGTCCCATGTCAGTAATCTCGTAGCTCAGATGAAGACAGAAGGCGTCAAACTGATCTTGCTGGAGCCGAATAAAGAGCGAAAAACGCCAACGTTTCTCTCGCAGGAAACGGGAGCCAAGGTGGCCTTCATCCCTTCGATGGTAGGCGGTGCCAAAGAAGCCAGTGATTACCCGGCGCTGTTCGAGTACATTGTGAAGACTCTTGTCGAAGCGACCGGTCCGAGGCAGCAGTGAACCCCAACGCGCTTATTCGTTTCAGCGAGGCTTCCATAGGCTATAACGGAAGTCCCGTCCTCGAAGCCGTAAATCTCGAAATCACGCGTGGCAGTTTCGTCGGTGTGCTGGGAGCCAACGGCTCCGGCAAGTCCACGCTCCTGAAGACCGTTGTGGGCATTCTTCCGGTCTTAGAGGGCGGCCTGGAATTTCTCATGGGCCGGCCACGGTTCGGTTATGTGCCCCAACGCGATACCCTGGATGCTGTGTATCCACTGACAGCATTCGAGGTGGCGCTTATGGGCACCTATGGCAAGCTCGGCCCGTTAGGCTTTGTCCGAAGGACGATGCGAGAGCAAACCCTGGAGGCTCTGGCTGAAGTGCGGGCCGAGGGACTGGCGAAGCGCCTGTTTGCGGAACTCTCTGGCGGAGAGCGGCAACGGGTGTTGATCGCGCGAGCCCTGGCCGCCGATTCTGAATGTCTGGTACTGGACGAGCCGGTTGCAGGAATCGATCAGTCCACGACGGAAGTCATCATGGATTTGGCGCGCGCTCTGCACAAGGAGCGAGGGATGACTGTGCTGATGGTGAATCATCACATTCTGTCGTTGCGCGGGCGGGCCGACGAGGTCATTTGGATCTCCGACCGCGGGCTTGTCTCCGGGCAGGCCGATCTGATGCTGAGCAAGGAGAAGATCGAAGAGATGCTGATGTCGGGAGGCGGCTGACGTGGATCTTCTGCTGGAGATGTTCAGCCCGGACTTCCTCCTTCGGCACGCCCTGTACGCCAGTGTGGCGATCGGCTCTGTCTGCCCCTTGGTTGGGGTCTATCTGGTCCTTCGCCGGCTGGTGTTCCTGGGGGTCGCCTTGCCACAAATTTCGGCGGCCGGGATCGCCTTCGCGTATCTTCTGCACACCGTGGGCTTTCATCTCTATCCGCACCAGGAAGAGGAACAGCTCATGGCGCTGACCGGTTCGATCATCTTTGTCATGGCGGCGCTGATCGTGCTGGCGACTCTGGAGGGCCGCCGGCGGGGAATGGTCGAGGGCCGGGTGGGTGCGATTTACGCGGCCGCCGCCGCGGCGAGCATCCTCTTTGTCGCCGCGAATCCGTATGGCGAATCCACTTTGTTATCCTTGCTGCGAGGGGAAGTGCTGGGCGTGTCGCTTTCTCAATTCTGGGCGACGATCGGCGTGTATGGCGGAATCGCTGTGTCCATGCTTCTCCTGCAAAAGGAATTCACGTTCGTCTCGTTTGATCGAGACATGGCGATCACGCTCGGCAAGCATGTCGCGGCCTGGGATCTCTGCTTGTACCTGATCATCGGTCTCGCCATCGCCTTCGGCGTGATGACCGTGGGACCGCTGCTGGTGTTCGGCTTCCTGGTGGTGCCGCCCTTGGCCGCAAGGCAGCTCACACGTGGCATGTGGCCGTTCTCGATTGTGGCGTCCGGCATCGGAGGAACCACCGCGCTGATCGGCTTCTACCTGTCGCTGCGCTGGGACCTACCGTTAGGCCCGACCGACGTGGCGGTCGCCTGCGTGATTCTGGCGCTGATCACCGCCGGGCAAACCGCAATCAGATCCCTCTCCCCTGGAGGGAGAGGGCGAGGGTGAGGGGGTGTTAGTTGCCTGCTCCCCTTTTCTGTCAAAGAGCGGGTCCTGCCGCCGCGTCACCGGGGCACCTGTTGCTCTTCGGATGCAACGGGTCACCAGCTCAGGCGGCTTCCCTGTCGCA
>JAXIOW010000005.1:0-4968 GCA_045403215.1 Nitrospirales bacterium | reverse complement strand
GTTCGCCGTGCGCTACGAGGACATCAAGCAGGCGCACGCCATCACGACCCCCACCGCGCTCACGGTCATCGAGGACGTGCCGGCGGGGAAGTTCCCGACGAAGGCGGTCGGCAAGGACGAGGCGCTCCGGATCATGACCGGTGCGCCCATTCCCAAGGGGGCTGACACCGTCGTGAAGGTGGAGGACACCGAGAACACGCCGACGTCCGTCAAGGTCTTCAAGGAAGAGAAGAAAGGGGCCAACATCCGGCTGCAAGGGGAGGACGTCCGCAAGGGCGACTGTATTATCCCCAAGGGCAAGGCCATCCGGCCGGCCGAAGCCGGCATGCTGGCCATCCTGGCCAAATCGTTCGTCTTCGTCTACCAGCGGCCACGGGTGGCGATCCTCTCGACGGGCGACGAGCTGGCCGACCTCGACGAGCGGTTCAGCGAGGAGAAGATCGTCAACTCGAACAGCTACGGGATCGCCGCGCAGGTCAAGGAGGCGGGCGGACTCCCGATCCTGCTGGGCATCGCCAAGGACAAGCCCGACGACTTGAAGGCGAAGATCCGCCAGGGCCTGAACGCCGACTTCCTGGTCCTCTCCGGCGGGGTCTCGATGGGGGATTACGACTTCACGAAGCCGGTCTTCCAGGAACTGGGCGGCGAGATGAACTTCTGGAAACTGGCGATCAGGCCCGGACAACCCGTGGCCTTCGGCAAGATCGGCAAGACCCTGGCCTTCGGGTTGCCGGGCAATCCCGTCTCCTCGATGGTCACCTTCGAGCAGCTGGTGCGCCCGGCCATCCTCAAGATGTGCGGCAGCCAGGTGCTGGCCCGACCGGTCGTCCAGGCGCTGCTCCAGGAGAAGTTCTCGAAACGGCCCGACCGGCGGCACTTCCTCCGCGGCATCCTCTGGATGGAAAACGGCATGCTGATGGTGCGGACCACCGGGAACCAGGGCTCCGGCATCCTGACCTCGATGGTCAAGGCCAATGGCCTGATCGACATCCCGGTCGAGGTGGAAAAGCTCAATCCCGGCGACGTCGTGAACGTGCAGATGCTGGGCGGCGGTTTTTAGATCCGTTAAGCGTTAACCGTTATTCGTTAAACGAAAATGAATCCTATTTGGCTTGTCACGGTTAACGTTTCACGTTTAACGATTAACGTGCCATGAACGTACCAATCCTCTGCTTCGTCGGCCGCTCCAACAGCGGAAAGACCACGCTCATCGAGCGCCTGCTCCCCGTGCTGGTCCGGGAGGGCTACCGGATCGCCACGATCAAGCACGCCGGCCACGGCTTTGACCTCGACACCGAAGGCAAGGACTCCTGGCGACTCAAGCGGGCCGGGGCCAAGACGGTCCTCGTGACCTCCAAGGGCAGCCTGGCGATGTTCGCCGATGTGGACGAGGAAATCCGGGTCGAGGAACTGCGCGATCGCTACATGCGGGAGGGGACCGACCTGATCATCGCGGAGGGCTGGAAGAGCGACGACTACCCCAAGGTGGTCGTGGTGCGCGACCACGTCGGGGAGGTGGAGGTCTCGCCGGAGGGATTGCTGGCGCTGGTGTCCAACAAACCGCTCGATCGGGTGCCGGGCGGCGTGCCCGTGTTCCATCCCGACGACATCGCCGGTCTGGCGTCCATCATCGGCAAGCGCTTTCCCCTGAGGCGCGTCCCGCTTGTCTGATGAAGTTCAGGATCCCCAAGACCGTCCTGATCGTGATCGTCGTGGCAGTTTTGGGGGTGGTCGCCGCAGCCGTGGCGATCCCGATCACGAGCGCGCCCAAGTTCTGCGCGACCTGCCACACCATCAAGCCCTCCTACGATAGTTGGGTGAAATCCTCCCACAAGGAGGTGACCTGCGTGGCCTGCCACGTCCGGCCGACGCTCGAAGGGTTCATCCAGGACAAGGTCATCAAGGGGACGCACGATGTCTGGGTCACGTTCTTCGGCATCCCCAAGAAGCCGGAGAATTTGAAGGCGACGGTGTATTCCGAGGTCTGCCTGTCCTGCCACCGGAACATGCTGCGCATCTCGGAGATTGCCGAGCGGGACCTGCCCGGCCCCCTGAAGAGGGCCGGCCTGATCATGGAGCACCGCAAGCACATGGAGGCCTTCCAGAAGCGGGGCAAGGGCGAGGGCTGCACGACCTGTCATGCCACCGTGGTCCACGCGAAGCCCTACAAGGGCTACAAGATCGTGATCCCGCGCGGGCACGTCAGGATAGACGAGCTTCCGAAGGTGGAGCAGGAGGCCATCGAGGCGGCGATGGTCAAGGCCCACCGGGACGCGGACTGCTTCCGGTGCCATGACGGAAAGAGCCAATACCAGGGCAAGGTCCTGAGCCGGAAGTGCCTCACCTGCCACATCAGCGAAAAACTCGAAGAATTTCTCTTCTAGACAAAAAGGGGACAGGCTACTTTTCGGTAATGTGTTGCAATGGCAGAGTTCTGACTGGCAGGATGAGTCATGAAAAGTAGCCTGTCCCCTTTTTCTGTTGAGCCAATCGTCCAAGTCCGGAATCTGACCAAGCGCTTCGGCGACTTCACAGCCGTGGACGGGGTCTCGCTCGACATCCGGCAAGGAGAGATCCTGGGCCTGCTGGGCCCGAACGGAGCCGGCAAGACCACGACGATCCAGATGCTCCTGGGGCTCATCACGCCGACGGCCGGCGAGATCCGCATGTTCGGGCTGCCATTCGACCGCCACCGGGAGGAGATCCTGGGCCGGGTGAACTTCTCCTCGACCTACGTCTCGATGCCCCAGGCCTTGACCGTCGAGGAAAACCTCCGGGTCGTGGCCAAGCTCTACGGAATGGATCGTGTCACTGCCCGGATCGGCGACATCGTCAAGCGGTTGGAGATGGAGGAGTTCCGGACCAAGATCACCCGCAAACTCTCCTCCGGCCAGATGACGCGACTCTCCCTGGCCAAGGCCTTTCTGACGGAGCCCAAGGTCCTGTTCCTCGACGAGCCGACTGCCAGCCTGGACCCCGACATCGCGGATAAGACGCGCGCGCTGATCAAAGAAATCCGCCGCTCGACCGGGCTCACCGTGCTCTACACTTCGCACAACATGCGGGAGATGGAGGAGATGTCGGACCGGATCATCTTTCTCCAGCGGGGACGGATCGTGGCGGAGGGGACGGCGGAGGCGATCAAGGCCGTCTACGGCGAGGCCGACCTGGAAGACGTGTTCCTGAAGCTCGCGCGGTCCGCGCCCCCGGGCATGAGGCATCCATGAAACTCCACCGCATCATCGCCCTGCTGACCCGCCACCTGTACCTCTACAAGCGGAGCTTCCCCCGGGTGCTGGAGATCATCTACTGGCCCTTCGTGGACCTCCTCATCTGGGGCTTCATCACGCTCTACCTCGCGCAGTTCAAGGCGGCGCTGCCGAACTTCGTCCTGTTCTTCCTGGGGGCGCTGATCCTATGGGACATCCTGTTCCGCGCCCAGCAGGGGATCACGATCTCCTTCCTGGAGGAGATCTGGTCGCGCAACCTGATGAACCTGTTCGCGAGTCCCCTGACCACGGGCGAGTTCCTGGCCGCCACCATGATCCTGAGCGTGAGCAAGGTCCTGGCGGTGTCGTGCGTGACGGTGCTGGCCGCGCTGGCGTTCTACTCGTTCAATATCTTCGTGCTGGGGGTGTCGCTCATCCCCTTCATCCTCAACCTCGTCGTCGCGGGCTGGTGCATCGGCGTGCTCACGACCGGCCTCATCATGCGGTACGGGCAAGAAGTGGAGGTTCTGGCGTGGGGGATGGTCTTCCTCTTCCAGCCGATCTCCTGTGTCTTCTATCCGCTGAGCGTCCTGCCGGACTGGCTCCAGGCGATCGCGCGGCTCAATCCGGCGACGCACGTCTTCGAGGGCATGCGCGCCGTCATCACCGCCGGGACGTTCCCCGTGCACGAGCTGGTCTGGGCCGTCGGGTTGAACGCCTTCTACCTCACCGTGCTGGTCGTCTGGTTCCACATGATGTTCGCGGCGTGCAAGGACAAGGGGCTGCTGGTGCGCGTCGGCGAATGACAGTTTCCCTCGCCCCTTGGGGAGAGGGCAGGGTGAGGGGTGCGAAGGGGTCTGGCTCATTTTCTGCCGAGAAAATGTGCCTGACCCCCTTCTTCGGATTGAGAGCGGGTCCTGCCCCCGCATAGCCCAGCGCAGCTGGGCGTTTCGCCGTCGAGGCCCCGCAGACCCGGCTGTACGCCCCGCGCTGCATCTGGGCGCCCATGCGGTGTCACCCGCACAAGCATTCCCCATCACAGCTTGACAGGTCCAGACGGGTGGCCTAGCCTTGACCTGCAATGATCCCGCCTCGCACACGCCGAAAAAAGGAGAAGTGAGATGACTCTCTGTCCCATCGCCCTGGCAGTCGGCTGCAAGAAATGTCCGGCATTCACGGTCTGCCCAGTGAAAGGCGTCATCGGCGATTACAAGAAACCGGAAGACACGCCAACGAAGCCGCAAGCCGACAAGCGGTAATTGGGGTCAGAGTCGAATCAGCCGCCAGCCGACGGCTGTGCAGCAGTTCTCTCAATTGACTCTGACCCTAACTTACAATTAAAGGAGTGAGAAGAAATGAGCTTCCTTATAGCTATGCAGATGAATGGCGGCATGATGGGGGGTGGCATGATGGGGGGCGGTATGATGCTGATCTGGTCAGTGGTCGGCATCCTGTTGATTGTTCTGCTTGTTGTCGCAATTGTAAAACTCTTAAAGTGAGAGTAGGGGAAAGGGGTCGCCTTTCGTACGGTTCGGGGAGCCACCCGCCTTCGTGGAGAAAGGATCAAAGAAGTCATATGACGTACAAGAAAGTTGTTATGCTGCACGACAAGAACATCGCGCTGGTCGCTCACGACAATAAGAAACGGGACCTGGTGGAATGGGCCAAATACAACCGCGACCTCTTGGCGCACCACAAAGTGTATGCGACAGGCACCACCGGTGAGATCCTGGAGCGCGAACTTGGCTTCAAAATCATG
>JAXIOW010000006.1:0-37869 GCA_045403215.1 Nitrospirales bacterium | reverse complement strand
CGCCACATGACCAGGCGCTGGTACTACCTGATTCCCGCGCAGGGATCCCCGAAGAAGCTCCTGCACCGGATCGAACCGCATTCTCTCGACGACGTACCTGGTGAAAGCCGACTCTATCTGTCCTGGCAGGAGCAGCACGAGTGCCTGCGGCAGGCGCTGGCCTCGCTTGGCCGTCAATCTCGTAAGCCGGCTCGAATGTGGGGGTCGTGGACCTCGGAGCCCATTCCAAGGGGCGCACGGGCCCCCGTTCGAATTGCCATGCAGTACTCGCCGCTGAACGCCATCCCGTACATCTCGCGCGTGGACGCCGGCACCATCGAACTCGTCCGGTCACTCGGCGTAGAAGTCGTGACCTCGGCCGACCTCGTGCAGCGCTTCGAAGCGGTCTGGACGAAGGACCAGTACGCATCGCACTGCGAGGCGGCCGCCAAGCTGCGACAGATCGTGGACGAAGCGTTCGCGCGCGTCCGCGAGGAGATCGTCCGCGGCGCGACCTTCACCGAGCGCGACCTGCAGCAGGACATCCTGGCCCGCATCACCGCGCGCGGCATGCACACCTACGCGCCGCCCATCGCCGCCGTCAACGCCCACGCCGCCGACCCGCACTACTCTCCTTCGGAGCACGGCTCGTTGCCGATCCGGCGCGGGGACCTGGTCCTGATCGACCTGTGGGCGAAGAACACGGCGCCGGGCAGCATGTATGGGGACATCACCTGGACCGGTTACGTGGGCGAGACCGTGCCAGCCCGCCACGCCGAGATCTTCGCGATCGTCGCGAACGCCCGCGACGCCGCCATCGCGTACGTCCAGCAGGAAGTGCGCGCGGGCCGCTTCCCGCACGGCGGGGACGTGGACGACGTGAGCCGCCGCGTGATCCGGCAGGCGGGGTACGGAGACCGGTTCCTCCACCGCACCGGGCACTCGATCGGCGAAGAAGTGCACGGCAACGGCGCCAACATCGACAATCTCGAGACCCGTGACGGGCGCCGTTTGCTCCCGCACACGTGCTTTTCGATCGAGCCCGGCATCTATCTCCCTGACGAATTCGGCATCCGGAGCGAGGTGGACGTCTATCTCACCGAGACCGACGCGCTCGTCACCGGCGTCCCCATCCAGACCGCCATCGTGCCCATCCTTTCCTTGACACCCATTAGAGCCGGCGGTTAGAGTAATCGTATGTTCGGCACGATGGGCGTGACAGAGCTGATCCTGATCCTGGTGATCGTCCTGATCGTCTTCGGGGCGGGCAAGCTGCCGAAGATCGGCGAGGGCGTGGGGAAGGCCTTAAAGAGTTTCAAGAAAGAGATGCGGGAGGCCGAACCGATCCCCGAGGCGCCGGAGCAGGCGCAGGCGGTGGACGCGCAAGTCGTCTCCGGCGGGTCCCAGCCCGTACCGCCGCAGCCGGCCGGCCAGCCCGCCCCGCAACCGGCCGCGACTGCCGCGCAGGCGGCGCCGAAGGCACCGCCGCCCGTTCCGCCGCAGATGGGACCGGCCGCGACGCCCGGGACGACCGCGTACATGGTCGCCCAGCAAGCCTGGAAACCGGTCGCGCCGCCTCCAGTCGCGCCGCCGCCTCAGGCCGGAACGCCCGGCCCCGGAACACCGGGCGCGGCTCCGACGGCACCGGCGCAGCCTGCCGGCTTCAAAGCCGTCGTGAACAAGCCCGCCGTCGAACGCGTCATGGCCCGGCAGGCCGCCTTGAAGGACAAGCCACAGCCAGCACAGCAGCCGGAGGCGAACGTGCCCACGATGGATCGCCAGGCGTTGGAGGCGGCCGGCATGCAGCCGCCGCCGG
The DNA here is from genome assembly GCA_045403215.1 of Nitrospirales bacterium. GTDB lineage: Bacteria > Nitrospirota > Nitrospiria > Nitrospirales > NS-4 > NS-12. The sequence continues at coordinate 36,074 of JAXIOW010000006.1, read as the reverse complement.
CAGCCCCCGCCAGCAAGGCTCCAACCTCGCAAGACCTGGAAAAGCTGGGCTCGGGCGTTGGCGACGCACTGCGCACCTTCCGCGAGGCCGCCAATGACGTGCGCCGCGCCATCGATCCGTCCATGCACACGATCAAAGCGGAAGTAGAAGCCGCACAGAAAGAGATCCAGTCCTCGATCGACTCCGTCAAGGAAACTCCCAAGGTCGAAGAACCGCCGAAATAATGCCGATCCCCGCTCGCGCCTCCTGTCTCTTCCTGGCGCCCCTCCTTATCAGTCTGAGCCTCGCCGGCTGCGTTGTGTCCACGGACTATGCCGACCCCGCGCCGGAACGGGCGCTGCCGCGCCTGCTGGCGGTGCTGAAAGACCCGAACCCGGACCAGCGGCGCACTGCCGCGCAGTCCCTCGGAAAGATCGCGCGCAAGGAAGCGGTCCCGGCCCTCGTGGAAGCCCTGCGCGACCCGGATGCCGGCGTGCGCCGTCACGCTGCATGGGCGCTGGGCATGATCGGCGAAGACGCCGTGGGTCCGGACCGCTCGCCCCTCGCGTCGCTGCTGTTCGACCACGACCTCGGAGTGCGCGAAGCCGCAGCAATGGCGCTCGGGCTCACGGGCGACACGCAAGTCGGCATCGAGCTGCTGCTCGAACGCCTGCAAGAGCCGGCGACCCCGGCCGATGCGAAACGCCTCGCCGCCGCCTCGTTAGGCGGCATGGAAGCGCGCGCGGCTGTTCCGGTCCTGACCAAGCTGCTGGCTGACCGGGACGCCCGTGTCCGCCGGTGGGCCGTGGCTGCGCTGGGTGAGATCGCCGATCAGCAGACGGTCGCCCCGCTTAGCAAGGTGCTGACCAAAGATCCCGATCCGGGCGTGCGCGTCGAAGCCGCGTTCCGGCTGGGCAAGTTCGGCGGCGAGGCCGCCAGGCCCGCGCTCACCGCCGCGCTCAAGGACGCTAATGAAGATGTCCGGCGTCTCGCCAAAGCCATGCTCAACGAGACGACAAGTGGGAAAAAATCATGAGAGGGCGCCGCAGACCATCACAGCGGAAGGTGGACAGTGGTAAACCGATCCTCGGTGTGGATATCGACAATGTACTGGCAGAGTCGGACGCGCGGCTGCGGGCGATGATCCGGGAGATGTTCGGGATCAGACTGAAAGAGCACCAGATGACCCAGTACGAGTACATGGCCTACGGGGTGACTGAGGAGCAGCTCATCCAAGTGTTTCGAATCTTCAATGTCGAAGCGTGCCGGACGCTGAAGGTCGTGCCTGGCGCGAAAACCGCGCTCGTCCGCTTGGCGCGACGCTACGAGATCGCGCTCGTCACCAGCCGCAACCCGGAGTCCAAAGCCGGCACCGAATACTGGCTGCGCGCCAAGGGCCTGCCCTACGATCAGCTCCACTTCAACGACGACAAGCACGCACTCGGCATCCCCTACCATGCCTTCATCGAGGACCGGCACGAGCACGCCCACCGCATCGCCGAGACGGGCGCCACCGTGTATCTGCTCACGCGTCCGTGGAACGCCCATCCGCTCGCGCATCCCAACGTCCGCCGCGTGCACACCTGGGACGAGATTCTGGATCACCTCCTCTAGAATCGCTCCTCGGGTCCTGCCGCCGGTTTCCCCCGCCGGCTTCGGCTGCGAAGACTTGCCTCTAGGCGGCGGGTGGCCCCCTACCAGCGTCACCCGAGTCGCGCACAGAACATCGCGAGTCGGTTCTCCATGGGTGGAGAAAGGTTACAATGAGGGCATGCGCATCGTGGCGCACATTGACATGGACGCGTTCTACGCGTCGGTGGAGGAGCGGGACACGCCGCGCTTTCGCGGGCTGCCGATCGTCGTCGGGGCCGATCCGGAAGGCGGCAAAGGCCGCGGCGTCGTGGCCGCCGCGAACTACAAGGCCCGCGAGTACGGGATCCATTCCGCGCTGCCGATCTCCACAGCCTGGCGTCTCTCGGAGGCCGCCCGGCGCCAGGGCAAGCCGCCCGTCGTGTTCCTGAGCGTGGACATGAAAAAGTACGCCGCGGTCTCTCAGCGCGTGATGGCGATCATTCGGGGCTTGGCCCCGGTGGTGGAAGAAGCGGGGATCGACGAAGCTTATGCAGACCTGAGCTTTGCCGGCTCGTACGAGAGTGGGGAAGCAGTCTGCCGGGACATCAAGCGCGCGATCCGGGACCGCGAGCGACTGACCGCGTCGGTCGGGATCGGCCCCAACAAGCTGATCGCGAAGATCGCCTCGAACGAGAAGAAGCCGGACGGACTCACCGTCGTCCGCGAGGAGGAGGCCGAACCGTTCCTCGAGCCTTTGCCCGTCCGCAAGATCCCCGGCATCGGTCCCAAGACCGACACGGAGCTGGCGAAACAGGGGGTCCGGCTCGTGCGAGACCTGAAGCGCTTCTCGCGGGACGCCTTACAGGATAGGTTCGGGAAACGCGGCGCGGAGTTCTTCGACATGATCCGCGGGCGGGACGACACCCCGATTCAAGAAAGCTACGAGCCCAAGTCGATCGGCGAGGAGGAAACCTTCGACCGGGACATCCTCGACTCGATCTTCATCGGCGATCGCCTCAAGGACCTGTGCCGCAACGTCATCCAGCGGCTGGCCGCCGAGGGGTTCACGCAGTTCCGCACGGTCGTCGCGAAGGTGCGGTTCGCCGACTTCGAAACCCACACGCGCGCCCACACGCTCCCCCAGCCGGCTGATTCCGTGGCGGCCCTGGAATTCGAAGCGTGGAAGCTCCTGTTGCCGTTCCTGGACCGGCGGGAGAACCCGAAATTGAAACCACTCCGTCTGATCGGCGTCCGGATCGAGAAGCTACAGTAGGCGCCTGGCCGCTTCAGTCGAGCTTGTGCATCCAGTAGAGGATGTCCTGCTGGCGCCTGGCGAGATAGGGCGTGAGCTGGAGGGGGTCGTTGCGTCGTGGCGAGGGGAGCAACGCGGCGAGCAGAGCCGCCTCGTCCTCCGTCAGTTCGGCGGCAGATATCCCGAAGTGATGGCGCGCCGCCGCCTCGGCGCCGAAGACCCCGTGGCCCCATTCCGCGACGTTCAGGTAGAGTTCCAGGATGCGTGTCTTGGGCACACGCCGCTCGATCTCCCACGCGATCAGGGCCTCGCGGGCTTTCCGCAGGAGCTTCTTCTCGGAGGAGAGGTAGAGGTTCTTCGCCAGCTGTTGAGTGATCGTGCTGCCGCCCCGGCGCAGCTTGCCCTGCTCCCAGTTGCGCGTGAGCGCCTCCTGGAGGCCCTCCCAATCAAACCCGTGGTGCTCGTAGAACGACGCGTCTTCAGCCACGATGACCGCCTTCTGCAGATGGGGCGAGATGTCCGCCAGCGGCACCCAGGTCCAGGACAGCGTGAAGGGTCGGCCCTTCTCGGCGGCCTCGGCCCGCCGCGCCTCGATCAGCACGCTGGTGTTCGGGTTCGCCCCGGCGAGTTGTGCGACGTCCGGCAGCGTGACGAGCCCGTACGACAAGAGGCTAGCCGCGGCCAGAACCGGGACGAGAAGCAGGTAGAGTGTGTAGCGAGCGAGGCGCGTGGGAGGTTAGGTCAAGCTAAGCCGACTTGACGCCCTTTTCGTGGTCTTTGATGAGCAGCGGGGAGACCTTGCCCTCGATCACGTCCTCCGTGATCACGCACTCGCGGATCTCGCGCTGGGAGGGGATCTCGTACATCACGTCGAGCATCACCTCTTCGAGGATGGAGCGCAGGCCCCGCGCGCCGGTCTTCTGCATGAACGCCTTGCGCGCCACCGCGACCACGGCGTTCTCGGTGAACTTCAACTTCACCTTCTCGAAGGCCAGGAGCTTCTCATACTGCTTGAGGAGCGCGTTCTTGGGCTCCGTAAGTATGCGGATGAGCGACTTCTCGTCGAGCTCCTCCAGCGTGGCGGCGACCGGCAGCCGTCCCACGAACTCGGGGATCAGCCCGTACTTGAGCAGGTCTTCCGGCTGCACCTTCGACAGCAGGTGGCTCGTGCGCCGCTCGTGCTTGCCCTTGATCTCGGCGCCGAAGCCGATCGATCTCTGGTTGAGGCGCTGCTCGACGATGGTCTCCAGCCCGACGAAGGCGCCCCCGCAGACGAACAGGATGTTCGCCGTGTCCACCTGGATGAACTCCTGATGCGGGTGCTTGCGCCCGCCCTGGGGCGGGACGTTGGCCACGGTCCCCTCGATGAGCTTGAGCAGGGCCTGCTGCACGCCCTCGCCCGAGACGTCCCGCGTGATTGAGGGACTGTCGCTCTTGCGGCTGATCTTGTCGATCTCGTCGATGTAGACGATGCCGCGCTCCGCCCGCTCCACGTCGTAATCGGCGACCTGCACCAGCTTGAGGATGATGTTCTCCACATCCTCGCCGACGTAGCCCGCCTCGGTCAGCGTCGTCGCGTCGGCGATGGTGAACGGCACGTCGAGGATGCGGGCCAGGGTCTGGGCCAGCAGGGTCTTGCCGGTGCCGGTGGGGCCGATGAGGAGGATGTTGCCCTTCTGGAGCTCGACGTCGTCCAGCGTGTTGGAGGAGATGCGCTTGTAGTGGTTGTGGACGGCGACCGACAGCACCTTCTTGGCCCGCTCCTGGCCAATGACGTACTGGTCCAGGGTGCGCATGATCTCCTTGGGCTTGGGCAGCTTGGAGGAGACGGCTTCCTGTTTCTCCTCCAGGTCCTCTGCGATGATGTCGTTGCAGAGGTCCACGCACTCGTCACAGATGTAGACCGTGGGCCCGGCGATCAGCTTCCGGACCTCCTCGCGTCCCTTGCCGCAGAAGGAGCACCGCAACTGCGCGTCCCCTTTTTCCTGCTTCGCCATCAGCTCTCCCTCTTCCCGAGCCCCCGCGCTACTTCACTATATCGGAATTCTTGTCGGAGCCATCCTTGGACGGCCGGAAGCTCTTCGGCGCCCGCGTGATGACCTCGTCCACGAGGCCGTAGGCCTTCGCCTCCTCCGCGGACATGAAATAGTCGCGCTCCGAGTCCTTGTGGACCTTCTCGACCGACTGGTTGGTATGCTTCGCCATGATCTCGTCCAGCCGCTTGCGGATCTTGATGATCTCCTCGGCCTGGATGCCGATGTCGGTGGCCTGGCCCTCGAACCCGCCGCGCGGCTGGTGGATCATGATCCGGGAGTTCGGCAGCGCGTAGCGCTTGCCCTTCGTCCCGGCGGCCAGCAGGAGCGCCCCCATGCTCGCGGCCTGGCCGACGCAGATGGTGGCGATGGCGGGCTTGACGTACTGTATCGTGTCGTAGATCGCCAGTCCGGCCGTCACCAATCCGCCCGGCGTGTTGACATACACGTTGATGTCCTTCTCGGGGTCGTCGGCTTCGAGGAACAGCAGCTGGGCGATGAGGAGGTTCGAGACCACGTCGTCGATCGGCGTGCCGATGAAGATAATACGATCCTTTAAGAGGCGGGAATAGATGTCGTAGGCGCGCTCGCCCCGGTTGGTCTGCTCGATGACCATCGGGATGAGCATCTGGGAGGTCTCTCTCATATCTCTCATTATCTCACACTCTCAGGTTGGGAGTTCATCAGACCTGGATGATGGCTTTTTCATAGACGAACTGCAAGGCCTTCTCCGCCAGGATGCGGGACTTGAGGTCTTCGACCGCGTCCTCGCCCCCGACCCTCAGCATCTTCACCACCTCCGCCACGTCCACCTGCAGCGCGCGTGCCATCTGGCGGCACTCGTACTCGAGGTCCGCGTCGGTCACCGCGACGCCTTCCTTCTGCGCGATCGCCTCCAGGACCAAGCCCAGCTTGACGCGCTGCTGGGCCGTGGGGAGGCTCTCCTCCCGGAACTTCCGGACATCGAACTTCTCGTCCTCCTGATGGCGCGCCTCCCCCTGCGACAGCATGTGCCGGATCCGGTGCCGCCGCGTGCGCTCGCTCTGGACCATGGCGTCCAGCTCGCGCTGGACCAGCGACTCTGGAATGTCGAAGTGGTGAAGGTCCACCAGCCGCTTCATGAGCTGGTCCTTGTACGTCTCTTCGATGTCCCGCTTCAGGCTCTGCTCGAGCTGCGTGCGAACCTTCTCGCGGAGCTCCGCCAGGGTCTTGTAGTCGCCCAGGTCTTTGGCGAACTCGTCGTCCAGCTCAGGCAGGACCTTCTGCTTGATCGTCTGCACCATCCCCCGGGCTGTACCCGTCCCTTCCTGGCTGACTTCGAGTGCCTCGTCCTTTTTCTTGCCGAGGACCGCCTCGTCCAGCGTCAGCCCGTAGAACTGGGTCTTGTCGCCAACGCGGAACAGGTGGGATTCGGGCTTGAATCCGTCCGGCTGGTTCGGCCCCTCGACCTGCTCGAGGCGGACCTGCACGTAATCGCCCTCGACGACGCCCCGATCCCCCTTGACCACTTCGATCTGAGCATGCTGCTGCCGGAGGACCTGCATTGCCTTGTCGAGCTCCTCCTCCGTGATGGCCCGCTTGTCCTGCTTGAGCGTGACGCCCTTGTACTCCCGGAGCTCGAAGACAGGCTTGATCTCCACGGTGGTCGTGAAGACCAGCGGGGCGCCGTCCTTGATCTTGATCCGTTCGATCGGCGGCAGATCCACGGCGACGGGGGCGAACCCCACCTGCTTCATGGCCTTCTCATAATACTCGGGGACAAGCGAGCGGACGACGTCGTCCTCGACGGCCTTCGCATAGCGCTTTTCCAGCAGGGCGAGCGGCGCCTTGCCGGGGCGAAAGCCCGGGATATGCGCCTGACTCCGGAGGTCCGCGTAGACGTCCCGGAACCGCTTGGCGACGTCCTCCGCCGGCACTTCGATCCGGACGGCCCGTTTCACCGGGCCCAATTCGGTCACTTCGAGTTTCATCGGTGAAGTCAGTGTTGCGACGGTCTCATTGGTGCGAGAGGGGGGACTTGAACCCCCACGGTTGTTCCCACGAGATCCTAAGTCTCGCGCGTCTGCCAGTTCCGCCACTCTCGCAGGGAATCAGGAGAGACACACCAGTGTTGTACTGTATGATCCCGCTCCCAGTCAAGTTAGCTCAGAGCACGAAGTCCTGCTCGTAGACGTGATAGGGGGTCATCGTCATCCCCAACCGGGTGTACGCCTCCTGCGCCGCCTCATTCTCCTTCTCCACATAGAGACGCAGGCCGCACACGTCACCGCGCGCACGGGCATCTTGCAGGACGCGTTCGTGGAGGGCGCGGTACACGCCGCGGCCCCGCACTGAAGGCTCGACGTACACACTCTGGATCCACCAGAACACGCCGTTGCGCCAGTCGCTCCACTCATAGGTGATGAACAACTGGCCGACGACGACCGAGTCCGTCTCGGCCACCAGATAATACCCGCGTTCGCTGGACTCCAGGACCGCGCGGGTCCCCTGCCGCAGCCGCTCCATGTTGAGACGGCGGCCCTCGGTCTCCTGCGCGATGGCGGCGTTGAACCGCATCAGCACATCAAGATCGCCCAGGGCGGCGGGGCGGACCTTCACCGCAAGCGGAGGCGCGGTATGAGGAGCGGAAGGCATCGGGCACTTAAGGCTTCTGGCCGGCAGCGCCCGCCGCCGGGACGACTTTGAAGCGGGCGAGGGTCAGCAGGCTCATGTCGGTGATGTTCTCGTAATGGATCTCGACGCGGTAGTTGCCGACGGGAAAGCCGCCGGGCGGCTGCTTCATGACCAGGTAGCCCCCCGTGTCCTCGTTCTCGAACTGGGCCCGGTCCACGTGGAGGACGGTGCCCACGGGCTTCCCTGCCGGATCCTCCAGGATGAAGCGCCCGACGAGGCGGAAGATGTCGAAGGTCGATTGCAGGAACTCGACGACGACATAGATCGCGGGCGTGTCCGGCGTAAACGTATTGGTGCTCCCGACGGCCTTCACCTCGTGGAACCCGGTTCGGCTGTCGTCGATTTCGAACCCGCGCGCGGTGACGATCTTGCGGAAGAGGCCCCCGCGGAAGCTCCCCTTCCCCTCTCCGATCGGATTGACCAACGGCACGATGACGGGCGCCGGCTTCGCTTCGTTCGCGGACGCCGCCGGCGGCAGCGCCAGCACGGCCGCCGTCACGACCAGAGCGGGCACCAGACCCGTGCACGCACGCGAAATCAACGGGGCCCTGCCTCCGGGGCCTTGTCTCCCGGATGCGCACCGTTGCCGGCAGCCTGCAGCTCGCGGTCGATGTACTGCCGGAGCGCGTCCAATGATTGGAACCCGGACAGGTAGCGCCCGTTGATGAAGAAGGTCGGGGTCCCGCTGAGCCCCAACGCTTGGGCGTCCGCGAGGTCTCTGGCTACGGCGACCTTCGGCCGATCACTGCTCAGGCAGTCGGCGAAGTCCGCGGCGTTCAACTTCAGACGCTCGGCCAACTGCACGTAATCCGACGGTTGGAGATCGGGCGCCTTGGCGAAAAGGGCGTCGTGATACGCCCAGAACTGGCCCTGCTCGTGCGCACAGTTGGCCGCTTCGGCCGCCGGGCGTGCCTGCGGGTGCGACGCGAGAGGAAAGTTCCGGTAGACGATCCGGACCTGCTCCCGATAGAGGCTGCGCATCTCTTGCAAGATCGGGAGGTTCTCCTTGCATACCGGACATTCGAAATCTGCGAACTCGACGATCGTGACCGGCGCCGCCGGTGGACCCCACGCCGGGCCGTCTCCCACGGGGACGGTCATGACGGGAGGCTCAGGGGGACGGAGTGTCACTGTCACCTGGGCCTCGCGGGACAACCGCTCGACCAATTCCTGGAGCGCTCGCCGGGCGCGTTCGCGGACCAGGGAGCTCCGCGCCTCTTTGTGGGCCTGCTCTGCGTCCGGCGGCAGCTTGGCCCGGTCCGCCTGCACGCGCGCGGCGATCTCCTCCGGCGTGATCGCCGCGATCTGGGCCTGGACCTCCGCCGTGACGAAGGCCGACACCGTCTGCCCGCGTTCGGCCGCCGCCCGCGCAAGCAACCGTTCGACGATCGTCTGGTCCAGCTTCCGTCGCGTCAGGCGATACTTCTCCACTTCCAAGTCATAGAGCGGGAGCCGGAGCGCCTGCTCGATCTCCGCCGTCGTGATCGGCGTGCCGCCGACGGTCGCCAGGACCGGCGAATCGGCTCGGACCGGAGAGGGCAGGAGACAGGCCGCCGCTGTCAGGAGTCCCCAGCCGATGATATGGTAAGTCTTCATGGAAGGCCTCTCTGGATCATACTAAGCTTCTTCCCGCGGGGTCTTCAAGAGTACCGATGGGGGCGGACTTGGAAGGGCAAGAATGCGGCTAGGCGCCACGCCGGCGTAAACGGGGCGGGGGCGCGGGGGGGACCTGTCAGCGCGCCATGATCTTGATCAGGCCATCCGCGACCTTGGGATCGTAGACGCCTTTGCCGACACCGCGGGCGATTTCGTCCAGGGCGACGTGGCGCTCCCAGGGGTCCCGGTACGGACGCCAGGAGATCAGCGCGTCGTACGCGTCGGCCACCGCCACGATCCGGGAGCCGAGCGGGATGTCTTCACCCTTGAGCCCGTCCGGATAGCCCGTGCCGTTGTAGTTCTCGTGGCTGTGATACACGATCTTGATGATCTCCTCGTTATCGTAGCCCAACTTCCGCAGGGTTCTGGACCCTTCCACCGGGTGCATCTTCACCATGTCCAGTTCCCAGGAACTGAGGCTCCCCATGCGGTTGAGCAGATGATGAGGCACGATCTCCTTACCGATGTCCGCCAGAAAGCCGGCTTGGAGGATGTCGAGTTTATCCTTATCCGGCAGGTTGAAATAGGTGGCCAGGGCGTAGGCGAAGATGGCGACCATCTTGGAATGCCCGATGCTGCCGTCCAAGGCCTCCACGGGCAGGACCACATCGGACGGGATCTGGATGAGATTCTGCACGTACTCGTATTCGTGCGCGAAGCCCTGGGAGACCTTCTTGCGGTCCTCGAAGGGATCCTTGATGCCGATGACCTCGTAGGCCTCGATGCGCTGCCGTCGCCCCCGGATGTCGATCTTCTCGCTCTCGCGGATCTTCAGGCCGGCCTCGGCGTACGCCAGCTTGAACTTCATCTCGTTCGGATCCAGGTGCAAGGCGCGCTCGAAATACTGCAGGGCCTCGACCGGCTCGTTGAGCCCGAGATGGATTTGCCCGATCTGGAAATGGTGCACGGCGTTGGTGGGTTCCGCCGCGACCTTTTCGTGGAGCGCCTCCAGCCGCCGCTCCTTGTCCGACCCCAGGACCTCCTTGGCGGGAAGGTCACGCTTCTTGCGGGCATCGATGAAGAGGCTGACGGTCTCGTACGTGTACCGATCGATCAGCACCTTGCCCGGCGTGCAGGATTTCTGCAGCCGCGCGGCGATGTTGACCACGTCCCCGATGGCGGTATACGACTGGCGCTTGCTCCCAACCAGGCCCGTGATAGTGGACCCTGAGCACACGCCGATGCGCATCTCCCAGGGATAATTCACCTTGGCCATCTTGTCCTGCATCTTAATCGCCGCCAGCACGGCCAGGATCCGGTAGGTCTCGAAATCCAGCGGCGCCCCGAACTCGCACATGATGCCGTCGCCCATGTACCGGTCGATGTGGCCGCGATAGGCCAGCAGGATGGGTTCCATGTCGCCGATGTAGCGGTTGAGGTCGCGGACCACGATCTCGGGGGGATTCTGCTCGGAGTGGGTGGTGAAGCCGACGAGGTCGGAGAACAGGACGCTGATGTTGCGCTTCTCGTTGCGCAGCCGCCCCTCGATGATCAATTTGACCACGGAAGAGTCCATGGTGGAGTACAGCGCCTCCTCCACCTTGGTTTTGAGTGCCTCGATGGAGTGCTTGGACTTCTCCAGCTCCTCGGTCCGCTCCGTGACCTTGTATTCCAGGTTTTCGGCGTAGTCCTTCAGCGACGCGTGGGCGCGGTTGAGCTCCTCGGTGCGCTCCCGTACCTTGACCTCCAGGTTTTCGCTGTAGTCCCTCAGCGCCGTGTTGGCGTGGTTGAGCTCCTCCTGCCGGCGCTGGAGCTCCTGATTCAGGAACGCCAGGTTCTCGGCGCTGGCCTTCAGCGCCAGGTTGGCCATGTTGAGCTCATCCTGCTGTCTCTGGAGCACCTCGTTCTGCCGGCGTGTGGTCGCGAACTCCCGGGCCAGCTTCTCATGCAGCCCTCCGACGACCGCGCCGGCCAGGACGAGGAACGACCCCCAGATTAAGATTTGAAGATACAGCGCGACCTCCGGGTCTTCCGCCAGATAGCCTTGCGGCGTCAAAAACGCCTCGGGCCGCAGGTACACGTACAGCAGCATCACCAGGAAAGATAAGACGGCACCCAGCACGGCCTTCGTTCGGCCCAGGTAGTAGCCGGCCAGGATGATCGGCAGAAAGTAGAAGTTCAGGAAGGCGATCTTCTGCTCGATGAAGTAGTTGATCAGGACGGTCGCGACGAGCGTGAGCAAGACAAACAGCTGCTCGAAATTCTTGTGCAGGTAGGCTCTGAGCCCTTCCAGCGAGACACCGCGGAAGGCTCCCGGAGCGATGGCGTTTGGTCCGCCAGGCGGAGCGGGCGGAGCAGGAGGCGTTGCTACCAGAGGCGCAGGAGTGCTGGATGCCGGCGGCACTGTCGAATCGGATGGATCCATACAACCATACCCAACGTCTGGTTATTCCTGAGAGAAGGTCAACCTATCTCATAGCCTATGGCTTGTCAAGGCGAGCCCCTCGTTACTGGTCAGGGCAAGCCCGGCACCCAACGAGGCGCCGCGTTTCAAGGTTGGCAGAAGAACGGGGCCGGCGACGGCTCAGACGGGAGGCTGCGAATATTGTCTTACTGGTCGATCGAGCCAGGGGAACAGCCGATTGAGCAACTCAACCGCCGCCTTGGGAATCGGTACGTGTCCGTTCTCCCACATGCTGACCGTGGTGCGCGATACCCCCACGATCTTGGCGAGGATCGCCTGGGAAAGCTTTAGCCGCTGCCGGATGGTCACAAGGAGGGCCGGTTCCATGTAACTCTGCCCCTTCGGACGACCACGACGCCGCAGGCCGACCGGCGATACAGTGGGTACGGGAGGGGTGTCAGCGGGGTCCCCTCCCGTTAGAGAGGGCTGATTCAATGAGGCTCGTTCGTCTGCTTCGCTCATGTAGCGATCTGCCCCCAAAAAACAAGGCGCAATCGCGTTCTCCCGCTTGGTCCAAGGGAGAGGACCGATTGCGCCTTCAACTTACAGGCCTCTGCGCCTGCCCGCTAAGGCTGGCTGAAGAGCAAAACTTCCTTAATTACATGACTTTGGCGTGGTTTTGTCAAGAAAATTTCGCGCTGGGTGGCAGCACGACCCGCAGGGCGCGGTCGTCGATGCGTGTGGACGGCGAGGTGCGGCGCGGTGACCGGTTACTTTAACGGCTCCTTCACCACAACCTTGACACCACTGATCGTTCCCGTCACCACGTCTCGGACCTGCTCCACCGCCGCCTTGCTGATCGAGCCGGCGCCCTTAATGGCCCCGGTCGCCGCGGCCGTTGCGGCTTCCTCGACGTTGATGCCCAACTCCTTGGCGCCCGCAATCGCGCCCTCCACGGCGCTCCGCGCGGCCTTTGCGACATCGCCCCCGACCTCAGCCGTCGCTTTGACGACCGCACTCGCGCTAGCGCTGATCGCTTCGCTGGCTCCGACGCCGACCTCCTTCGTGCCGCGTAGGACGCCCAGAACGGCCTCCTTGGCCGCGACTCCCACGTCGCCGCCGATCTGGGACGTCCCCTGGATGACGCCCCGCAGAATGTCGGACACGATACTAGTGATGGCGGTTCCCACAGCACCCGTGCCCTTGATCGTGTGCACCAAGGTCCCGCTGACGGTGTCAACTACGGCGCTCGCGATCTCGCCAGTGCCCCGGATCGAACCGACGATCGCCTCCTTGACGGACTCAACAATACCCTTGGACTCATCCATACGTACCTCCCTTCCTTCGGGATCTCCTTCGTTACGGGTTTGCCCTGGGTTGGACGCTGGAGCCGGGCCGGGGGGACCACAGCACCGGCGTACCATGGCCAGGTTAGACTGGCGGCATCATACCGTACACAAAAATCGAATGCAAGCTATCGATTTATGCCATCTAAAATCTAACCCTGCACAACCTAACCCTGCGGAGGCATCGTTGCCTCATTTGTTTTCCTAACCCTCCGAGTCCGTATTCCTCATCGTTGTACTGCCCCACTTAATTTCTGGTTCGAGTCTCCACTTCTCAAGGGACATCCGAGTGCACTCGCTCATTACTCTGTTGAGAGGGCCTCGGCGGTCTTCCGCTACGATGGGTGTTGAATAATTTCAGTGGGTTTCCTGCATCCACCTGACTAAAGCTACCTGTCCAAATTTTAAGTGGGGCACAACAATTGGGGTGGTGGGCCGTGCAGGGATCGAACCTGCGGCCCGCTGATTAAGAGTCAGCTGCTCTACCAACTGAGCTAACGGCCCACCAGGAAGGATCGGCGAGAAGCTGGGGGTTGGTGCGCCTGACAGGATTTGAACCTGCGGCCCCAAGCTCCGGAGGCTTGTGCTCTATCCACTGAGCTACAGGCGCACCGGCCAAGCGAGGCCATGACCATAGCACACTGTTTTGGAATGTGTCCAGACTCACTGCGTGCCTAGCTGGCGGGCTGGCTCGGCTTCTCCGGATTGAGCAAGCTGGGTTGGGGCGGCTCGGGCTCGTCGTCGTTCGGCGGCAGTTCGAAGAGCAGCTCGCCGGTCTCCGGATCGTAGAAGCCCTGGCCGTCGATCTGGACCATCCCGTCGCAGTTCTCCTCGAAGAACTGGAGGACCCAGCTGTTGAAGTCGTAGCCCTCCTCCGTGATGTCGTTCTTGTCCAGGACGTTCGCAATGTAGAACCGGCAACCCCGCAACTGGTCCACGACGCGCCAGTTATCGAGCTCGCGGTGGGCTTCCACGTAGTTGAGCAGGCCCTCGATGTCCTGCTTGAAGACCCCGTCCTGGGCGCTGCCCTTGCGCACGCAGGTGACAAGTATCGGCTTGCGGTCCTTCGCGTACCCGATCTCGATCCCGACCCAGTTCCAGCTGTTCAACAGCTTCTCATTGACCTCCGCCGGGATGATCGGGTTGGCACCCCGTGACTTCAGATAGTCAACCAGCAGCCCCAGCGGGGGCGTCTCCTTGCGCAGGCAGAAGACCCGCGTGAAGAACTCCTTCGGCTCCTTCTGCTGGGAGCCGGTGATGGTGATGACGGGAATCTCAGCCATGCGCGCAGTCTAGCCCAGCATTGCCAGGGATTTCAAGGACAGGACGGCGCCAAGGCGCGGTGTATAATGGAGATCGAAAGGGTCCGAGGCCATGGGCGTCGCCACAGAGGACGACATCTGCCGCCACGCGACGCGGCTGTACGAGGCCGCGACCGCGACCACGCCCCGCCTCTTCGACCGCAAATGGTGGACCGGCCGGCTCCTCGAATGGGCCATCCGCGACGACGCCTTCAAGGTCCAGCTCTTCCGCTTCATTGACGTCCTGCCCACCCTGAAGACCCCGTCCCAGATCAAGCGTCTCGTGGACGAGTATTTCGGCCAGGACGCCGGCCTGCGGGACGCCCCTGGCGGGCGCTCGCTCATGCGCTGGGGCATGCGGGCCCTCTCCTCCGTCGGCTTCGGAGCCGGCGTGACCGCCGACACGATCTACACCCAGGCGATCCAGATGGCGAACCAGTTCATTGTGGGCGCTGGCATGAAGGAGGCGCTCCCGGCCGTCGCCGACCTCTGGAAGCGCGGCATCGCGCACTCGGTGGACCTCCTGGGCGAGGCGACAGTCTGCGAGCCGGAAGCCGAAGCCTACGCCGCTCGCTACCGCGAGGCCATCACGGCCTTGGCAGCGGCCGCTGGCGAGTGGCGGCCCTCGCCCCTTCTCGAAGCCGACCACCTAGGCCCGCTGCCACGGACCCAGGTGTCGATCAAGCTGTCGGCGCTCTACTCGCAGTTCGATCCGATCGATCCGGAGGGCTGCTACACGGCCGTCGCAGCCCGGTTGCGCCCGCTGCTCAGCGCGGCCATGCAGCACGGGGTCGCCGTCACCTTTGACATGGAGCACTACGAGTGGAAGGACCTGACGATCGGGATCGTCCGACGCCTCCTTATGGAAGAAGAGTTTCGCGCCTATCCCTTCGCCAGCCTCGCGCTGCAGGCATACCTGAAGGACACCATGCGCGACATCAGGGACTTGCTCGCCTGGGCCGAGGCCCGCGGGACGCCGATGGGCGTCCGCTTGGTCAAGGGCGCCTACTGGGACTACGAGACGATCATGCACCGCCAGCGCGGGTGGCCCGTGCCGGTCTTCGCCCGCAAGGACGACACCGACGCCTGCTACGAACGGCTGATCCCGCTCCTGCTGGAGCACCACGTGGTGATCCGGCCGGCATTTGGCACACACAACCTGCGCCACGTCGCGATGGTGATGGCCGAAACGGAACGTAAGGGGCTCGCGACGAAGGTCGTGGAGCTCCAGATGCTGTACGGGATGGCCGAGCCGCTTCAGGCCGCCATCGTGGACGCCGGATATCGCCTGCGGGTCTACGCTCCGGTCGGCGATTTGATTCCCGGCATGGCTTATCTCGTCCGGCGCCTGTTGGAGAACACCGCCAACGAGTCCATCCTGCGCCGCCAGTTCCTGGGCAACCAGCGCCTCGACGAGTTGCTGAAGCCCCCAGACACCCCGACCGTTCTGGCCGAGCCCGTCGAATCACGCGCCACCCCCACCCATCCCTCCCCCCTTGAGGGGGAGGGTGAGGGTGGGGGGTTCACGAACGAGCCTCACACGGATTTCTCCCGCGCCGAGGCCCGCGAGCGCATGCGTGCCGCGCTCGCCACCGTGCGCGCCACGCTCGGGCGGCGCATCGAGCTGGCCTTCCCCCCGCCCAAAGGCCTCACGAGACCAGCCCTGACCGTACGCAACCCGGCCAGGCCCGAGGAGGTGGTCGGCGTCGTGAGCGCGGCGGTCCCCGAGGACGTGGACGAGGCCGTCGCCCGCGCGGTGGCGAGCGGCCGGTCCTGGGCGGCGACTCCCGCGTCGGACCGGATGGCGGTCTTGGCGAAGGCCGCCGACCTGCTGCGCCGGCGCCGGGTCGATCTGGCCGCGCTGGAATCCTTGGAAGTGGGCAAGGGCTGGCGCGACGCCGATGCCGACGTGGCCGAGGCCATCGACTTCCTCGAATACTACCGCCGACAGATGCGACACCTGGCGGAGCCGATCCGGCTCGGGACGCTGCCGGGTGAGCTCAACCACCTGGTGTACCGCCCGCGTGGCGTCGTGGCGGTCCTCTCCCCGTGGAACTTTCCGCTCGCAATCCCGACCGGCATGGTGGCCGCGGCGCTGGTCACCGGCAACACCGTCGCGTTCAAGCCGTCGGAAAGGTCCCCGGTCACCGGGCACGCGCTGGTGGAAGTCTTCCGCGAGGCCGGGCTGCCGGACGGCGTCCTGCAATTTCTGCCCGGCGAGCCGGAGGCGGGCCGCCGCCTGGTCGCGCACCCTGACGTCTCCGTGATCGCCTTCACCGGCTCAAAGGCAGTCGGCCTCCAGATCATCGCCGATGCGGCGCGAGTCTCGCCGGGGCAGCGGGAGGTGAAGAAGGTCGTCGCGGAAATGGGGGGCAAGAACGCAATCATCGTGGACGACACCGCCGATCTGGATGAAGCGGTGGCAGGCGTGATCGCTTCCTTCCTGGGCTACCAGGGGCAGAAGTGCTCCGCCTGCTCGCGCGCGATCGTCGTGGACGCCATCCACGACGCCTTCGTCGAGCGGCTGGTGGAGGCCGCGCGCAGCGTGCGCATGGGCCCACCCGAAGAGCCGGGCACGGGGCTCGGCCCCCTGATCGATCAACGCGCCGTGCAGAAGGTGAGGGACTATCTGGCGATCGCGAAACAGGAAGGGACGCCCGTGTTGCTGCCGGACCTCGCGCGACGGCCGGGGCCGAACTTCCTCGGACCGGCGATCGTCACGAACATCCGCCCAACGCACCGCCTGGCCTGCGAAGAGATCTTCGGGCCGGTCTTGGCGGTGTTGCGGGCGCGGGACTTCGACGAGGCCCTGGCCCTCGCCAACGCGACCGAGTACGCGCTCACCGGCGGGCTCTTCTCACGGAGTCCCTGCAACATCGCGCGGGCGCGCGAGGAGTTCCTGGTCGGCAACCTGTACATCAACCGGGGTATCACCGGCGCGCTGGTGGGCCGCCAGCCATTCGGCGGAAGCCGCCTCTCCGGTATCGGGGCCAAGGCCGGAGGACCGGACTACCTCCTCCAGTTCGTCTCGGGCTCTGTCATCTCGGAGAACACGCTCAGACGCGGCTTCAGCCCGGAATTCTCCTGACCTCTTCCTCCGTTGCGACCTTGATTCAGTCCCGTCCGCCGGCTATGCTGCCGCCATGAAATCCGCGGCGCTCCTGCTGGCCGGCCTCGTGCTGGCATCCTGTGCAACCGCGCCGGCCTACGACGAGAGCTGGGCCTGGGACTCGCCGGTGTTCGACGAGCAGGCGGTCCTGGGGCAGGCCGGCCTGCTGTCTGCGCAGCAGGACACCTTCTTCACGTCGATCTGGACGCTGGGCGGCGGCGCGCTGCAACGCCGGCAGGAGTATCAGCTTCGCAAGCAGCACGAACTGTGGGTGCGCCGGCAGGTGGAGGTGAAGCGGATGAGCGTCGAGGAAGCACACGCGCGGATCCGAGATTACGCCCCCGCCAAAGAGTACTAACCAGGAGCGAGAAAGTTCGAGCGTGCTGAAAAAAAATATTGCGTGTGGAAAATACTGTGCTATAGTGCGTTTCCAGGATGCGAGTTCAGCGTAGCCAGTCACCCTTACAACCGTCACATCAACCAGGAGGTGCTCCGTATCGATGAACGCATTAGACAACGCTGAAGGTGCCGTCTTACCAACGATGGCCCCAACGTCCGCTCCCGTAGGATCACCGGAGGAGTTGATCAGGGAGGGGAAAGCTTGGGGCCTCTCCGCTGCAGTTGATCTTCACGATTGTAGGCCGGAAGCCATCCGGGACCGTGACCACATCGAGGCCTACGTCCTCGCGCTCTGCAAGCTGATCGGGATGAAGCGATTCGGGGAGTGCCAGATCGTCCATTTCGGTGAGGGACGGGTGGCAGGCTACTCGATGATCCAGCTCATCGAGACGTCCCTGATCAGCGGACACTTCGCCAACGACACGAACCGGGCGTACCTCGACATCTTCAGTTGCAAGGGCTACGACCCTGCGGTGGTGGAGGAGTTCTCCCGGAAGTTCTTCGGAGCGCGCAGCAGCGCCAGTTCCGTCACCGTGCGCTACTGAGCGCAACTGACCGGGATCGAGCCGGGGCCGGCTCGAGCCCGTCAGGTTGGCAGCAAATTCACGACATCAATGAGCTGACGGAGGCCTCCCGCGCTCCGTCTGTGGTACGGCACGACCAGCCGTGGCAGCGCCAGTAGCTCGGGCTCGTCTGCTTCCTCCGGGAGCGCCGCCCGCTGCTCGATCTTGCCGTCCGGGCACAGGTGGGCAAACCGCACGTTGAGGTCGTCCACTTGCCCGGCCGTCAAAGGACGCTGCAGGCGCAGCACCAGCCGCCCTTTCACAAACCGACTGGAATGGTAGATCCGATAGAAGCCCTCAATCTCGGCCACGGCGTCCTCAGCCGAGTGGACCACGCGGAAGAGCCCCAGATCCTCCGGCGCGAGCATGCGGGGCGCCAGCATGTTCTCCCGCACAAACCGCTCCCATCCCCGCCAGTAGGTCCCCCCCGGCAGGTCCACCAGCACGAGCGGATGGGGATTGTTCTTGTCGGTCTGCAGCAGGGTGAGGATCTCGAAGAGCTCGTCGTGGGTGCCGTACCCGCCGGGGAACACCGCGCAGGCGTGGGACTCCCGCACGAAGAAGAGCTTGCGGATGAAGAAGTACTTGAAGTGGATGAGCTTGGGGTCGTCCACGATCGCCGGGTTGGGTTCCTGCTCGAACGGGAGCAGGATGTTCACGCCGAAGCTGTTCTCCCGCCCGGCCCCCTCGTTCGCCGCCCGCATGATCCCCTCTCCCGCTCCCGTGATGACCATGAACCCGCGTTCGGCCAGAAGGCGGGCGAAGCGCCTGGCCAGATCGTACAGGGGATTCTCTGAAGGCATCCGCGCGGACCCGAAGACGGCGACCTTCCGCCGATTCCGGTACTGCCCGAAGAGCCGGAAGGCATAGCGCATCTCTTTGAGCGTGCGATGCAGGATCTTCAGGTCCAGCGTCTCCAGCCGGTTCTCGTTCAGCCGGAAGACCGCGCCGACCAGGTCCCTCAGGAGCGCCGCGTGCGGATCCGCCTCAGGCAGCGCGAGCAACGCCTCGAGCTGCTGTCGCAGACGGTCATCGGAGGCCGGGGATGTGGCCATCGTCGCTACCCTATTCCTACGCGCCCTTACTTCTTCGGCTTGAGCGCCCGATCCGCCACGACCACGTCGGCCAAGTACCGCGCGAGGGTCTGGCCCAACGCCTCGCTGTTGAGCTTCTCCAGATCTTCGAGATCGAAGAAGACCACCGTCATGGTCCCCTCGCCGCCCACCGTCGTGCGGACTATGCTGCCGTCGCCCGCGTTGGCAGCCTTGAGCACCAGCCGGTTCTTGGCCGCCAGCTCGGTCCTGGCAAACCGGGTCACGGCCTCGCTCCAGTACGATTCGATCTGGCCCGACAGCACAACATCGGCCGAGCCTGGCGCGACCGCCTGCTCCGGCTGCACGCGGGTAACCTGAAAGCCCGCGCGCTTCAGGTACTCCACCACGAAGTTCGTGACCTGATCGGCCGCCGACCCGCCGGCTGGCACCAACGTGTCCACGGTCGACTCCACGTAATGCTGGTAGAGTCCGATCTTGGACTTGTCACTCCGCACGTCCTCAAACGGGACCACCGCCACCCGCAGCGGAGCGATGACCTTCTCGGGAGCGGGCACGGCGTTAATGTTGACCGAGAGCGGAATGGTCTGACCGGGCCCCCCGCACCCCGCCACCCCAAGCACCAGCACCGTCGCCAGCACCGACCACGCACCATGTCTCACCACCATCCCTCCTCCTGCTAGAGATTCATGCATGGAAACAGTTCGACCGATGCGTCGAGCTTAGCCTATCGAGAAAGAGCCGCGCAAGCACCGGAACGGAAGTTAGACCCGCTTCTTGAGGCTCAGCATGTACGCCGTGAGGTCGTTGAGCTCCTGCTCGTCCAGCGGGAACTTGGGCATGATCGATCCCGGCGAGGTGGACTGGGGGTCGCGGAAGTGTTTGATCAGCCAGTCGCGGTCGCGCTGGTCCCCGACATAGGAGAGGTCAGGCCCCACCGCGCCACCCTCGCCGTGGATCCGATGGCACCCCATGCACCCGAACCGCTCATAGAGGGCCCTGCCGGCGACGACGGCCGGATCGGTCCGCTTCATGGCCTGGAGATCACGGATGGATAGCCCGATCAGGACGAACACGCCGACCAAGAACAACACCCCGATGACGATCACCTCCCGGCGTGAGATGGGCGTCCGCTCTGGATGGCGATCCAGGAAGGGGAGCGCCAGGAGGAGTGCGATGAAGAGCGTGGGGATCACCCATGTGGCGATCGGCCCCAGGATGGGGCCTTCCATGTATTTGAGGAACTGGTAATAGAACAGAAAGTACCACTCCGGGACGGGAATGAAACTGTGGTCCGAGGGGTTTGCCTTGTCCGTGAGGGGAAAGGGCATGAAGAAGGCCAGGGTCACCACGACCACGTACACGCCGAGCATCACCACGGCGTCCATGAAGACCTGGCGGGGATAGAACGCTTCGCGGCGCTGGGCCGCACGCTCCTTGCTCCAGGGACCGGCCGGGCCCACCCGGCGCAAAATGAACAGGTGCAGCGCGATCAGCGCCATGATGGCGGCCGGCAAAAACAGGATGTGGACCGCGAAGAAGCGGGACAGCGTCAGGGCGCCGAGCGTGTCGCCCCCGCGCATGACCTTGACCAGGAACGTGCCCACGAACGGGACGCTGCCGACCATGTTGATCCCGACCTGCGTGGCCCAATAGGCGTTCTGGTCCCACGGCAGGAGATAGCCGGTGAAGGCGAACCCCATCGTGAGCGCCAGGAGCACGACGCCGACCATCCACATCAGCTCGCGGGGCGGTTTGTAGGCTCCGTACAAAAAGACCTGGAGCATGTGCAGGCCGATGGCGACCACCATCGCGGAGGCGCCCCAGTGGTGGAGGCCACGCACGAAGGCGCCAAACAGCACCTGCGTCTCGATGTAGCGGATGCTGTCGTACGCGTGGTCGGGGGTCGGCGCGTAATACACCGCCAGGAACATGCCCGTGATCGCCTGAAGGAAGAAGAGGAAGAGAGTGGCCGAGCCGAAAACGTAGATCCAGGACGCGCCCCCTGGAATGGGCTCGTCGAGCAGGGTTTCCTTGACCGGCTCCAGCTTGAGCCGACTATCCAGCCATGCGTAGAGCCGGGAGAGCATGCGCGCTAAATCTCAATTTGCTCTTTAGTGCCGGATTTGAATTCCTTGTACTGCACCAGCAGATGTCCGTTCTCGAACTTGACCGGCAGGCGGTCCAACGGCCGGGGCGCTGGGCCGCCGATGACATTCCCGTTAAGGTCGAACAAGCTCCCATGGCACGGGCATTTGAACTCCTTCTCACCAGCATCCCACCGGTAGCCGCAACCCAGGTGCGGGCAGATGGGCGAATAGACCGTGACCTCGTTCGTCGCCCGACGCAGCGCCCAGACGCCCTTGACGGCCGCCACCTGCATGTAGCCGTCGGTGACCGTCATGACCAGGTCGCGCTGGGCCGGCTCGCCGACGGGCAGGTCGCTCACCGGGCCGGCGTCCACCCACCGACGCTCGCGCCGCTTGAGCGCGGGCGAAGCCACGTAGCCGCTCAACGGCACCGCCAGGCTGATGCCGATCAGGCTGGCCGCCGCGACGATCAGCCACGTAAAGAAGCTCCGCCGCGAACCGGAAGGTATGTCGGTGCGCTTATGGTTCATCATCAGGCGTGGGGCGGACGACGGGGCCGCCCAGGCGGGCCCGCCTGGCGAGCAGCCAGGCAAAGATCAGGGTGCCGAACGGGAAGGTCAAGACCGCGCCCACCATCCAGCGGCTGGCCTCGGCGAACATGGCCGACGTCTTGTAGATGAGCAGTACCAGGAAGGCGTCGGCGATGAGTCCGGTGACGAGCAGGCCCATCGAGACGGCGGGCAGGAACTGGTTGCCGCGCGTCGTTGCGAAGGAGACGAGCAGCGAGGCGCCGAACATCAGGGCAGTGAAGACGGCCATGTACTGCAAGGTTTCCGCGTAACGCAGCGCGAGGTCGGAGGCCGGCCCGGTGACGCCGCCCGCCGCGACGTTCCATCCGCATTCCGGACACACCGGATCATCCGAGGCGATGAGGCGGCACTTGGGGCAGATCCGCATGGCGACGTGCATTATAGCGTACTTCGTTGATCCCACCGACCGGAAGGTGTACGCTAATGGATTCTCAATGAGGGCGCGGCTTGGCACAACTCGATCCAAAAGAGCGGCGCATTCAAAAGCTCGAGGTTATCCTGAACGTGGCCAAGGCCATGTCCACGGAGCGGGATCTCGGCATCCTGCTCGAAGAGATCGTGGAACACGCCCGCTCGGTGGTCGACGCCACGCGCGGCAGCATCTTCCTCCTCGATAAGGACAAGGACGAGCTCTGGAGCAAGGTGGCCCAGGGCGCCCGGGAAATCCGGTTTCCCGCCGCCAAGGGCATCGCGGGCCACGTCGCCCAAACGAAAAAACCCCTGAACATCCCCGACGCCTATGCAGACTCCCGGTTCAACCCCGCCGTGGACAAGGCGACAGGATTCCACACCCGGAACATGCTCACCGTGCCGATGCTCTCCACCAAGGATGAAGTGGTCGGGGTGCTCCAGGTGCTCAACAAAAACCCCGGGGACCAATGGGCCGAAGTCGAGAAGGGCGCCCCCGGACCTCCCTTCGATGCAGAAGACGAGGAGATGCTGTTGGCCCTGGGTGGGCAAGCCGCCTCCGCCATCGAGAACGCGATCCTCTACGACGAGATCAACAAACTGTTCGAAGGCTTCATCGCGGCCAGCGTGGTGGCCATCGAGTCCCGCGATCCCACGACCTCCGGCCACTCCGGCCGCGTCGCCACCCTGACGTGCGGCCTCGCCGAAGTCGTGGATCGGGTCGACACCGGCCCCTACGCCACGGTCACCTTCGACTACGACCAGATGAAGGAAATCCGCTACGCCTCCCTCCTGCACGACTTCGGCAAGGTGGGCGTGCGCGAGCACGTGCTGGTCAAGGCCGAAAAGCTCTACCCCAACGAGGTCGCGCTCCTGAAGGCCCGCTTCGAGTTCATCAAGCGGACACTGGAGAAGGAGGCGCTGGAACGCAAGCTCTCGGTGTACCAGTTCTCCAATCCCGGCGAGACCGTCGAGCTGCTGGCGAAGCTCGACAAGGAGCTCGGCCACCAGCTCGAAGGCACCGACGAGATCCTGCGTTTCCTGCTGGAGTGCAATGTCCCGACGGTGCTGGAAAAGGGCGGGTTCGAGCGGCTCAACGAGGTCTCCGCCAGGATGTACAGTTCGTTCGACGGTCCCAGACCGTATCTCACGGCCCCCGAGCTCGTGAGCCTCTCCATCCCCAAGGGGAGCCTGACCAACGAGGACCGCCTGGAGATCGAGAGCCACGTCACGCATACCTACCGCTTCCTCGCGACCATCCCGTGGACCAGCAAGCTGCGGCGCATTCCGGAGATCGCCTACGGCCACCACGAGAAGCTGGACGGGAAAGGCTATCCGCGGCAGATCACCGCGCCGGAGATCCCGATTCAGACCCGGATGATGACCGTCAGCGACATCTACGACGCGCTGACCGCCTCCGACCGTCCGTACAAAAAGGCCGTCCCGGCCTCGAAGGCCCTCGACATTCTCAGGTACGAGGCGAAGGAGGGCAAGGTGGACTCGGCCCTGCTTCATCTCTTCATCGACGCCAAGGTGTACGAGCGCACCGCCCGGCAGTAATCCCGGATAAGTGGGGTCAGAGTCCCTTTATCGAGTCACGGATTACGAAAAGGGACTCTGACCCCACTTATTCCGGCAGGGGCTGCCCCTTCGTTTCCGGCGCAAACGGCAAGATCAGCAGACCCACCAGATAGATCAGGGCAACGGCGCTAGCCGCGCGGCCGAAGCTGCCCAGCGCCGTCACTAAATAGCCTGTGAGGAACGGACCGCCCGAGGCGAGCACGCGCCCGGCGTTGAAGCAAAAGCCCGCACCGGTCGCACGGATGCGGGTGGGATACAGTTCCGGCAGGTAGATGGGGAACCCGCTGAAGATCCCATTGTTGAAGAAGCCGAGCAGGGGCAGCAGCAGCAGCACGTGCATGTATGCGTGCGGTGTCAGGAAGGTGATCGGGAGCATCACGAAGCTACCCGCGCACATCAGCGCAAATACGGGTCGCCGCCCGAAGCGATCCGCCAGCACCCCGAAACTGAGATAGCCGATCAGCGCACCCGCATTGAGCGCCATGATGGCGTAGCTCTTGTACTGTTCCAGCGCCCTGGCGTCCAAGCCCCGCATGTCCGGGAGGGCCCCGATCAGGGTGGGTGTCCAGTTTGTCGCGCCCCAGAGCCCAAACACCGCCACGAACGCCAAGACCGATCCGACAAGCGTCGGACGGCGCAGACTGCCCTGGAACAACTCGACGAGCTTGATCCGATGACCTGTCCCTGAGGCCAGTTCCTGCGCGCGCGCCTGGACCCAGCGCTCCGGTTCCTTGACCCACAGACGAACGAGCAGAGCCACCAGTGCCGGCAGGACGCCCACCAGGAACAGGACGCGCCAACCGTATCCACGTAAGATCAGGTTGACAGCCGCGGCGAGGAAGAAGCCCGCCGCCCAGGCGGACTGCAAGATCCCGGCCGCCTTGGCGCGTTTCTCTTCCGGCCAGACCTCGGCCACCAGCGACGCGCCTGCCGCCCACTCCCCGCCGATCCCCAGCGCCGTCAGGAACCGATAGATCGCAAGATGCCACCACGTGTCCGACAGCGCCGCCAGACCAGTGAAAACGGCATAGATCAGGATCGTAAGGATCAGCGTTTTGGTCCTGCCAATATAATCGGCCAGAACCCCGAACAGCACGCCACCGATCGCCCAGCCGACCAGAAAGATGGAGAAGATAAGGCCGCCGTACCAGCCGATCGCTTCATCTGGGACCGATCCACCCGTGACGGACGCTCTAAGGAGATCCTGCAGGGCCGGGTGCAGGACGATGGCGTAGATCGTCGCGTCCATGGAATCGAAGACCCAGCCGAGCCAGGCGACGAGCAGGACCCGCCACTGGTAGGGCGTGACGCCGTGACGCCACGAGGGAGCGGTTGGGAGGGTGCTCACGCAGGAGTCAGGAAGGTCAGGGTTCAAGAGAACCGGCACGTTACCTCCAGAGCGCCGCCTCTGTCAATTCGAACCGACACCTTGCAGGGGCCGCCTCGTCAGCCTACACTTGCCGCCGTGTCGCGAGGAGCGGAGAAACCCCGGATGAGGAAGCGGCTGGCGCTGCCGCTTGTGCTCCTCGCGACAGCGTTCGGAATGAGCCCATCCAACCAGGAGGCAAGGGCGCCGGTGGCGATCCATCAAGACACGCTCATAGCGCACGTGCAGATGTTCGCCGGCGAGATCGGCGAGCGGAACACGTTTCGCCCCCAGGCCCTGCGGCGCGCGGCGGCCTTCATCGAACAGGCGTGGCGCAACCAGGGGTATGCCGTGACGCGGCAGGAGTACGCCATCGGCCGGGACACGTGGGCGAACGTGGAAATCACACGACGCGGGCGAGAGAATCCGGACGACATCATCCTCGTCGGCGCGCACTATGATTCGGTGATCGGCAGCCCCGGCGCCAACGACAACGCGACAGGCGTCGCCGCGCTGCTGGAGCTGTCCAGGCTGGCGGCCGCCAGGGACCTGGGCAAGACCGTGCGATTCGTCGCCTTCGTGAACGAGGAGCCGCCGCACTTCCAGACGGCCCTGATGGGCAGCCGCGTGTACGCGAAGGGGGCGCGCGCCCGCGGGGAGCGGATCCGCGTCATGCTCTCCCTCGAAACCCTCGGCTATTACAGCGAGGCGCCAGGTAGCCAGGCCTTCCCGTTTCCGTCAGCCCTGTACCGGCTCTTCTATCCTGACCGGGGGAACTTCATCCTGTTCGTGTCAAACTTCGGTTCGCGGCCGCTCATGCGCCAGGCCATCGACTCGTTCCGCGCGCAGTCGGATTTTCCGGTCGAAGCGATCGCGACGTTCGAGTGGGTGCCAGGGGTGGACTGGAGCGACCACGGCTCGTTCTGGGCAGAAGGCTATCCCGCCCTCATGGTTACCGACACGGCGCTGTATCGGTACCCGCACTACCATGCGGAGGCGGACACGCCGGAGAAGGTGAACTACGTCAAGCTGGCCCGCGTCGTGGACGGCCTGGCCGGCACGCTCTGGGCCCTCGCCCGCTAGTGATGGTCCCTGCGCGAGCCGCGCACGGCAACGATCAGACGGCCTCTCGCGGATCGGGACGGGCCAGCACCGCTTCCGCCTGGGCCTTGCGATAGCGGGACAGCGCCTCGCGGACCTTAGGATATTTATTCGCCAGGATCGCCGCCGCCAGGAGCGCGGCGTTCACCGCTCCGGACCTCCCGACCGCCAGCGTCCCCACGGGGATCCCGGCCGGCATCTGCACCATCGAGAGCAAGGAATCCAACCCTTTCAGCGCCTTGGACTCCACCGGCACGCCGAGCACGGGCAGGGTTGTCTTCGCCGCCGTCACGCCCGGGAGGTGAGCCGCGCCGCCTGCCCCGGCGATGATCACTTCCAGCCCTCGCCGCTCGGCCGATTCGGCATACTCGAAGAGCTGGTCCGGCGTGCGGTGGGCCGAGACCACGCGCACCTCGAACGGAATGCCCAGCTTCTCCAGGGTCCCGGTGGTGTTGGCCATCGTCTCCCAGTCGGATTTGGAGCCCATGATCACGCCGACCAGTGGGTGCGGGAGGGGCGTCCGCGGGGCCCCCTCCCGATGTGATAGTCGCGCGGCTTTCACATTCCCACGTGAATTGGATCGCGCCGCCTTTCGCATGCGGGTCCCTCCGTGAACGTCCGAGCAGGTCAATCATATACGAATGAGGACTAGGGGTCTATGCCGAACCGCGGCTCGAGGATCGCTTCGCTCCGGCATTGCGGGCACCGGCTGGGCCTGGTCAGGCGGGTGCGCCCGCGAAAGACGTAACCACAATCCTGACAGGTGGACGGCTCAAGACGAAACCGGCCCTGTCGAGCTCCGGCCACCGATTTGACGATGTGCGCGAGATGTTCTTCAACCTGTCGTTCGGGAATGCCCAGGCTGTGCGCGAGGTCTCGGGCGGAACGCCGCGTGCCGGTAATCGCCTGCACGATCTGCTGCCTCACGGTCAGCTCTGAAGCAGGCCCACCTGGCACTACTCGAACTCTGTTGGCGCGACGCCGTAGCGCAGCTCCAGGTCGAACTCGTCGATGAGCGCATTGGCGGTCTCATGTCCGAGCGCCGATCGAACTTCCCCGATCACGAGATCAATCATGGGCGCAGCCTGGTCGCCGAACTGTATGATTGCCGATTGAATCCGCTCTCTCGCGTCATCGCTCGTCATGTGTCTAGCCGTTCAGGCCTGTTGCCGCAGGATGCGCCATCCTAGCACTGAGCGGCGCGCCGCATCCAGCCGGTTGCGTTGCCGTTCATCCCGCGCCTGTGTTATCTCTGAGTTCATGCAGCGCAGGATTTCCAGCCTCATTGCATGCCTCCTGCTGATCGCGGTCGCCCCCATGGCGTACGGCGCGGGCGCCGGTATCCAAGAGTCCCAACTGGGCAAGGTCGAGTTCCCCACCTCCGGCTCGGACCATGCGCAAAGCCACTTCCTCCGGGGCGTCGCCGCTCTGCATTCGTTCTGGTACGAGGAAGCGTTGGAGGCGTTCCGCGCCGCCACGAAAACCGACCCGGACTTCATGATGGGCTACTGGGGCGAGGCCATGGCGTACAACCATCCGATCTGGAAGGAGCAGGACACGGAGGCCGCCCGACTGGTGATCGCCAAGATCAAGGACAGCGCCAAGCTGACGCCGAGGGAGCGTGCGTACCTGGACTCGGTGAAAATTCTGTACGGCGAAGGCGACAAGGCGGCCCGGGACAAGGCCTACTCCGCCGCCATGGTGAAGATCTACCGTGACTATCCCGAGGACCTGGAAGCGGCGTGCTTCTACGCGCTCTCGCTGCTGGCCGTCGCTAGCCAGTCGGACAGCCGGATACACACCAGGATCCAGGCGGGCGCGATCACGCTCGACGTATTCAACAAGAACCCCGATCATCCCTGCGCCGCGCACTATGCCATTCACGCGTTCGACGACCCGGACCACGCGATCCTGGCATTACCGGCCGCGCGGCAGTATGCCAAGATCGCACCCGAATCCCACCACGCCCTGCACATGCCCGCGCACATCTTCCTCCAGCTAGGGATGTGGCCGGAGGCGGCATCGTCGAACGAAGCCGGGTGGGCGGCCTCCGTGGCCTGGGTGAAACGCCAGGGCCTGCCTCTCAGCCATCGAGATTACCACAGCCTGTATTGGCTCCAGTACGTGTACCTGCAGCAAGGCCGCTACAAAAAGGCCGAAGATCTGCTCGCGCTCAAGCAAAAGGACATGGCGGAAGCGAGCGGCCATGACTCGCAGGGGAAGCCCTTCGGTCATAAAGGCGAAGTGGGGCGCTACTTCGATGAGATGGTCGCGACCTATGTCGTGGAAACGGAGCGGTGGGAAACGGCGCGGCTTTTTGATACGTCCAGGTCGAAGGACGACGGGAAAGCCCGAGCCCTCCCCCTGTACGCTCGCGGCTTGGCCGCGGCCCAGAAAGGGATGTCCGAGACCGACACGCTTCTTGCTGATCTACAGACCCTCCGCAAGGAGGCCAAGGACACGGACCAGTCGCGTCGCGCGAAGCCGTACGAGGTCCGCGAGTTGCAGGTGGCGGCCGTCGCCCGTGCGTCGAAGGGCGCGTATGAGAAGGCCTTCGCGTTGATGAAGAACGCGGTGGACCTGGAGGAACAGCTGCCGCCGCCCTCCGGGCCCCCCGAGATGATCAAGCCCTCGCACGAGCTGTTCGGCGAGATTCTCCTGCGCGCACGGCAACCCAAGGAGGCGGCCCAGCAATTCGCGACGTCCCTCGCGCGGCACCCCAAGCGCGCCCGGTCCCTGCTCGGGGCAGCCCGCGCCGCGGCGCAGAGCAGTGATCGGCCAGGCGCGGTGACCGCCTATTCGACTCTGTTAGAGGTCTGGGCGCAGGCCGACCCTGACTTGCCGGAGCTGCGGGAGGCCCGAGAGTACGTCACGCAGGCAAGCGCGCGCTGACAGCTGAATGGGGTGGGTAAGGGGTTTCGAACCCCCGACCTCCGGATCCACAATCCGGCGCTCTAACCAGCTGAGCTATACCCACCACCAAGAGGAGAGTCGTTGCCGATGAACGTGGGAAACTGGTGAATCCTAGCAAACGCGATGGGCGCCCCGCAACCTACCCTCTGTGCGCCAAGGCGACTTCGATTTCAGACTGAATGGCCCGGGCGGCTTCAGCCGGGTCTGCGGCATCGCGAATGGGCCGCCCAACGACGAGGTAGTCTCCGCCGGCGGCGATGGCATCGGCCGGCGTCGTGACGTGGACCTGGTCGCCATGCGAGGCGCCGGCGGGGCGGATCCCGGGGATCACGACGATCGGATCTTTGCCCAGTTCCCTCCGGATCATCGCCGCCTCGACGCCGGGGGCCACGACGCCGTCGGCGCCCAACGAGATAGCCAAGCGCGCCCTCTTCTGGACTGTGTCATGGACGGATTCCACGATGCCCATCTCCAGCAGGTCCGCTTCATCAAAGCTCGTCAGCACCGTCACGGCCAGGATCTTCATGGCGCTCCGGCCGCGGCCCTCGACGGCAGCCCGTACGGTCTGGCCGGTGGCGTGGACGGTGAGAAACGTCACGCCGAGCTCGGCGGCCGCTGCTGTGGCTCGCTTCACCGTTTCTCCAATGTCGAGCAGTTTGAGGTCGAGGAAGACCCGCTTGCGTTGCGCGAGGGCCCAGCGCACGATGTCGGGCCCGGCCGCCATGAAGAGCTCCAGGCCGATCTTCACGAACGCCACCGAGTCCCTCACGCGGCCGAGCAGGCGCTTGGCCTCATCGGCCGACGGAACGTCCAGCGCGAGGATCAACCGCTCGCGAGGCTCAATCGCCATGAGCGTTCCTTGACTTCGGAGCAAACGCCGTGGTAGCACTCATGCCCTGTCTCACCAAGAGGGGAGCGTTGTCATGCCGGTTGTCCATAAGAATGTCCTGAAGGCCGCCCGCCAGGCCCTGAAACGGCGGGCCCGGAACCGTGCGGTGCTGTCCGGCGTCAAGGGCGTGATCAAGAAGCTGCAGGCCGCTGTCCAGCAGAAACAGGCCGACCACGCGACGGCACTGCTCCGCGAAGCCTCGCGGGCCTTGCAGCGCGCCGCGTCCAAGGGCGTCATCCATCGCAACGCCGCCTCCCGCAAACTGTCCCGTCTCACCGCGCAGATGCGAAAGGGCGTGACGGCGTAGCACGCCCGGCGCCCCGGCAGAACGCCAGGACCAGCGACTCCAGCACGCGTTTCTCGCTCTTCCCTCCGCCGCCCTTCAGGCGCGAATCAGCCTCCCGGAACCGGTTGAAGCACCGTCCCAGCTCGCCCTCCGAATAGGCGCGCGCCTGTTCGACCAGGCCGCGGACACGGAACGGGGGAATGCCCAGGGCACGCGCCAGTCCCATCTCGGGCACACGGCGGGCAAGTTGCTCGCGCGCCTTCCAGATCTGCCGCCAGTGCGACGCCAGCAACCCGAGGAGACGCAGCGGCGGCTCGCCCGCCGTGAGCACCTGCGCCAGGGCCCGGAGCGCGCCGGCCTCATCCTTGCGGCCCAGCGCGTCGAGGAAGTCCCAGACCGTGCCTCCGGCGTCCGCTCCGCGCACGGCCTCGACATCCGCCGCCGTCACGCGCGGGTTGGGCGCCACGTAGGCGGCCAGCTTCTCCATCTCACGGCACAACACGCCGAGGTCGCCGCCGCTGGCCTCGATCAGCAAGACCCGCGCCGCCTCGTCGAGACGGAGCCCCAGCGCGCCGGCCCGGTCCTGCACCCAGGCCGGCAGCGCCCGCGCATCGAGCGGCGCGCAGTCCACGATCACGGCCGCCTGCTTGAGCGCCTGGAAAAATTTCACGCGGCCGTCCACTTTCCCACCGGTCAGCACCAGGCAGGTGGTCTCCACCGGCGAGTTCAGGTAGGGCAGCAACCGCTCGGACTCGCGGGTACTGAGGGCGCCGACTTCCTTGACCACCACCAGGCGACGCGTGGCAAACATGGGGAGGTTCGCGCAGAGGGTCAGGATCTCCGCCGCGTCGGTCTCATCCCCGTACACCGCATCGGAGTTGAACACCCCGATGTTGGCGTCATCGGACCCGAGGACCGTGGCCCGGATCGCCGCCATTGCGTCGTCCCGGAGGACGGCTTCTTCCCCGACGACGAAATAAACGGAAGCGATGGCTCCCGTAGCCAGCTGTCGCTTCAGCTCGTGGAGGCCGATGCCTTCGCGCTTGGATTTCATCTCTGGTAGGTCTCCAGGACCCGCGACACGATGTGCTCCGCCATCGCCTGGCAGGCCTCTTCGGTCGCCCGGTCCTGCCTCGCGCGGTTCGTGGCGAGCTCCGTGGTCTGGAAGAATTCGGCCGATGTCGTGTAGGTCTCCCGCCAGAGCTCTTTGCGGCCGGCCGCCTCCACGAAAGTCACCTCCACGGCGAGATTGACGCGCTGCTCGTTGACGAACCCTTGCCGGAACGAGAGGGTCTGGAGCCCGTAGCTCCGGATGCGCCCCTTGAGCACGAACGGTGCGGCGCCGACGTCATTGACCAGGGTCAGGCCATCGGCCTGCAGGAACTGCCGGCGGACGAACTCCGTCACACGCTTATCCAGGATCGGCTCGAAGGTGTCGTTGTGAAAGACCGGCACCGCCAGGTGCAGGCCCCGCGCGGCGCCGGGCTTGACGGTCGTGCCAAACTCGTACCCGCAGCCGGTCACAACCAGGACGACGGCGAGGGCGAGCACCAAGCGCTTCGCGTTGCGGATCACGCGTCCCCCACCACGATGTTCACGAGCCGCTTCTCGACATACACGACGTTCTTGATCGTCTTGCCCTTGATCCACTCTCCGACCTTCGCATCGGCCTTGGCGGTATCGACGATCTGTCCCTCGCCCCAGTCGGCGGGGACGGTCACCTTGCTGCGGAGCTTACCGTTCACCTGTACCGGAATCGTGAGGACCTCGGCTTTGATGAACGCTTCATCGTACGTGGGCCAGTGTTGCCACGCGAGACTTTTCGCGTGGCCGGTCGCCGCCCAGAGCTCTTCCGCGATGTGGGGCGCGAATGGCGTGACCAGCAGCAGCAAGGCGTCGACCGCCTCCCCCAGCGCGGCCACCTGGCCCGGCTGGGCCGCGCCTTTGGCTTCGGCCGCAAACTTGTACAAGCCGTTCACGAACTCCATCAGGGCGGCAATTGCTGTGTTGAACTGAAACTCACGCTCGATGTCATCCGTCACCTTCTTGATCGTCCGGTGCGTGAGACGCCGGAGGTCCTGTGCCCGCTTGGAAGCCGCGGGCGCTGCCCCCTTCGAGTCTGGCTGGCTGATCATTGGGGCCAACTCGTGAACGAGCCGCCAGACGCGGCCCAGGAAGCGATAGGCGCCTTCCACGCCCTCGTCGCTCCACTCGAGGTCCTTTTCCGGCGGCGCGGCAAAGAGGGAGAAGAGGCGCGCCGTGTCCGCGCCGTACGTGGCGATCAGATGCTCGGGGTCCACGATGTTCTTCTTCGACTTGGACATCTTCTCGACACGGCCCCTCTCCACCGGCTTGCCGCACCGGCTGCACCGCCACCCCTCCTTGTGGACTTCCGTCGGCAGCAGCCAGCCGTGCTCTTCGCAGCGGTATGTCTCCTTGCAGACCATGCCTTGCGTCAGGAGGCTCGTAAACGGCTCGTCCACCTTCACCAGTTCCAGATCGCGCACGGCCTTGGTGAAGAAACGGGCGTAAAGCAGATGCAGGACCGCATGCTCAATCCCGCCGATGTACTGGTCCACTGCCATCCACCGATCTGCCTTCGCGGGATCCACCGGTCGCGTCGTTTCGTGGGGCGAGCAGAACCGGAGGAAGTACCAGGACGAGTCCACGAAGGTGTCCATCGTGTCTGTCTCGCGCCGGGCTGGGCCTTTGCACTTCGGACATTGGGTCTTCACGAATGCTTCCGCTTGGGCCAGCGGCGAGGCGCCCTTGCCGGTGAACGGCACGTCCTTGGGGAGCATCACCGGCAGGTCGGCTTCCGGGACCGGCACCGTGCCACACTGCTGGCAGTAGATGATCGGGATCGGCGTGCCCCAGTAGCGCTGGCGCGAGATGCCCCAGTCGCGGAGCCGGTAATTGATCATGCGGGCGCCCATGCCACTGGTCTCGAGGAAGTCGGCGATGCGCTCCTTCCCTTCGGGCACCGCGAGGCCCGAGAACCGGTCGCAGTTGACCAGCGTGCCCGCCTGCTCCACATAGGCCGCCGCCAACGGCTCGCGGAGCGTGCCCTCCGGGTTCTGAATGACCAGCCGGACCGGGATGCCGTACTTCGTCGCGAACTCGAAGTCGCGCTGGTCGTGCGCCGGCACCGCCATGATCGCGCCGGTTCCGTACTCGTACAGGACGAAGTTCGCCACCCAGATCGGAATCGGCTCCAGCGTGAAGGGGTTCACGGCGCAGGCGCCGGTGAACACGCCCTCCTTCTCCCGGTCGGCGGCGGTCCGGAGCGCCTTGTCCTGCCGGGAGACCCGCACGACGAACTTCCGCACGGCCTTAGCCTCCGGGCGACCTTCTATCAGCCGCTCGACCAGCGGCGACTCGGGCGCGAGGCTCATGAAGGTCGCGCCGAAGATCGTGTCCTGGCGGGTGGTGAAGATCCGGATCGCCGGCAGATCGGGCAGCGGCTCGGCGAGTGGAAAGTCCACCTCCACGCCGACGCTCCTGCCGATCCAGTGCCGCTGCATGGTCAGCACGCGCGCCGGCCAGGCGGGGAGCCGGTCGCAGCCGGTCAGCAGTTCCTCGGCGTAGGCCGTGATCCGGAAGAACCACTGCTCCAGCTCCTTCTGGACCACCACGCTCTCGCACCGCCAGCAGCGGCCTTCCTCCACCTGCTCGTTGGCCAGCACGGTCTCGCAGCTCGGGCACCAGTTCACCGCGGAGCGCTTCTTGTACGCGAGACCCTTCTCGAAGAACTTGAGGAACAGCCACTGGTTCCACTTGTAGTAGTCCGGCTCGCTCGTGGTGACTTCGCGGCTCCAGTCATAGGAGAGGCCCAGGCGCTCCAACTGGTTCCGCATGTAGCGGATGTTCTCGGTGGTCCACTGCGCGGGATGCACGCCCTGCTCGATCGCCGCGTTCTCCGCCGGCAGGCCGAAGGCGTCCCAGCCCATCGGGTGCAGCACGTTGTAGCCCCGCATGGTCTTGAACCGGGCCAGCACGTCCCCGATGGCGTAGTTGCGGACATGGCCCATGTGAATGCGGCCGGAGGGATAGGGAAACATCTCCAGGCAGTAGAATTTGGGACGGGAGGAATCTTCGGTCACGCGGAAGGTCTGCTGCTCAGCCCACACCCGCTGCCATTTCGCCTCAATCTGCTGGGGATTATACGTGCGCTCCATATTTGAGAATATCCGCAGCGAATCTAACACACCGGCGAAGAGCGGGCAAGAAACTGGGATAGGCGTTACGGATCGGGTTTGC
The DNA here is from genome assembly GCA_045403215.1 of Nitrospirales bacterium. Taxonomy (GTDB): domain Bacteria; phylum Nitrospirota; class Nitrospiria; order Nitrospirales; family NS-4; genus NS-12. Next base: position 1,311 of record JAXIOW010000006.1, on the reverse strand, counting down.
CCTTGAGGGCTTTGAGGTCCTGGAGGGTGAGCAGGCTGGTGAGGAGGACGCCGAGGGCCTCCACGCGCTGGCGGCCGCCGTCCTCCTGCCGGTCCACGAGCACGAGCGCGTGGCGCACGTCGAGGCCGGCGGCGCGCGCCTGCGTGATGGCGTCGATCGTCGCCTGGCCGGTGGTGAGCACGTCGTCCACGACCAGCACACGGTCCCCCGGCTGGAAGGCGCCTTCCACCGTGTGCTTCATCCCGTGGTCCTTGGGCTTCTTGCGGACCACAAAGGTCCGCAGCTCGTGGCCCGTGCGGTCGTACACATAGTCGGACACCGCGGTGGCGATCGGGATCGCGCCGATCTCCATCCCGCCCACAGCCTGGACATCCCAGCCCTTGAGATGGTCGGCGATCAGCTTGGCGAGGATCCGCCGGTACTGCGGGTGCGAGAGCAGATGCTTGCAGTTGACGTAGTACTCGCTGACGCGGCCGGACGCCAGCGTGAACTGCGGCGCCGTCTTCCAGTGAAACGAGCCGGTCTCGAGGATGGCCTTGGCGAGGTCGAGCTTGTCCATGGCTGGCGTGTCCGTACCATCACCTGCCGGAGCGAGTCAAGCAAAACCCGATTCATGGTAAGCTCCACGACCATCATGGACGAGATCGTCAAGCAACTCGAACTGGTGATGCGGTACCACGAGGAGACCAAGCATCACTTCAACCGCTACGCCCGGGCGCTCGGCTACCTGGACTGGGCGAACCAGCCGAACCCGTTCCGACGGTACGAGGGCGCGCCCTTAGTGCGCCTGCCAATCTTGAGCCCGGACGAGGAGCCGCTCCCACCGCCGTATGAGCACCTGCACCGCCCGGGCGTCGTGCCGAGCGCACCTGTCACGATCCGCACCCTCTCACGCCTCTTTGAATACGCGCTCGCCCTGTCCGCCTGGAAGCAGGCTGGCGGCGCACGCTGGGCGCTGCGCAGCAACCCCTCCAGCGGGAACCTGCACCCCACCGAAGGCTATCTGCTGATCGGTGCGGTCACCGGCTTAACCGACACCCCGGGTCTGTTCCACTACGCGCCCAAGGAGCACGGGCTGGAGCGACGCGCGGACTGCCCCGACGAATTGTTCGTGGAGTTGCTGCACGCGTTCCCGCCGCAGGCCTTCCTGGTTGGACTCTCCTCCATTCACTGGCGGGAGGCATGGAAGTACGGCGAGCGCGCGTTCCGCTACTGCCAGCACGACGCGGGGCACGCGATCGGCACGGTCCGGATCGCCGCCGCGACGCTGGGCTGGTCTGCCGTTGTGTTGCACGGCCTGTCGGATGAGAC
>JAXIOW010000021.1:0-4299 GCA_045403215.1 Nitrospirales bacterium | reverse complement strand
CTGACCGAACGGATCGGCATGCGCGTGGCGTCGGAGGCCAGGAAGCTCGGCATGATCATCCGCCCGCTCGGGAACGTCATCGTCCTGATGCCGCCGCTGTGCACCACGCAGCGAGAATTGGAGCGGATGGTCAAAATTATAACGAGGGCGATTGTAGCGGTTACTCCAGCGTGATTGATTCACCCTATCTTCTTCAGATGCGTCCGGACAAGGGAGATTCGTTCATCACGTGCCTCTGGCGTGAGACGTGTCGGTTCATGTCGGACGGTCCACACGGCGTCGCGCGGGGCCGGATCGTCGGCGAGCCGTGGTGTGAGATGCCAGTGGATGTGGGAAAGCTGATTGCCGAGCAGCTCGTAGTTGATCTTCACCGCATCGAACACGACGGTCAGCGTGCGTGCGACTTCTGTCACCTCCTCGATCAGCCCGCTTCGCTCTTCCCGGGTCAGGTCGAAGAGCTCGGTCGCATGCCGCTTGAGCACCAGCACCGTCCAGCCGGGAAAGAACTGGTCCTCATGCAGGTAAGCGACCGTGAGCCCTAGCTCCGCGATCTTGTGATCCTTCCCCGGCCACTCCCCGGTGCAGGCTTTACAAGACGACTGCCGTCTTACCGATCTGTCTTTCACGGGCATTTGCGATCATAAGTCAAGGTAATGGTCGTCTGATTGCCGAACCATTGGATGGTTCTCCATTTGCGTTCGGCGGGTAAGAGCTTGCCGTTAGGTCCAGACGGCCAGGATCGCACCCATCACCAACAGCGACACGAGTTGATAGCCGTTGTTGATGAGGTAGAGGTCGCGGGGCCAGCCGGAGAAGAGATAGTTAGACAATTTGGGCGCGGCGACGAACCCGACCCAGGCCCAGAGCCCGATGCCGGCGCCCGAAAGGACTGTTTTCGCCTGAGCGAAACCGATAAAGAGAGCCAGCACATACGCCATCATAACGGCCGAGACGAACGCTCCGGCGTAGGCCACGCCCATGTTCGTTCGTTTCAAATCCTGTTCGCTCTTGCCGACCGCCTTCATCCATCGCGGTCCAAACAGCGCTGCAGAGTACCAGATTCCGCCGATGATAAAGGTGACGACGGCCGCGACCAGCACTGCGAGGTAGTTGATCTCAATGTTCATGGCGCTCTCCTTTCTCCTGAGTTGGAACCCGACTCCAAGTGGAATTTATGAATGAGCCGATGAGCCACTGGCGCCAGGACAATTCCCGCGATTGAGATGAAGGCCAACCCGCTGAACAGCGCATAGAGTCCGGCAAAGAGCTTTCCGGAATCCGTCTGAAGTGGACCGAAGGGTCCCATGCCCGACAGGATCATGGAGGCGTTCGCGAAGGCGTCGATCCAGGGCATGCCCTCGAAATAGTGGTACCCGAGCATCCCCAGGCCCAGACAGACGAGGATGATGAGGATGCCGATACCCGCGTGGTAGGCTACCCGGACAAGGAACGCCGGCCACGGCAGCAGCGGAGCTTTGCGATGCTCATACATCCTCGTCATCCCCTTCTTCGGCCTCCATCACGCCACCCGTACTTCGACGCGCTCGCCGATCTCAGCTTTCACCAGCTTGTCCGCCCGCCCCTGGTTGCAGAACAGCTCTAAGAGATTATCGCTGTTGATCAGGGCCGCCAGGGTTTGCGGCGGCGCGTCGGCGTAGAAATGCCGGAGTCCCTGCACGTCGTTGTTCCTGATGCGCACCTGGACCTTGCCCCACTCCCCTGTCCCCAGGGCTTCCCGCAAAAGTGTCTGGCTGATGTTGGTGATGAGATTGCCGAACCGGTCAATGTGCAGGACTTCTCCCACAAGCCGGCCTTCCTCTAATTGAGGCTGGCGTACCTCGAAGCGGACCGGATCGTCAATCCGCGGTCCGAAGGCGTCGGTTGGCTCCTCCAGGGAGAGCCATGCGGCTGCCGGCGCGAAAAGGTCGCGGCCGTGGAACGTCGAGCCTACCGTGCCCAGGAAGTACTGCTTGGCCGTCAGCTCGCGGATCTCGGCCTTCGGTTCTGAAGCGAGGATGTAGCTGAGGAGCCCATTGTCGGGAGCTAGGAAGTGATAGGAACGCGTGGTGACCAGCAACGGCCGTCGCTCGCTGCCGACGCCCGGGTCCACCACCGCCACGTGGATCGTGCCGGGGGGAAAATGACGGGACGCGGAATGCAGGAGATAGGCGCCGGCACGGATGTTGTGGGCGGGGATGTCGTGGGTCAGGTCGATGATCTGGACATGCGGGTTGATGCCGAGGATCACCCCCTTCATGCTGCCGACGAACACATCGGCGGCGCCGAAATCCGTCAGCAACGTGATGATGGGCGGCGGGACAGATTCAGGGCTGTCCGGCGACCGTGCCATGGACGGGACTAACTGTCCTCAAAGCAGATGTTGAGCACTTCGTACTCCACGACTTTGGCCGGGGTCTTGACCTCGACGGTCTCCCCCACCCGTTTGCCGATGAGGGCGCGCCCGACCGGTGACTGGACCGAGATCTTGCCGTTTTTCAGGTCACCCTCGTCCTGGCCGACGAGCGTGTACCGTTGCTCTTTCCCGTTCTGGACGTCCTTGACCGTGACGGTCGCGCCAAAGACGACCTTCTCAGTCGAGAGGTTCGAGGTGTCGATGATCTGCGCCTCCGCCAGCTTGTGCTCCAGGTCGCGGATCCGCACGTCGATGTGGCTCTGGCGCTCCTTGGCGGCATGGTATTCCGCGTTCTCGCTCAGGTCGCCGTGGCCCCGCGCGTCCTCGATCTCCTTGATGTTCTTGGGACGCTCGACCTTCTTCAACCGCTCGAGCTCAGCCTGCAAGGCCGCGTATCCTTTCTTCGTAATCGGTATCTTCACGCGCGTTCCTCGCTAGGCCTTCGTTCCGACCGCGTAATACTCCTGCAAGGGCTTGACGGTTAATTTTCGTTTTAACCCCGCCTCGACGGCCATCAGGGCCGCGCGGGCGCCGGCCATCGTGGTCTGGTAGGGCACGTTCTGCACCAGCGCAGCTCGGCGCAGCGACGCGGAGTCAACCTGCGAGACCTTGTCCCCTACCGTGTTGATGACCAGTTGGACCTCCCCGTTCTTGATGTGGTCCACAACGTGCGGTCGGCCCTCGGTCACCTTGTTCACGGTGTCCACGACGACCCCGTGCTGGGCCAGGAAGCCGGCGGTGCCCCGCGTCGCTTCGACGGTGAACCCGAGCTCCAGGAACCGGCGGGCCAGCGGCACGGTCGCCGGCTTGTCCTTGTCCTTCACGCTGATGAACACCCGCCCGCTCATCGGCAAGGGACCGCCGGCCGCGCTCTGCGACTTCAGGAAGGCGGAGCCGAAGTCGTCGGCGAGGCCCATGACCTCGCCGGTGGAGCGCATCTCCGGGCCCAGCAGCACGTCGGTGTTGGGAAACTTATTGAAGGGGAAGACGGCTTCCTTGACGGAAATGTGGACCGGTACCCGCTCGGCCGTGAAACCGATCTGCTCCAGCGACCGTCCCATCATCACCTGCATGGCCAGCTTGGCCAACGGGACGCCGATCGCCTTGCTGACGAAGGGAACGGTGCGGGACGCGCGCGGGTTCACCTCCAGCACGTAGACGATGCCGTCCTTGACCGCGAACTGCACGTTCATCAGGCCGATCACGCCAAGCTCGCGCGCCAGGACGATCGTCTGCCGGCGGATCTCCTCCACGATCCCCGGCGAGAGCGAGTACGGAGGGAGCGAGCAGGCCGAATCGCCGGAGTGGACGCCCGCCTCCTCGATGTGCTCCATGATGCCGCCGATGACCACCTGCCGGCCGTCGGACAGGGCGTCCACGTCGATCTCGATGGCGTCTTCCAGGTATTTGTCTATAAGGAGGGGATGCTGTGGTGATACACGGAACGCATTTACAGCATAGTGGGTTAGGCTTCGTTCATCATAAAAGATGTCCATCGCCCGCCCACCGAGGACATATGACGGACGGAGTAAGACGGGCCAACCTAAATTGTTCGCGCATGTGACGGAGGCAGGAACAGAAGTCGCGGTCAGGCTTGCTGGCTGCTGAAGTCCAAGTTTTGGAAGTAATGCCCTGAACCGTTCCCGGTCCTCGGCCCGGTCGATCGCGTCCGGCGACGTGCCAAGGATGGGCACCCCGGCCTTTTCCAGAGGCAGGGCCAGCTTGAGCGGGGTCTGCCCGCCGAATTGCACGACGACCCCCAGAAGGGTGCCGGCCCGGCGTTCCGTGTCCACGATGGCGAGGACGTCTTCCTCGGTGAGCGGCTCGAAGTAGAGCCGGTCCGAGGTGTCGTAGTCGGTGCTCACCGTCTCGGGGTTGCAGTTGAC
>JAXIOW010000056.1:0-7055 GCA_045403215.1 Nitrospirales bacterium | reverse complement strand
CCCGGTGGCAGCACCAAGTACGGGAAGCACGTTGTGTTCAAGGATCACGTGGGCTGCGTGGCCGGTCCTCCGGCTGACCCTGCTCCGGCGGCGGCACCTGCGCCAGCGAAGTAAGTAGTAAGTAACGACAGACAGCTAAGATAGAGGGGCGGCAGACTGTGGGAGTCTGCCGCCCTTTTTGTTTCTACGGATTCTCTTCTTTCTCCAACCGTTCCTTGATCTCGGCCAGCTTATTCATGGCCTCGAGTGGGGTCATGCCGAACAGGTCCATCTGGCGGACTTCTTCCAAGATTGGGTGGGGAGGCGGCAGGGTCGGATCAGGCGATCCGCGAGTAAAGTCTTCCCGCTCATTGTCACTGACCTCGTCTTGGCTCGCGCCGCTTTCCAGCCGCTTGAGCACTTCTTCCGCGCGCGTGACGACGTCCCGCGGCAAACCCGCCAGGCGGGCCACATGGATGCCGTAGCTGCGGTCGGCCCCGCCTTCCACGATCTTCCGCAGGAAGAGAATGTCTTCCCCGCGTTCCCGGACCGCCACATTGTAGTTCCGCACGCCCGCGTGGGTGCGCGCCAGGTCCGTCAACTCGTGATAGTGGGTCGCGAAGAGCGTCCGGGCGCCGATCCGGTTGCGATCGGTCAGATACTCGGCGACGGCCCACGCGATGCTGAGCCCGTCGAACGTGCTGGTGCCCCGTCCGATCTCGTCGAGGATGATCAGGCTCCGCGCCGTGGCGTGGTGAAGGATATTGGCGGTCTCGGTCATTTCCACCATGAAGGTGCTCTGGCCCTCCACCAGATTGTCCACGGCGCCGATCCGCGTGAAGATCCGGTCCACGAGTCCGATCACGGCAGACTTGGCCGGCACGAACCCGCCCATCTGGGCCATCAGCACGATGAGCGCGATCTGCCGCAGGTAGGTGCTCTTGCCGGCCATGTTGGGGCCGGTGATGATGAGGAGCCGGTGGTCCGGCCCGCCGAGCAGCACGTCGTTGGGAATGAACCCGCCGGGGAGGTCTTGCCGTTCGAGCACGGGATGTCGGCTGTCCTTGATGATGAGCACGTCGTCCGTCCTCAGCTCGGGACGGCAGTACCCGCCTTCCGCGGCCACTTCCGCCAGGGACGCCAGCGCGTCAGCCAGGGCCAGCGTGCGCGCGAGAGCCTGGACGCGGGGGGCTGAACCGGCGGCTTCCCGTCGCAGGGCGTCGAACAGCTCATATTCCAGGCCGCGAATGCGGTCTTCGGCCCCCAGCACCTTGTCCTCCAGGGCCTTGAGCTCTGGCGTGATGAACCGCTCAGCATTGACGAGGGTCTGCTTGCGGACGTAATGGGCGGGCACCCGCGGCAGGTTGGGCTTCGTGACCTCGATGTAGTAACCGAACACCTGGTTGTAGCGGACTTTCAGGGAGTCGATGCCGGTGCGCTGCCGTTCCTGCAGCTCGATCTGGGCGATCCAGGTTTTCCCGTCCCGGCTGATCGCGCGCAGTTCGTCGAGGTCGGCACTGTAGCCGTCGCGGATCAGGCTTCCCTCTTTAACCGACGCGGGCGGCTCCGGGTGAGTCGCCTGCTCGATCTTAGCGGCCAGCTGCGCGAGGTCGTCCCAAGGCTCGGCCTGCTCGCGCAATAGCAGGGCGGTGCAGGCGGACAGCACCCGGGTGATGGCCGGGACTGCGGCGATGGAGTCTTTGAGCGCGCGGAGGTCTCGCGCGTTGGCCACGCCCAACACGATCCGGCTCATCAACCGCTCGAGATCCGACACGCCGCGCAAGGCCGTGCGCAGGCGGCTCCGCCGGTCGAGGTTACCATGGAGGTCGGCGACGGCCTCTTGGCGCGCCGCAATCTGTGCCAGATCCGTCAGAGGGTGGAGGATCCATTCCCGCAGCAGCCGGGCGCCAAGGGGCGTAACGGTTCGATCGAGGACGCTGAGGAGGGATCCGCCCACCTGGCCGTCCACCGCGCGACGGACCAATTCGAGGTTGCGCTGCGTTGCCCGATCCAGGAGCATCGTGTCGCCTTGCGCGGCGACCTGCATCCTGGTCACGTGGGCCAGGGACGCGCCCGGTTGGGTGGCTTTGACGTACTGCAAAAGGGCGCCTGCGGCGGAGACCGCAAGGGACTTGTCGTCGCAGCCGAAGCCGGCCAGGGAGGCGACGCGGAAATGCTCGAGCAGCAGCGTGTGCGCCGCCGCGCGATGGAAAGTCGCGGCCGGGACCGGCGTGATAGCAGCGGCGTTGGGACCGATGGCGGCGCGGAGCCGGTCCGCCTCTTCGTCCGGGACCAGGATCTCGCGGGGCTCGATCCGGAGCAGTTCGTCGCGGGCCGCGTCCGCCCAGGGGGCTCCGAGTTCCAGCATCCGGAACTCCGCTGTGGACAGATCCAGCCAGGCGAGCCCGGCTCCGGTGGGGCCAGGCGCGATCGCCGCCAGGTAGTTCGGCTCGCCGGCGGCCAGCAGGTCCGGCTCGATCAGCGTGCCCGGCGTGTAGACGCGCACGACCTCGCGCCTGACGAGGCCTTGGGCGGTCTCAGGGTCTTCGACCTGATCGCAGACGGCCACCGAGCGGCCGGCCTTCAGGAGCTTGGCGATGTAGGCTGTGGCGGCGTGGTAGGGGACGCCGCACAAAGGCACTTGGTCGGCCTTGTGCTTGTCGCGCGAGGTCAGCGCGATCTCGAGCAGGCGCGAGCCCTCGATCGCGTCCTCGTAGAACATCTCGTAGAAATCGCCGACTCGGAAGAACAGGAGGGCATCCGGGTGCCGCTGTTTGATCTGGCGGTATTGCCGCATGAGCGGCGTGAGATCAGGGAGCATCCTCATCCTCGGCATTCTCGCGCACCGGCACCGGCGTGCGAGCGACCGGGATCCCCTGCGCGGCGCGAAGCCGGTCCAGTTCCTCCTCCGCGAGGTGGAGGGCGGTGCGGGTTCGTCGCAGCTCCATGCGCAGCTTGATCCAGGCGGGGAACAGGAGGAGTCCCATGATCAAAAGGCCGGTGCCGAACGCGCTCAGGATCGGTTTATAGATGGGCGTCGGCAGCGTGGTCGCGCCGAAGTAGTGCAGCACCGCTTCTTCCTGGCGGTTCTGGAAGAAAAAGGTGATCGACAGCGCGATGAGGACGACGACGAGGATCAGGCGGATCATCGGCGGTCATCTCTGCCGGGAGCGGCGTGTCGTCCGCGCCCGCCTCGGACCGGCCGACGACGAGCGGTCTGAGCCGAACGCCGCCTTCAGGCGCGCGTGGGAGGCTTTCAGGTGTTGCGGCAGGACGCGGGTCTCTCCGAGGAGCGGCATGAAGTTCGTGTCCGCGCTCCACCGCGGCACGACGTGCAGGTGGATATGGTGCTCGATCCCGGCCCCTGCGACCTTTCCCTGGTTCACGCCGATATTGAACCCTTCGGGGGCATAGGCCTTCCGGACGGCCTTGATCGAGCGCTGCACCAGACGCAGCATATCCAGCAAGATTGTGTCGGGAAGGTCCTCGAGGGCTCCGATGTGCCGGTAGGGCGCGATCAGCAGGTGGCCGTTGTTGTACGGGTAGATGTTCATCAGCACGTAGGCGTGGCGGCCCCGCCAGAGCATAAATGTCTTCCCGTCTTGATGGAGGGCGGGCTTCTCACAAAAGATGCAGCCCGAGCCGTGCGAGACCTGCTCGATAAAGGCCAGCCGCCAGGGCGCCCACAGTTGCTTCATACGCTTCCCGTCCGCGGCTGTTCGGCGCGGTGCGCGAGGGCCCGCGCGACCAACTCCGTCGATCGCGTGCCTCGGGGATGGAGCGCCACGCGTCGATGATCCCCGCCCAGATGGTCCAGGGTGATCCATAGGTGATCCCGCGGGAGCACGCCAGGGGCCTTATCGGCCCATTCGATCACGGTGACCCCCGGCGATTCCGTGTATTCCTCCAGGCCCAGACTGTTTACCGCGTCCCGTTCCTCCAGGCGATAGAGGTCGGCGTGGTACAGCGGCAGCCGGCCGGTGTATTCGTGAATCAACACGAACGTCGGGCTGGCGACGAGCTCGGTCGGCACGCCCAACCCCTCCGCGATGCCCCGAACGAGGCAGGTCTTGCCGGCGCCCAGCGGCCCAACGAGGGCCATGACTTCGCATCCGGTGCAGGCTTCTCCCAAAACTTTGCCCAAGGCGTGGGTCTCCGCTGCTGAGGTCGTCTCCCAAGCGGCCGCCGATCCGACCATGTCTGTCGAGCGTGCGGGGTTGGTGGTCATCGAACTGGCGAGTTGTCTTCCAGGATGCAGCGGATGGCGAGAGGAATCGCGCAGATGACGTCTCCGGCAAGCAGCCCCATCTCGCCCATCTCCGCGGCAGCAAAGTCGCCCGCCAATCCGTGCAGATAGACGCCCGCGCAGGCCGCGTCCCACGGAGTCAACCCTTGCGCCAGCAAACCAATGATGATGCCGGTCAGTACGTCGCCGGTCCCTCCCGTCGCCATGCCGGGATTGCCGGTCGGATTGACGGCCAGCCGGCCATCCGCTCCCGCCACGACGGTCCCCGCGCCCTTGAGGACCACGCAGACGTTCTGCTCGCGCGCCAGGCGCGACGTGACGCCGAGCCGGTCCCGTTGCACGTCCGCCGCGGTGATGCCGAGCAGGCGCGCCATTTCTCCTGGATGGGGCGTCAGCACTAGCGGGCCGCGCGCCTGACCGAGCATCTCCTTGTGGCCGGCGAAGGCGTTGATGCCGTCGGCGTCGAGGACCGTCGGCCGGTTCACCGACACGATCAGATTGTGCACCAGCGCCTGGGTGTCGGGATGCGTGCCGATCCCCGGCCCGATGGCCAGCGCCGTCTTGGTTTCGGCAAACGCGAGCAAGGGTTCCAATGCCTGCTTGGACAGGGTGCGGGCCTCGGTCTCCGGGACGGGATAGGCCATGGCCTCCAGCAGCTTGGCCTCGAGCACGTCAGACACGCTGCGCGGGGCCGCGACCGTGACGAGACCCGCGCCGATCCGGAGCGCGGCCTGCGCAGCCATCGCGGCCGCCCCGGTCTTGCCGGGAGATCCGGCGATGATCCCGGCGTGCCCGAACGTCCCCTTGTGGGCCGTGCGACGCCGGAGCGGAAGCCGAGCGCGGATGTCCGACGCCTCGAGCAACGTCACGGGGATCTTCGCCGCCGCGATGATGTCGGGCGGGATGCCGATGTCCGCCACGCGGATGGCACCGGCATGATCGGGGCCGGCGCCCAGATAGAGCCCGCGCTTGGGGCGGGCCAACGTTACCGTGAGCGTGGCCGTGACGGCGGCTCCCAGGACGGCGCCGGTATCCCCGTCGAGCCCGGAGGGGAGATCGATGGCGACGATCGGTTTCCGCGAGGCGTTCATCAGCGTGATCGCGGCAGCCGGCAGCCCTTGCACGGGAGCGCTCAAGCCGGTCCCGAAGACGGCATCCACAACCAGATCGCTGTCCTGAAGGAGAGGGCTCAGGATCGGTGCAAGCTGGGCAGTGGTTTCCACCGCGAGACAGCGTCCGCCGGCTCGCTGAAACTTTTTCAGATTGGCGGCGGCATCGCCTTTCAAGGCGGGCAGGGCGGCTAGCAGGACCACGCGCGCCTGGCAGCGCCGCTGCCGGAGGAGCCGCGCCGTCACGAAGCCGTCTCCGCCGTTCCGCCCCTTGCCGGCGACGATGGTGACGGCCTTGCCGCGCAGCGGGCCGAAGAACTGTTCCATCTCCTGGACCACCGCCTTCCCGGCATTTTCCATGAGACGGAGGCTCGGAATGTTCCGCGTCTCGATGGCGGCGCGGTCCAGCTCGCGCATCTCCGCGGCGGTGACGAGTTCCATGTTTAGCCCGGATTACCCATGAACGCTTCTACTGCAATCGCTGATACGCCGCTGCAACAGGCGGCCTCGCCGCTCAGTCGGTCACCGTACTGTTTCAAGTACGCCTCCCTCCCTCGCGCCTCCAAGCGCCTGTTTCGCTTGGCGTCTGCGCGATTTCGTCACGAACCGTCATGGATATTCCGGGCTACCTCAGGAGGTCTTTCATCTCCCGCACCGCCCGCTCGAGGCCGACCGAGACGGCGTGGGCGATGATGCTGTGGCCGATGTTGTACTCGACGATTTCGGGGATGGTGCGCAGGCGCCGCACGTTCCGGTAGTTGAGGCCGTGGCCGGCGTTGACGACGAACTCCAGCTTGTACGCGGCGCGCGCAGCCTGCGCCAGGGCTTCGAACTCGCTGTCGTGCTCCTTGAGCCCTGTCGCATTGGCGTACCGTCCTGTGTGCAGCTCGACGCAATCCGCTTCGACGCGGCGGGCCGCCTTGATCTGTTCGAGCTCGGGGTCGATGAAGAGGCTCACGGCGATCCCGCACTGGTGCAGGAGCGTGATCAGGTCCTTGATCCGCTGGCGGTTGCCCTCGACGTCCAAGCCCCCTTCGGTGGTCAGCTCCTCTCGGCGTTCCGGCACGAAGGTGACGAGATGGGGCTTGACCTCCATGGCGATGCGGACCATCTCGTCCGTGGCCGCCATTTCAAGGTCCAGCTTGGTCTGGACGACCTCGAGCAGGAGACGCAGGTCGCGATCCTTGACGTGGCGGCGATCTTCCCGCAGGTGGATGACGATGCCGTCGGCCCCGCCCAGTTCCGCCAGCACGGCGGCGGAGACGGGGTCCGGTTCCTTGCCGCCCCGCGCCTGGCGCAGGGTCGCCACGTGATCGACGTTGACGCCCAGCCTAGCCACGGGTGCTCCTTTCGACGGAGGGCTTCTTCACCGGCGGTATTATGGCAAATCAGGGAGGGGGTCGCAAGCTGACCTCTTGGCTATACGATCAGCTTGGACAGGGCGGAGACGGCGATGAAGAGGGCGATTGCGCCAGTCAGCGCGAGCCAGAAGCCGAAGCGATCAATCGTCAGCATGTAGAATCCCACGTAAGCCAGCCACGGGACGACGAAGTAGAGGAGGTTGCGTGCATACGGAACCGTGGGCTCCACCCCGGCGTTGAGATACATCAGGATGAAGGTTATGCCAGTGAGGGCCGGAAACGTGGTGACGAACGCGGCGAGCCAACTGCGCCCGAGGCTGCCCAGGTAGGTTGTCAGACTGACCACGGTCCCGCCGATGA
>JAXIOW010000148.1:0-11190 GCA_045403215.1 Nitrospirales bacterium | reverse complement strand
CGCTCTTCTCCTGCACCTCGCGGATCTGTGTGCGGGTCTCCTCCCGCAACTTGGCGTCGAGGTTGGACAGCGGCTCGTCGAGCAGGAGCAGCTCCGGCTGGATGACGACCGCGCGGGCGAGGGCCACCCGTTGCTGCTGGCCGCCGGAGAGCTCGTGGGGATAGCGATCCTCGAAACCGGCGAGCCCGACGAGGTCCAGCGTCTGGGCGACCGTGCGCGCGGCAGACGCCTTCTCCAGGCGCTGGACCTCGTCGGGCTCGCCGGCTTCGAGGATCGCTATCCGCACGAGCTCTCCGGCGGCCAGCAGCAACGGGTGGCGCTCGCCCGCGCGCTCGCCCCCAAGCCCGTCGTGATCCTTTTAGATGAGCCGTTCAGCAACCTGGACCCCGACATGCGGGGCCAGATGCGGGAGGAGGTGGAGGAGATCCTCCGGCTCACCGGCACGACGGCCGTGCTGGTCACGCACGACCACGAGGAAGCCTTCGCCATGGCCGACCGGGTCGCCGTCCTCAACCACGGCCGGCTGGAGCAGGTGGACACGCCCGAAGCCATTTACCACACGCCCTCGACGCCCTTCGTCGCCAACTTCGTCGGCCAGGCCGACTTTCTCCCGGGCCGCGTGGACGACGGCAGGATCCACACCGAGGTGGGCATCTTCGAGAACGTCGGAGGGCACCCGCCGGGCGCGGCCGTCGAGATCATGATCCGGCCCGACGACGTGCATATCGTGTCGGCTTCGCCGGGCGGGGCGCGGATCGTGGGGCGCCAGTTCCGCGGCTCCGAGAACCTCTATACCGTGATCCTGCCCTCCGGGCAGCACCTGCACAGCAGCGAAGGCTCCACGACGGTCTATCCAATCGGCACTTCGGTGGACCTCAAGATCGCAGCAACCCACATCGTTACCTTCCTGAAGCAATAATTCGTGACCTCTTTCAATGTCCTTGACAAAGCCATTCTTAATAAGATATTGATAATCGATCTCAATTTCATAAATGAACACACTGGTATGCCAGCAAGCCCCTGTCAAGCAGCACCGTTGCGCGTGCGGGAGCCTGCTGGCGAAGATGGTTCCTGAAGGCATCGAGGTCAAATGCCGCCGGTGCAAGCGGATCGTCGTGATCCGGTTCGCCGACATCGAAGGCTATGAACAACCAGTACAAAGGAGGTGAACCTAAGACCGACATACGACCCTGACTAAAACGATCCTGCCGTGAGAGGACCCCGAGTCCCGTTGCCAATCGCATAAGACCAAGGAGGAACATGATGCAACGATTAGCGATTATCGGGGCCCTCTCAGCCTGCCTCCTGGGAGGCGCCCCGTTCGAAGCGATAGCCGACGAGAAGGCCTTGGAGGAGCGGATCAAGGCCCTGGAGAAGAAGCTGGAGACATTAGAGAAGCATGAGGCCGAAGAGGCCAAGACCAAGCAGATGAAGGAAGGGGAGAAACCCTTGACCTATGGCACGACAGGAAGCGGCAAGCTGATCTACGCCAAGCCGTTCGTGTCGGCGCCCAAGGCGACGGTAGGTGGGTACATGGACTTCGAGGCGAACTTTCTGACCAAAAAACAATTGACACGCTCCCGGAGCACGAACTTTGAAGTGGCCCGCTTTATCCCCTTCATTTATTCAGATATCACGGACCGCATCAAGGTGGCCTCTGAGATCGAGATCGAGCACGGCGGGCCCAACAACGTCGGTGGTGGTGGCGAGATCAAGATTGAATTCGCCACGATCGACTACCTCGTCACCGAGCCACTGAACTTTAGAGCCGGCATTCTCCTGATGCCGGTCGGGAAGTTCAACTTGCTCCACGATTCGCCTCTCAACGACCTGACCGATCGGCCGTTAGTGTCGCGGCTGATCATACCCAGCACTTGGTTTGAACCCGGACTCGGCCTCTACGGAACTCTCTATCCAACCCGGCTTTCGAAGCTGGATTACGAAATTTACGCCGTCAACGGATTTGCTGCGGTGCCAGGGGCCACGGCTGGAGCCCGAATCACAGATTCTAGCGGGTTGCGAGAGGCCAGGGGAAATACGCGAACAGACAACAATAATAACAAAGGGGTAGTAGGCCGGGTGGCCTTTAGTCCGATTTTAGGCATCGAAGTGGCAGGCTCTGCCGCCCATACAGCCTATGATCCCAACGGCGATAGAAATCTGACCCTCTGGGCGCTTGACTGGACGCTTCAACGCGGCCCATTCGAGCTGATTGGAGAAGCGGCCTTGGCCAGGATCGAAGACAACTTCACAGGGGCCACCGTAGGGCCAGCCGGCATGCGCGGCTTCTACATCCAGGGAAATTACCACTTTCTGCCGGAGATTCTGAAAAAGTGGGCGCCGAGCCATTTCAGCGACGCCTCGACCTTCACGGTAGTGGTGCGCTGGGATGATATCGACACTGATACAGACAATCGGACCCTGACGGCCACTGGCGGAAATAGTGGAGAGTTGCAACGCCTCACGCTGGGATTGAACTTCAGGCCGATCGAGGACACTGTGTTCAAGTTCGATTACCAGTTCAACTCTCAGTTAAACACCAACATCGCCGAGGGTGCCCGGATTGACGGGAATGGATTCCTCTTCTCGGTGGCAACATACTTCTAAACCCTGTGCCACGTGGGCAGGCGCTCTCCTCGTCCACCCACCGTGCCGGGGGAGAGGGAAGGACGCTGGCGATCAGCTCTTTTCCTCTCCCATTCCTTGCTTTTAGAATGAGGGCAACGCTAAGATGCCGCGCCCTGGAAAGAGGTCACGATGACGTTTTGGAATCGACTCGCACACCTCGTCCTTCTCGCGCCGGCTGGATGCGCGATGCTGGCGGGACAACAGGCGGCGTTCTCCTCCTGTTCCTTCGAACAGGTATGGGATAACTCCGTCGCGGCTCTCGGGGATTTTCAGCTCCAGTCGGCGGACAAGACGGCGGGCACTCTGGAGACGAACTGGATGGAAGTGGAGGCCTCCACCCGCGCCGGTATCTTCGAACGTGAAGTGAATAAGGAACGACTGAAGTACCTGGTGGACGTCAAACGAGATGGGGCCGGAGCCGCGGCTACGGTGCTGCAGCGCCGGGAGGCCTGGACACCCATGGGCGTGCGGATGCGCCAATGGCGCACCATCCCCGGAAACCCCTCGGAAGAGCAGGCCGTCGCCGCCGAGATCGCCCGGCGCCTCAAGGAAAAGGGATGCTGAGACACGTGTTGGCGACCGCCCTCCCCCTATGGTTCGTGTTTGCCCCGCTCGCTATCGCTTCAGAGGCCGGCAAACGGACCTGGGATCCCGATCTGAAGCGGTGGCTGACCGAAGAAGAGATCGGTAGTATCGACGTCTACCTCACCGAGGAGCAGGCCTTGAAGCTCCTGTTCCCCAAGGCCCAGCACATCAAGGCCGAGGAGCTCCGGCTCACGCCCGAGCAGAAAGCGCGGATCGTGGAGCGGATCGGCTGGAAGTTCCCCGAAGAAAGCTTCCGCGCCTTCAAGGCGGAAACCAACGGCAAGATCGACGGCTACGCCGTCATTCAGGAGACCATCGGCAAGCACCGGCCCATCACCTACCTCGTCGGCGTGACGCCCGACGGCAAGGTCTCCGACGTCGAGATCCTGGTTTACCGGGAGAGCAAGGGGAGCGAGGTGCGGAGGAAGCGGTTCAATGCGCAGTACGAGGGCAAGACCGTGCTGGATCCGATCCGCATCAACAAGGACATCATCAACATCACGGGCGCCACGATGTCAGTCCGGTCGGTCAGCGCCGGCGTGAAACGCGCCCTCGTCCTGATCGACGAGTTCCACCTCAACCCCCGCTGACGCCGCTGTGCGCCACTTCAACACCCGGTTCCGCCTCCTCGACACCGACCGCAACATCCGCCTGCTCTACACATTGTTCATCCTGACGATCTTCGCCGGGTTCCTGTTCACGATCTACTGGGCACACAGCATGACCGGTCTCTCCTACTCGGGCATCGCGCAGCATTATCTGGGCTCGGACTCCACGTTCGGCGAGCCCAAGTCCTTCCAGGAGTTGGCCGAGACGACCCACTTCCATTTCTTCACGCTGCCGGTCGTCTTCCTGATCCTCTGCCACGTCTTCTACCTCACGACGGCCAGCCAGGTATTGAAAGTAATCATGACCGTGCTGGCTTTCGCGGGCGTCGCCCTCGACCTCGCCTCGCCGTGGCTCATCCTGTATGTAAGCCCGCACTTCGCCAGCAGCATGCTGCTGGGCGACATCCTCATGGTCGGGGCCTTCCTGGTTCTGGCCGGAGTCCCGCTCTATGAGATGTGGATACTAAAGGAGCGGCTGATGGCGGCCGGACGGCCGGAGGAATAACAGATGCGACGCGCCGCTGTTCCGCTCCTGGTCCACGCTCCCCTGTGCCTTTTCTGCTTGTTACTGACAGCCTGCGCGGTCTTCTCCGTCCGCGTCTCGAAGCCAGTCTCGAAACCATCGGACGCAGTCACGCTCAAGCGCGCGCAGTTCTTGATGGGCACCATGGTCGAGATCACCGCCGTCGCGCCCAGCGAGACCCTGGCCCAGGCAGCCCTGACCGCCGGGTTTCACGAAATCCGCCGGCTTGAAAATCTCCTGTCCACCTGGATCGAGACCAGCGAGCTCTCGCGTGTCAACCAGGCCGCAGGGCAGGAGCCCGTGAGCGTCAGCGACGAGACTTTTTCCCTCCTGGCGCAGGCGGTGGAGATTGCGGACTACACGGACGGCGGGTTCAACATTGCGATCGGCCCAGCCGTCAAGCTCTGGAACATTCCTGAGGCCCCGCGCATCCCTTCCGAGATTGAGCTGGAGATCGCCGCACAATACGTAGACTACCACCGCATCAACCTGGACCCGGCCCGCCGGGCCGTGTTTCTGGAGAAACCAGGCATGCAGATTGACGTCGGCGGGATTGGCAAGGGCTTCGCGGCGGAGAAGGCCGCCGCGGTCATGCGGGAGGTCGGCGCGAGCGGAGGCCTTGTGGCGGTCGCCGGCGATTTCCGGGTTTTCGGCAAACGTGCCGACGGCACCGCCTGGCCGATCAGCATCCAGCACCCCCGCCAGCCCGGAAAAGTGCTGGCTACGCTAGACGCTACCGACGAGGCGATCTCCACCGCAGGCGATTACGCGCGGTTCTTCATCAAGGATGACGTCCGCTACCATCATATCCTGGACCCTCGGACGCTCCAACCTGCCCGCCTCTGCCAGAGCGTCACCATCGTCGCCCCGGACGGGGCGACTGCCGATGGGCTGGATACCGGCGTCTTCGTCATGGGGCCGGTACACGGGTTGGCACTCGTCGAACGGCTTGGACTGGGCGCAGTGATCGTGGACGCCGGGGGAGGTGTCACTGTCTCCTCTCGCCTTCGCAACCGCGTGAAGCTGAATCCCTGAAGTCTTCTGATGGCACGCATCGCGACAGCAGTATTCCTACTCTGTCTCTTGGGACTGACCCTGGGGGCGCCTCCAGCCGAGGCCAATCACCTCAAGGTCCGCTCCCCGTACGCTTTAGATAAAGGAGAGATGGAGGTAGGCTACTGGCTTGACGCCTTTCTGGATACGCCGATCGCCACCTCCGCCGGTCCCTTTCCCCGAGAGCGCCTGCTGCGCCACACCGCCGAGCTCGCGTACGGCATCACGGATCGATGGTGGGTCGAAGCCTACGCGGACTTCGAGCAGCCCACGCAGGGTGTGCGTGAACAACTGACCTTCGTCCGCCAGCGATTTGAAACCGTGTACCGGTTTCTGGATCGCCAGGGCTACTGGCCGGCCGTAGCGTTGTACCTTGAGTACAAGATCCCCCAACGGCGCTTCGAGCCCAACGACGAGGTCGAATGGAAGCTGCTGTTGGAAAGCCGCATCGAGGATTTCATGATCCGGCTGAACCCCGTCTGGGAACGGGAGTTCAACGACGCCTCGCGCGTGAGGTTCGGCTACGAACACGGCGTGTACTGGTTGGCCAAGCCCACGGTCCGGCTGGGGGTGGAGGCCTTCGGCAACTTCGGAGCGTACGGCAGCTTTCCAACTGCCAACAACCAACGGCATTCGTTCGGCCCGGCCATCAAGTTCAAATTCGGCCGCGTGAGCTGGGATGTGGGTCTGCAGTTCGGCTGGACCGATCGCAGCGACACCACGGTTTTTAAGAGTATCCTGGACTTCGAGTTCTAAAGCATGGTTTGCACCCCCCCGCCCCAGGCGCGCCAAGACGCGCCCCTTCCCGTAGAGCCGATCCACACGATCCGGCTGAAACCAGGGGAGCAGGACCGGCTGCTGGCCGGACACCCCTGGATCTACCGGAACGAGCTGGAGGGCTGGCCGCCGGAGGCGGAGCCCGGCGACCTCGTTGATCTCCACGACAGCCACGGCCGCTTCCTGGGCCGCGGCTATCTCAACCCGCTCACCACCATCGCCGTCCGCGTGCTGGCGCGGGACCGCGTGCCCGTTGACCAGAATTTTTTCATCGAGAAGATCCGCCAGGCCCAGGCCTTACGGGAGCGCGTGATGGCTGAGAGGTCGGCCTACCGGGTCGTTCACGGCGAAGCCGACGGCCTGCCCGGGCTGGTCGTGGACCGCTACGGCGACACGGCGGCGATCCAGTTCCTGACCGCCGGCATGGACCGTCGCCGCGAGCTTATCCTCACGGCCGTCGAAGAGGTCCTGCACCCGCGGACGATCGTGGCCCGCAACGATTCGACGATGCGCGAGCGGGAAGGCCTCCCCCGGGAACGGGCTATCCTCCGCGGGCAGATCCCGCCAGAACCCACTGTGACGATCAACGGCCTGGACGTGGCGGTTGATCTCCTGGAGGGGCAAAAAACGGGGCTCTTCCTCGACCAGATCGACAACTACCCCCTGATCGAACGGATGGCCGGCGGGGCGGACGTGCTGGACTGCTTCTGCTACGTGGGGCTGTGGGGCCTCCATGCCGCCCGGTACGGGGCCACGCGCGTCACCGGGATCGATCAGTCGCCGGCCGCGATCAAGCAGGCGACCGCCCTGGCCGAACGGAACGGCCTGGCGGATCGCTGCGCCTTCCTCGTCGGCAACGTCTTCGACGAGCTGAGAGAGCGCGACCGCCGGCGTGAAGCCTTCGACCTGGTCATCCTCGACCCTCCCGCGTTCGTCAAGGCGCGCAACCGGATACCGGAAGCCCTGGCCGGCTACAAGGAGATCAACCTCCGGGCGATGCGGCTTCTCCGCCCCGGCGGGTTCCTGGTCACCTGCTCCTGTTCGTATCACCTATCCACCGAGCAGTTTCGCCTCATGCTCTGGGACGCCGCCCGGGATGTCCGGCGGACGGCCAGGCTGGTGGCGCAGGGGGCACAGGGCCGCGACCACCCGGTCCTGCTCGGACTGGCAGAAAGCGAGTACCTCAAGTGTTGCGTGTTGCAGGTCCTGTGAGGACACCCGCGATTGACTGCGCGGGACCGTTATGCTACCGTGCAGCCCCTGCTGAGGCGTCGGAGTGGGCGATTAGCTCAGTGGGAGAGCGCTTGCTTCACACGCAAGAGGCCACAGGTTCAAAACCTGTATCGCCCACCACCACGAGCTAGGGGGACGGGATGTCCAATGCCTCCAGTATCTTGTGGGGCTTCCCGGATAGACCCCTAGATTTTCTCCTGGACAGTAGGGGTGTCTTTTGCTACACTCCTTGCCAGTAATGACGGTCTCATGGAAGGGAGGCTGGACATGTTTCGCACACGCAGCTTGATGGTGGCTCTGCTGGTCATCGCAGTGGGGCTGACCGCCTGCTCCGGCATGGACGTCTATCCCCCGCCCCGCCCCATCGACCTGCCGGTGGGCCTGGAGGAAGGACTGATATCCAGGGACTGGGACGGCGGGCATCCGATGCGGTATCTCGCGTTCCTTTCCAACCCTGTCGGGGTCGTGCTCGATCTGTTCGTGAACCAACCTTTGTACATGTTGTTTGCTCTGGACCCGGAACTCTTCGGCTATACCAACCAGGATGAGTTGTACCGGAAGAACTTCTCGCGGTACCGCTACAGTTGGCCGTCCTTCGAGAAGTCATGGTCGGCGTCCTCGTCGTATTGACCTGAGCCGGCCGCAGTCGTTTCCGCGTTCTCTGGCTTCCCGCATTCACCAGGCAGCCCTGGCCCTGCTGAGTGCGGGAAGCCTTTTCTTTCTGGCCGCCTGCGGAGGGGGACCACCGGCAGCCCCGGGGCATGCCCCCACCAACCCCCGTCTCCTCCCAGCGCCCGCGTGGAATCTGTGCGACCGCCGCGAGACCGTCCTGATGCACGAATCCGGTCGCCGAACCGAACGGGTTCCGTGGGGCAGGGGCGAGGAGGTCATGGTCTACCGCCCCACCGCCGGCCGCGAAAGCGAATACCATCTGTTCTTCGACGACCGCGGCCTCCTGATCGGCTACATCGGAATTCTCTACGAAGGGCTCGACATCGCCTCCCAGGCCGACTATGCCAGGTGGCTTGCCAAACAGGTCCCGACCGATTTTATCCTCCCCGCCGAGGTATCCGGGCGCGCCGCCGGCCTCCGCTCCGGTCGCCTGTACGGCGACCAGGGCGAGCGCGTGAGCGCGCGGGCCATCACGATTCCGAAGGGGGAACGGCAGCTTCTGTATCTTGATTCCAGCGTGCTCACCCCCTACCTGCCCTTGCTCTCGCCGTACAAGCCGGAATTCCTGTTGAAGATCCACCTGTCTCCGGGAGCGCCGCCGCGGCCCGCCTACGGCCCGGCCGACAGCGAGAGCCGGGACTACATCGCCAGACAGCACTTCGCCAAGGGAGAGGTGGCGCACTTCGGCCTGTGCGGGCAGCAGGAGAATGATGCGGCCATCGAGGCCTACCAGCGCGCGATCGAGATCGGTTTGAGCGAGCCTCTCTACCAGGCCGAGGCCCAGCACCGCCTGGGGCTGGCCTACCGCGACAAGGGGCTGCTGCCGCAGGCCGCCGCCGCCATGGAGACGTCGTTGAAGATCCGGCCGTCGATTCCGGAGGTGGTCAACCACCTGGGCAAGGTCTACACGCTCATGGGGGACAAGGAACGGGCGGTGGAGGCCTTTCGCACGGCCATTGGGCTGCGCCCGAACTACGCGGACGCCCATTTCAACCTGGCGGAAGCCATCGAGGACACGCAGCCGCGCCGCGCGCTCACGGCCTACGAGAACTACCTGGCGTACGTGGAACAAAAACCCGGGGAGGAAGAGCGCATCCAGAAGGCCAAGAAACGGGTGGACGCGCTGCGGAAAATCGTCAAGTAAGAGGACTAGCCCAGATTACTCAGGGGCTAGATCTCGCGGCGGCCATCCAACGACTTCAAGAGGGTCACTTCGTCGGCATACTCGAGGTCCATCCCCACCGGCACGCCGCAGGCGATGCGGCTGATCCGGATGCCCATCGGCTTGATCAGCCGCGACAGATAGATGGCCGTCGCCTCGCCTTCGATGGTCGGGGACGTGGCGATGATGACCTCTTCGACCTTGCCCCGTGCAAGCCGGTCCACGAGGTCCTGCGCTTTGATGTCGGCAGGGCCCACGCCGTCCAACGGAGAGAGTGCCCCGGCCAGCACGTGATAGAGACCCTTGTACCCGCCGGTCCGCTCGAAGGCGTACAGCGTGGTGACGTCCTCGACGACCACCACGCGGGTCGCATCCCGCGCGGGGTCGCGGCAGATGTCGCAGAGCTCCCCCTCGGCGAGGTTGCGGCACTGGCGGCAGAGCCCCAACCGTTCCTTGACCGCCAGGACGGCGCGGGCCAGGCGTTCCGCGTCCTCGCGAGGCTGCTTGAGGATGTGAAAGGCCAGGCGCTGGGCGGTCTTCCGGCCGATCCCGGGCAGGCTGTTGAGCTCCCGCACGAGGTCTTCGAGAATGCCTTTCCGGTCCATCGTTAGAAGAGCCCGGGAATTTGCAGCCCCCCGGTGATCTCCTTCATTTCCTCCGCCACCATCTCGCGCGCCTTGCGGAGCGCCTCGTTGGTGGCGGCCACCACCAAGTCCTGCAGCATCTCGCCGTCGCTGGCCTTGAGGACTTCCGGATCGATCTTCACGGAGACGATCTCCAACGCGCCGTTCGCGACGACCGTCACCATGCCGCCGCCCGCCGACGCCTGGACGGTCTTCGTCGCCACTTCCGCCTGGACCTTGGCGAGGCGCTCCTGCATGGCCTGCGCCTGCTTCATGAGGTTGCCGAGATTGCCGAACATGCCTTGGTTGGACATCCGCTCCCTTATCCGTGTCCCGCGATCATCACCCGGCCTCGCCTGCCGGCTTCAGCGGGGCGCGGCTACTCCGCACTTCCTTGACCTCGCCGCCGAAGACCGAGAGGGCCTCCTGCACGAGCGGGTTGGCGAGGGCTTCATCGCGAAGATGGCGCTCCCTCGCCGCTTCGCGCTCCCGCCGGAGCTGCGCGACCGTTGGCGCGCCCGCTCCGTTCTCCAGCGACACGACGCGCACACGCAGGCGCGAGCCGGCCAGCGCCGAGCACGCGTCCGCGACCGCCTGCTGGTAGCTTTCCTGCTGCATCATCTTCATGGAGGTCCCGGCCGCCGCGGGAAAGCCGACCGTCACCAGATCGCCGATCACACCCACCAGCCCCGACTCTTCGAGGAACGCGCCGACGTTGGGCCGCTCGGCAAGAACCCGTGCGACCACCGCTTCCCAATCCAGATTCACCGGCTCCTGCCGCGCGGACGGTGGCGGCGTCGCCTCGCGGATAGGCTGGAGGCGCTCCGGCGGTTGCGGGCGGTCGGTTCGTGGCACCGAGGCGGGTCCAGGCCCGCTCGCCTTGGACGGCGTGGCCTGCGGCACGACTTTGGGCGGAGCGGGCGCGACCTTCGTCTCGGGCCGCACGGGCGCCGGCGCGGCCTGCTCCCGCCCGACCCGGCACGTGTGCACGGCGGCCATCTCGACCACGAACCACGGATACCGGCTGGCGCGAATGCCGTCCTCGGCCTGCAGGTAAAGCCGGAACAGCTCCTGGATATGCTCCACCGTCAGCCGCGCGGCGTCGGCCTTGATTTCGGCCTGCTCGTCAGGCCCCAGCTCGATGAGATCGCCGGCGTCGGACATGATCTTGGCCACCAACAGGTTGCGGACGTGCTCCATCAGCTCGCCGCAGAATTGACGGACGTCGCATCCATGATCCTGCACGGCAGCCAGCGCCTTGAGCGCGCCCGCGGCGTCGCGCGCCAGGACCGCGTCGAGCACGCCGCGGAGCAGTTCGTGCGGGAC
>JAXIOW010000035.1:0-3856 GCA_045403215.1 Nitrospirales bacterium | reverse complement strand
GGAACGGAACCCCCTTATAGGGGGTTCCGTTCCGCTTCACGACCGGCACCGCAATTTTGGCAAATGGCTTGCGACGACAGCCTGGACCGCTGACACCCGACGCATGGCCTGTACACTATGACGCCCTCGACGGACGCCCTTGACGCCGACGCCCTCGACGACGTTGCCGCAGATGGCCCGCCGCAACGCTACGGTCGTCGAATCGTCCGAAGGCGTCCGCGGGGCGTAGCGAACGCCGTCTTTCCGCAGCGTAGCTGCGAAGAGCAGCCGGCAGCCGTGGCCGCTGCGGACGATGACGGCAACGGGGTTGTTCCCGCCGATACCTTTGTAGAATACATGCAACGGGGCGCCTGGCGGCTTGCCCCTGGCTATGCGGATCTGACTCCACGCTGGTCGGGGGCAAGCGTAACCGTGTGGAGTCAGGAATATGCCAGACAGTAGTGTCATCGATCTCGTCCGCGCTAAGCTTCCTGTCCTTGAGAAGCGCATCAAACACTTGGCGCGGACTATTCGGGCAAACCTGCCAGTGAAAGGCGAGCCCTGGCAATCTAAGGCCGCATATGATCGCGATCCGCAAGAAGCCATCGCCAAGGTAGTGAAGGCATGCCGAACAGTGGCCGCTGCCTTGAATGGCCTTCCGGAGGCGACTCTATCGGATCGACAAGTCGTTGGAACTGTTCCCCACGCCATCAACGAACTACGTATCTGCTTTGGATTCATTCTGGAGTGCTACGGGTGGCAGCACGGGTTGCCCGTGCCAGGATCGCCTCTTGGGTTTCCGGGCGACGCACCGCCGGAGATCCCTGAACACCACGTTCGCTTCATTGGCACGCTTGGGTATCTCCGGGAGATTCTTGGGAGATACGAGTCCAACCGTGCACTTACTGCGTTCATTGCGCCTCCACCGAAATCGGCGATCAGAGGGAAAGCAAAAGAAATGCCAGAGGGGACCCGTTACAGAAGGCGTGTTCCTGCACAAGAACAAGAGCTGTTCTTTTCCTGCCAAACGCTGGCGATTACTCTCATGCCTTTGGAACAACGACACCGTTGAAGAAGGGGCAGTTATTGAGCAAGTCTATGGCCACGATGCGGGTGAAAGGGAAGGTGCCTTGAAGAAACTGCAATCAGATACGAATACACATTTGCTTCGTTTCAGGCTTCCGTATCGAATCACGCGGCCCATGCCTGGTTGCCTTAGCCTTAAACGATTGCCCAACTAGTCCTGTTTTCCGCTCCCCGCCCGGCGCTGCAAGACGTTGGCGGACGGCGGAATGGCTAGGGGGGGCTAGGGGGGGCGAGGTAATCGGCGACTGAGGATTTGCGCGGGGGTGTCGAAGCCGAGTTGGTTCAGCATCTCCCGCTGTCGGGTCGTCAGACGCGTGGGCTGAACTTCTCGTCCCAACCGCGTCTTGTGGATCAGCAAGGTGTAGCGGGAGAAGGCACGCAGGATCGTCTGGGTGGTGGTGCGTTGCTCCTTTAGGGGCGCCTTGGCGGGAACGCTCTGACGATACAGCCGCTGCAGCAAGAAGTAGAGCGTCAAGGTGATCATCAGCAGAAACACCAGCGCCTCCACGCGGCGTGGCGTCTTCAGGAAAACGGGATGCACAGCCAAGGGCGTTTTGAATTCATGATTGGCCAGTTCGGAATAGCTCTGGTGCTTGTACTTGGTGAAGGCCTCGTCCGCGCTCAGCGTCTGCGGCGCCGTGGTCACCAGTGCCGAGTAGCCATCGTACTGCGCGTCTCTCTCCGCCGCTTGCTGGTCATAGCTAAACTCGAAGCGATACGCGGGACGCTTGCAGCCGCGACCGGGGGGCGGCAGGCGCTCGCGCTCGCGCTTGGTCAGCGGCCTCATCTGGTATTGAAAGTAGGCCGCTGCCTGGCGTTGTCCCATCAGCTTGCCCACGCGGCGGGCGATCGAAGTCGGATCGGTGTGCCGCCGTCCTTCCGCGACGCTGCGCTGAATCTGTTCCAAGCCCTCACGGATCTTGGTCACGGACTTCGCGCGGTTCTTCTGAGCGACTTTTTGATCCGCCGTGCTGAACACGAAGATCACCCGGCAGGGGATCTTTGCTCCCGACTCCCGCTCGACCAACGTGTGGCGCACCACGGCCAGATCGTAATGTTCCTGCGGCAGGTTTCCTTGCGTTCGCCGCCGCCGCTGCTCGATCGACAGGTAGCTGGCCCGCTTCCATTTCAGTTGCTTTTGCTGCTCATCGAACAAGGAGCGAAAGTCGTCCCAGGGAGCGGCCGCAATCGCTGCGAAACCCGACTGGGAAAGCCGCAGCAAGTGCCCGGCGGAGAACGTGCCTCGGTCCGAGATGAAGGTCAGCTCCGCGGGCTTCAGGTGTTTCTTCAACAAGGCCAGTTGCTCGGCGACGGCCGTGTGTCCGTTGCGGTTGCCATCCACGGTGTGGCCGAAAATCGGCAAGGGCCCCCACTCATCCACGACCGTGCACAGCCCGGCGTGAATCAGCTGCACATCCTTGGGCGCATCGCTCAGCGGACGTCCGGTCGTGATGTGCGCCGGCGGCAATTGCTCGTCACTACGAACGGCCTCGCCTTCCTGAGCTTCAGCCCGCGGTTCCGAATCCGCATAGGCCCCGTGCAGCAGGATGTGCGTCGGGTCGTAGTGCAACTCCGACAGCGGAACGCCGAATTCACTCGCGATGCGCAGCGCCACCGAGGCCAGAATCGAATGCCGCTGCGTGAAGAAGGCGTCCAACGACTTGCCCAAGCGATCGTCGGTAATCTTGTCGACGGGAATGTCCCACAGAATGTCCGCCCCGCTTTCGTCGGCCCAACGGGCCACATTGACCAGGGCCACCGGACTATACAACCGCGCCGCCGCCAGCAGGCTCAGCACGGTGCCGTGGTCGTATTCGGCTTGCGGATCGGCGGGCAGATGTTGATTGATGATTTCCGCCACGCCCATCCGCTCCAGCAGCGGCCAGATCACGGCGAGCGCGCCGAAGTTACAGCTCTCCGCCGACGACTGGTCTCCGTACCAAGTAAGCGCCATGCGCATAAGATGCGCAAACTGCGGCGATGGCGCAATACCAGTTTTTGCAGAATCAACGAGTAGCGAAAAACAGGACTAGTGCTCTGTCACCGCTTAGTTGACGGATGGCCGGGAGGTCGAGGCTCCTGCCAAGCTGTGAGCATCCGCGGCTTTGTAGCTCGGCAGGAGCTCGCCTCCCCACATTTTGGCTGTGACAGAGCATCTGACGCCGCCGGCAAGGAGGCCCGCATGCGCTTTTCACCCTGGATCCGCTTCGCTTGTCTGCTGGTTCTCGGCTTCTGGTGGATCGGTCTGGCCGAGGCTGGACCGCCCGACTGCTGCGATGAAGCCGTCGGAGGTTGGCGCTACGCCGACTGGGCGAAAGTGCCCCCCGTTCGGCCGCTGCCGCGCACCGGCGACTTTCCCATCGCGCCCACCGGCGCAGGCTACTATTCGCTGCTCGACGCCGTTCGCGGCGAATACCGGCAGGCGCCGCCGCGGTTCCCGTACGGGGCGTTCGCCTTGGTTCAGCCCTCCTTTTTCGATGCCGACTTCCGCTATCTCGACTCACCGACCAACACGCAGCACGACCTGTTCGATCCCCTGCACCGAATCCACCTCGGCCACAACTGGCTATTCAACACAGGCGGCCAAGTGTTGACCCGCCAGGTGAACGAGGTCGATAGCCGGCTGTCAGGCCGAAACAACAACTACCAGCTGCTGCGCGAGCGCGTCTACGGCGACCTGTGGTATCGCGACGCCTTCCGCGTCTACGTCGAGTTGATCGACGCCCACAGCTTCAACCAGGACCTGACGCCCTTGCCCATCGACGTGAACCGCGCCGATCTGCTCAACGCA
>JAXIOW010000036.1:0-17097 GCA_045403215.1 Nitrospirales bacterium | reverse complement strand
CGCGCCCCCCCCGTGCGCTTCCACCCCCCCCGCCCCCCCCGCCGCCGCCCCCGGTTGAGAGCACGCGCTCGCCTTTCGAGGGTCCTCCTCCACCGCCCCCGCCTCCGCCGCCCCCGCTTGAGAGCACGCGCCCCCCCTTCGAGGTTCCTCCCCCACCGCCCCCGGCTCCGTCGCCCCCGGTTGAGAGCACGCGCCCCCCTTTTGAGGTTCCTCCCCCACCGCCCCCGGCTCCGGTTGCGCCTCCGCCGTCTTGGGTTCCTGCGGCTCCCCCGCCGCCGCCGGCTCCGCTGCCCCCGGTTCAGAGAACGCGCCCTCCTTTTGTGGCGCCACCCCCGCCGCCCCCGGTCGAGGTCGCGCCTACTCTCGAGCTCGAGGAGGAGCCTGTCTTGGAAGTCGAGGTCGAGGTGATCGCATCCGATCAGCCGGAAGTAAAGAAGGACATCAACCCCCTGTTCGCTGCCTTTACCAAGGAGGAGTTCGGGGCTATTGTGGACAAGCTCGAGCCGCTGCAGTTCATGGCAGGCGAGCGCATGATTGCCGAGGGTGATGAGGGCGATGCGATGTACTTGATCAGCCGGGGCAGCGGGAGGGTGGTCAAGGAGATTGATGAGCGGGAAGTGGTCCTGGACGAGATCGGCGAAGGCGAGTTTTTCGGCGAGATGTCTCTCCTGGTGGGAGGGCCCCGCAGCGCGTCCGTCTTCGCGACCGCCGATACCGAAGTGCTGCGGCTGAAGTCTTCCGACCTGTTCGAGGTCATCAAGCAGTATCCCCGTATCGAAAGAGCGCTGGAGCAGTTCTACGATAAACGATCGAAGGCGATGCGGCAGAAGATGAAGGAAAAGCGCAAGTAGGAGAGCAGCGTTGATCATTAGGGTCCTCGGGTGTCATGGTTCCGAGTTGACTGTCGTGGACGGCAAGGGCGGCACCCACGAATGCCGGACCTGCGGGTTTCTCGTCAACGAAACCTGCATGGTGGACGCCGGCTCCGTCAGCGCCGGGCTCCAAGAGGTCGAGCAGGGCAAGATCCGCCACGTCCTCCTCTCGCACGCGCACTTCGACCACATCAAAGGACTCCCGCTGCTGGCTGACAACCTCGCCGGGCGGATTCAGACCGGGCGGGTCCAGACCGGACCGGTGAAGATCCGCGCGCTCTCCGAAGTGCTCGACGGCTTGCGCCGCCATATCTTCAATGACGTTGTGTTCCCGGACTTCACGCGCCTCCCCACGGTGGACTCGGCGCCGCTGGCGTACCACGCGCTTGACGAAGAGAAGACGTTCACCTTTGACAATTTGGAAGTGACCGCCGTCCGGGTCAACCACATCGTGCCGGCCGCCGGGTTCATCGTCCGCCACGGGACTTCTGCCTTCCTCTACAGCGGGGACACCTCGGAGACGCGGCGCATCTGGGAAGTGGCGGCCAAGGAGCCGCGACTCAAGGCCGCGCTCATCGAGACCACCTTCCCGAACGACTTCCGCGACCTGGCCAAGGTCAGCGGCCATCTGACCCCGGAGATGTTCGCCCGCGAGTTCGTCAAGCTGGGGCGGCCGGATCTGCCGGTGTACATCTACCACCTCAAGCCGTCGTACCGGCACGTCATCGCGGCTGAGCTGAAACAGCTCAACCTGCCCAACCTACACGTGCTCGAAGAGGACCAGGTCGTCCGCATCTGAGCGGGCATCCGGCCGATCCACCATGGCGTGGTTCAAGAAAGAGCGCTCCGCCCCGGAGGACCGGGACCGCAGGAAGGTCAAGGTTCCCGAGGGCCTCTGGCTCAAGTGCAACCACTGCCGCGCGATCGTGTATCGCAAGGAAGTGGAGCGGAGCGCCAGGGTTTGCCCCAAGTGTGAGTACCATTTCCCCATCTCTGTTGAGGAGCGGATCGAACTGCTGTTGGACCTGGGCACCTTCCGCGAGTGGTCCGCCGGACTGGAGCCGACGGATCCGCTGCATTTCAAGGACACTCAGCGCTACAGCGAGCGGTTGCAGGCGGCCCAGCAGAGCACCGGCAAGAAGGACGCCATCGTGATTGGGGAGGGGCGGATCAACGGCGCCCGGGCGGTCCTGGGCGTGTTCCACTTCGGGTTCATGGGCGGCAGCATGGGCTCGGTGGTGGGCGAGAAGGTGGTCCACGCCGCCGAGGGCGCCTTGCGCGAGCGTATCCCCCTGGTGCTGGTGACCACGTCGGGCGGGGCGCGAATGCAGGAGGGAATTCTCTCGCTGATGCAGATGGCCAAGACCGCGGCCGCCATCGGCCGCATCGCCGAGGCGCGCATCCCGTATATCTCCATCCTCGCCGACCCGACCTTCGGGGGCGTGACGGCTAGCTTCGCGATGCTGGCGGACGTCATCCTGGCCGAGCCCAAGGCCCTTATCGGGTTCGCCGGACCGCGCGTCATCCAGCAGACCATCAAGCAGCAGCTCCCACCTGAGTTTCAGCGCGCGGAGTTCCTGCTGGAACATGGCATGATCGATCTGATTGTGCCCCGCAAGCGTCTCAAGGAAACTGTCTCCAGCCTCGTGGAGTATTTTTAGTCCTTCGCGGAGGCCGTATGGATGGAGGCATCGAGCGCAGCATCGCCTTCTTGTACAGCCTCCAGCGTCACGGGATTAAGCTGGGTCTCGACTGCACCCTGGCGCTGTTGCGCGCGCTGGGCGAACCGCAGCACGCGTTCCCCGCGATTCATGTTGGCGGGACGAACGGCAAGGGGTCAACGGCCGCCATGCTGGCCGCCATGCTGGCGAGTCAGGGCTATCGCGTCGGCCTCTACACCTCCCCCCATCTCGTGGATTTCTCGGAGCGCATTCAGATCAATGGTCACGCCATCCCTTCCGAGTGGCTGGGAGAGCTGACCGAGCGGGTGCGGGTGGCTGCCGAGGCCCATCTGGCGGAACCGCCGACGTTTTTCGAGGCGACGACCGTCGTGGCGTTCGCCTACTTCGCCGAGATGCAGGTCGAGTATGCTGTGGTGGAAGTCGGTCTGGGGGGGCGCTTCGATGCTACCAACGTGATCGCCCCGCTGGTCTCGATCATCACCACGATCGGGCTTGACCATGAGGAATATCTCGGGAACACGCTGGAAGCCATCGCGTTCGAGAAGGCCGGGATCATCAAGCACGGGACGCCCGTCGTCGTGGGCCGGATGGGCGAGGGACCCTTGTCCGTGATCCGCGCCGCGGCGGCACAGCGACAGGCCGCCTGCGTCGTGCTCGGCCGGGACTTCGACGCGGCCGGCGAGAGGCCGGAATGTTTTGCCTATCGCGGGCTGCGGTGGCACCGAGAGGGGCTGGTGTGCCCTCTTCCTGGGCGCCATCAGTTGGACAACGCCGCGTGCGCGCTGGCCGCCCTGGAGATGGCCGCCGAGCGCGGGGTGCGCGTTTCGGAGCGCGCGCTGCGGGACGGATTGCGCGCGGTGCGCTGGCCCGGGCGGTTGGAGTTGGCGGGACGAAGGCCGGACATCTGGCTCGATGGGGCGCACAATCCTCACGCCGCCGAGGCGCTGGCTACCTACCTGCAAGCCTTGCGGACCCGTCGCGGCGAGCCGGCCGTCGGGCGGCTCATCCTGGTGGTTGGGATGATGCGGGACAAGGATCGGCGCAGAGTCCTGGCCGACCTGACCGCTCTCCCCGAGGTGAGCCAGCTCATTCTCACGTGCGCGGCCCACCCTCGTGCCGCTGCGCCCGAAGAGCTGGCACAAGATGCGGCGGACCTAGGAGTGCCGATCACCCTCAAGCCGACGGTGGGGGAAGCCCTGGCGTGCGCGCGGGCACTCGCCGCAGAGGACGATACCATCTGCGTCACCGGGTCCTTGCTGGTAGCCGGTGAGGCCAAGGCCATGCTCGAAGGGACGACTGTGTCCGGACTCCGCGGATAATGGGGCTGCTGGGCCGACGGCTGGCCGTCCTTCTGACAGCCCTCTTCTTCCTATTGGAAGCCGCCCCGGTCCCGGCGGAGGGTCCCTCCTCCTCCCGTCCCATCCACATCCAGGCTGACACGCTGACCTACAGCAAGGCGACGCAGACCTATGAGGGCAAGGGATCCGTGGTCGTCGTGCAAGGTCCCTCTCGTCTGGAGGCCGACGAGGCGACGCTGAACGTGGCCACCGGCCAGGTGACGGCGGTGGGACGGGTGCACCTGAACGACGGCATCAGCGACATCCACGGCGAGCGCCTCGATTTCAACTTCAATACCGCGAAGGGCGTGATCTTCCACGGCCGGCTCTTCGTTCTGGAAGGCAACTTCACGGTGGACGCGCAGGTCATGGAGCGCCTGTCCGAGGTGCAATACCGGCTGGAAGACGCTTCGTTTACGACCTGCAGCGTGCTGGAGGGGGAACGGACGCCCTGGCAGTTCAAAGCGGACAAGGCCGAGCTGGAAGTGGAAGGGTTCCTGTACGCGCGGAACGTCCGGTTTTGCATCCTGGACGTGCCGGTCATGTACCTGCCGGCCGTCCTCTTTCCCGCCAAGCGAGAGCGGGCGACGGGCTTCCTCATGCCCCAGCTCGGATCCAGCAGTGTGCAGGGCTTCAAGATCCGGGAGGCGTTCTTCTGGGCCATCAGCCCCAGTCAGGACGCAACGGCGGCGCTGGATTATCGCGGCAAATTGGGCACAGGAGCGGACCTCGAGTACCGGTATTACCTTTCTCGCGACACGGACGGCCGCATCTGGACCCGGTACTTTCGGGACACCCAGCTCGGTGCCTCCCGGTGGGACCTCGTCTACAGGCACCGCACGAAGTTCTCGGAAGATTTGCAGGGGCGGATCGATATCAACTACGTGAACGAGAAAGACACCTTCCGTCAATTGAGCGAGAACGTGCTCCAGCGCGTCGCGGTGTACCAGGAGTCGCAGGCCTATCTGACCCAACGGTGGGACAACCAGGTGCTGTACGGCTTGACGCGCTACTCCCAGAACCTGGCCGCGCTCTCGGACAAGACGGTGCTCCAGACCTTTCCTGAGATCGGATACAGTCTCTCCCCGGCGCGCTTGGGAGGGATTTCCCTCTATGGCGGACTGGACACCACCTTCGATAGTTTTTATCGCCAGGAGGGCCTGGACGCGCGGCGAGTGGATCTCTTCCCCCGGATGTGGGCGCCGATTTCCATCGCACGGTACGGCACCGTGACGCCCCTGGCCGGATTTCGTGAAACCTTCTACAGCAGAGGGTCCCAATCGAACGATGCCGTCACGAAGGAGGCGCTGTACCTCAGCTTGACGGCCGACACGCGCCTCAGCCGGCGGTTCGAGCAGCCGGGAGGCAATGCCCTGACCCACAAGCTCGAGCCTGCCGTCACCTATGAATACCTCCCGCAGCCGCGGCAGTCCGGGATTCCGGTCTTCAACGACGTGGACAACTTCCTCCAAAAAAATCTTCTGACGTACTCCCTGACTAATCGCTTTTCCACCCTGGTCGCCGATGGCGAGACGCGGCGTTACCTGGAGATGGGATACGTCCGGCTGACCCAGAGCCAGCACCTGACCGCGTCTCCCTCAGGGAAACCGTGGTCGGACCTGAGAGCCGAGGTGATCGGACGGACGCTGGAACCGCTTCCGGCTGAACTGGACGTGGATGTCTTCTACAATTACGCCGACTCCGCCATCACGGTCTTCAACACCGACCTCCGGTTCAACGTGGCGGAGGACGCTTTCTTCTCCATCGGGCAGCGGTTCACCCACGCCGGGTCGGTTGCTGTGAAGGGTGACCTGTTCAACTCCATGACGCTGAACGACGTGCTGGTCCAGACGGACAAGACGCACTTCTATTTCGCCGAGACAGGGATCGCGCTGCCGTTCAATCTTTACGCTGTCGTGCGGGGGTTCCTCGATCAGACCAACTGGTCCTTTCCGGAGATGAACTACGGGTTGTACTATGTGAATGCCAGTCGGTGCTGGGGTGCCGGATTTTTGTTTGTCCAGCGGCCGGACCAGACGGAGTTCGCGTTCGTCTTTACACTCGGAGGGGTCGGCTTCACGGATTCCCCGTTCAGCGCCGTGTATCGTAGCCTCTTCCAGAAACTCGGTCTGGACATCCAAAAGCTTCGATAGCGATCTTGACAACCGGCCGCTTGCGGTTCACATAATCGCGCATGCGTGCGCCCATGGTGTGGGCAATGGCGTCGGTTGGCCTCGTGGGGGTCGCCTTGGCCGGCGCCGGCACTCCGGCGCCGGTGTCGCACACCGACAACGGCCGGCGGATTTTCCTGCACGGCACCACCTCCGCGGGACGGGTCGTGGAGAACAGCCACGGCATGGACGGCGTGGGATGCGCCCTGTGCCACGGCCCTGACGGGCGAGGCGGCATGATGCACGGCATCCCGGCGCCCGACATCACCTACTCCTCCCTCACGGATTCCAAGGGGCACGAGCACGAGTTCATGGACCGCCGCCATCCCCCCTTCAATCGGGAGACGATCAAGGCGGCCATCGTCGCCGGCATCGACCCTGCGGGCCACACGCTTCACGAAGAGATGCCTCGCTGGACCGGCCTCAGCCCCGCCGACCTCGACGATCTGATCGACTACCTCCAAGCCCTCTCACAAGGCAAGCGCCGCTCCCTGCCGGGACCGGAGCGGATGTAGCCGAGTCGTGCGTTGACAGCTTCGTCACCGGTACGGTAGGCTACGAAATCGCGTAAGATGCAATGAACATTTTTGATTGTGGAGGATAGATTGTGGGTAAGGCATTACCAGTGAGCGCCACGACGTGGGACACCGAGGTGGGCAAGGCCAATGGCCTGGTGCTGGTGGATTTCTGGGCCGTCTGGTGCGGGCCGTGCCAGATGGTGGCCCCCATCGTCGAGGAGCTGGCGAACGAGTACGACGGCAAAATAAAAGTATTGAAGCTCAACACGGATGAGCATCCGGACATCGCGGGCCGATACGGCATCATGAGTATTCCCACCCTGCTCTTCTTCAAGGGCGGCCAGCCGGTCGAGAAGGTCGTCGGGGCCGTGCCGAAACGGGTCCTGAAGGAGGCAATCGACAAACTCCTCTCGACCACTGTCTAACCTGTGTGCTGACAGAACTCCGCATCCGCAACTTCGCCATCATCGACGCGATCGAGCTGGAGTTTGCGGACGGCTTCACGGTCTTCACCGGCGAGACGGGCGCGGGGAAATCCATCCTCGTGGACGCGGTGGACCTCCTGGTAGGGGGGCGCGCGTCGGCCGATCTGATCCGATCGGGCGCCGAGGAAGCCGAAGTTTCGGGGGTCTTCTCCCTCAAGGAGGGGAGTCCGGTCGCACGGCTCCTGCACGAGCAGGATCTTTTGGAGAGCGGAGAAACTGAGGTGATTCTCCGGCGCATCCTTTCGCGTGCGGGGCGACATCGCGTTCATGTCAATGGCCGGCCGGCCCCGCTCGGCGCCCTCCAAGCTCTCCGTGGACTCCTCGTGGACATCCACGGCCAGCACGATCACCAGTCCCTCTTCAGACCGGTTGTGCAACTGGACCTGCTCGACGAGTTCGGCGGGCTCGCCGATGCGCGCGCGGCTTACGAGGCGGCGTTTGCGCAGTGGCACGAGCTCGAGGCGCGCTTGACCGAGCGCCGGGGCGTGCTGGCGGAGCGGCAGGCGCGCGAAGACCTGCTCCGCTATCAGGTCGAGGAGATCACCGGTGCACATGTACGTCTTCACGAGGACCGGGAACTGGAACGAGCGCGCTTGCTGCTGTCTCAGGGAAGGCGTCTGGCTGAGTTGGTGCAGGCCGCGTATGGACCGCTCTACGAAGAGGAACCCTCAATTCTGCAAGGCTTGGGTTCACTGTCCAGTTCCCTGAAGGAATTGGCCGCAATCGATGCTGAACTGGTGGAAGACCGTGACCGGTTCGCGGAAGCGTTGGCTCAATTGACGGATTTCGCCCAGCGCCTGCGCGCCTATCGGGATCGGCTGGAATTCGATCCCGACAAGCTGGAGAAGGTGGAGGAGCGGTTGGACCTTATCCGCCGGCTCGTGAAGAAATACGGGGGTTCGCTCGAAGAGGTCGTCAGGCGCGGCGAACAGACGCAGCAGGAACTGCGCGAGCTGGAGACCGGCGAGGCGGATCTGAAGGAGCTTTCCTCTCAAGTGGCCGATGCGCATGCCAAGGTTGTGAAGCTGGCGCAGGCTCTCTCCCGCAAGCGGACGAAGACAGCGAGCGACCTGGAGAAGCGGTTGGAGCGCGAGCTGAAGGACTTGCGGATGGACCATGCCAGGGTCCGCATCGCGGTCGAGCAAGAGTCCGATTCAGAGGGGCCGAAGTTGACGTCCACGGGCAGCGACCGCGTGGAGTTCCTGTTCTCCTCCAACCTGGGCGAAAGCCCGCAGCCGCTGGCCCGGATCGCGTCGGGCGGGGAGTTGTCGCGCGTGATGCTGGCCATGAAAACGGTCCTGGCCGAGCAGGACCGCGTGCCGGTCCTGGTCTTCGATGAGGTGGACGCGGGCATTGGGGGCGCCGCCTCGGAAGTTGTGGGGAAGAGGCTCCGTGAGCTGAGCCGGCACGGGCACCAAGTATTCTGCATCACGCACCTCGCGCCGATCGCGGCGCAGGCGCAGGGGCACTTCGCGGTGACCAAAGCGGCGAAGGACGGGCGCACGGTGACGCAGGTGGCGCGGTTGGACAAGGCGGGGCGGGTCGAAGAAGTCGCGCGCATGCTCGGCGGCGAAACGATCACGCCCACCATCCGCTCCACCGCCTCCGAAATGCTCAAGCCGAGGTAGCGAAACCCTACTTTTTCGCCAACTCTTCCAGGACCGCGCGCATCTTTTTGAGTTCGTCGCCGTAGCGGGTCCAGTCCTGGTCACGGAGGGCGGCCTGGGCGCGGTTGAAGTGCTCCAGCGCCTGCTTGGCGAGCGAGGAGACGCTTGCCGGCGCCGCGAGCGATGCTGATGCCGGAGCTGGCGTAGCTTTCGCCACAGCGCCGGCCTTGCCCGACGGCGTGGCGCCGCTTCCGAAGATCCCCTCCAGCGCCGCTTCGAGGTTCGTGTCCATCCGCAGTTGGTTGCCGTAGGCGACGATGACGCGTCGTAATTCCGGCAACGCTCCTTCCGAGGCCGAGAGGTAGAGCGGCTGGACATACAAGAGCGCGTCTTCAATCGGGATGGCCAGCAGGCTGCCGCGGATTGCCTGAGAGCCGCGCTGGCTCCACAGCGTCAGTTGCTGCGAGATGGCTGAGTCCTGATCGATCCGGGCGTCCACCTGTCGCGGGCCGTAGATGAGCTTCTGCTTCGGGAACAGGTAGACGATCAGCTTGCCGTAATGCGGCACGTCGGAGCGGGCCGCGAGCCACGCGGCCATGTTGTCCCGCTTGGCCGGCGTGAAGGGGATCAGCAGGATGAACTCTTCCTTCGGCGTCTCCTTGACGTTACTGCCCTTGGGCAGCTTCATGATCGTATAGTAAGGCTCCATGTCCTTGTCCTGCTTCTTCGGAATGCTCCAGAGGTCTTCCTTGTTGTAGAAGATCTGCGGGTCCTGCATGTGGTACGTGGCGAAGACGTGGGACTGGATGGTGAACAAGTCTTGCGGGTAGCGGAGGTGCGCCCTGAGGTCGCCCGGCATCTGCTCGAGCGGCTTCAGCAGCCCTGGGAAGATCCGCTGGTAGGCCTGGATCAGCGGGTCTTGGGGGTCGTTGACGTAGAGGTTCACGGAGCCGTCATAGGCGTCCACCGTGGCCTTGACCGAGTTCCTGATGTAGTTGCCCAGGCGGCCGAACGGCTGGGCGTAGGGCATCCGGTCGCTGGTCGTGTAGCCGTCCACGAGCCACACCAGCCGCCCTTCCTTCGTGATGACGAGGTAGGAGTCCTGGTCCAGGCGGAGGAAAGGCGCGACCTTGGCCACCCGCTCGCGGATGTGCCGATAGTAGAGGATCCGGGACTCGGGCACGATGTCGTTCGAGAGGAGAATCTTCAGGCTGCCGAAGAAAGACGCGAACACGAGCTTACGGGAGAACGACAGGTCGGTCACCCCACCCCGTCCGGTGTAGGTCGCCGGCACGTTCTTTTCGCCCGAGGGGTAATCGAACTCCTCGGCCTTGGTCCGCACGAAGACGTACTCGTTGGGGATCTCACCGTAGTAGATCTCGGGGCGTGTCACCTTGAGGTCAATGGTCGAGACCGGAGGAATGTCCTGAATGAAGAATTCCGGCAACCCTTCGCGCGAGATGCGGTTGACCGGGCCCATGGTGACTCCATAGCCGTGGGTATAGGTGAAGTGCTCGTTGATCCAGATCCGGCTTGGGAGATTCTTGTAGGACAGCTCGCGCGGCGAGAGCATGACCTGGCGGTATTCGCCGTCGATCACGTACCGGTCGTTGTCCACGTCCACGAAGTCATAGTAGGTCCGGATCTGCTGGAGTTGCCGGTAGGTGGCGAGCAGGGGACGGTGGTCCCAGAGCCGCACGTTCTTGATCGTCAGGTCGTTGCGGACGAGGCCGGCGGCGGTGAGCTCCTGCTCGGCCGGGAACACCTCTTCCTGGACGTCGGTGAGGCCATAGGCCAGCCGCGTGAGCCGGATGTTCTGAGCGATGTACGGCCGTTCCGTCATGCTCTCGTTCGGCACGACCTGGAACCGGTGGACAAACTCGGGATAGAGCGAGAGGCCGAGCGTCGCAACTGCGAGCGTCAAGCCGCCCAGCACGACGGCCGGGCGCCAGATCGCCCACACCGCGAACAGCAGGCACGCCAGAGCCGTGAGCGCGCAGAGGACGAGGAGTCCCTGCAAGATCGGCAAGGCCGCGTGGATGTCTGCATAGACTGCGCCGAAAACGACGCCGCGGCGCGAGTAGAGCAGTTCGTAGGCGTCAAGCTGGTACCCCCAGGCTTTTACACCGATCAGCACCGTCGCCAGGAGGCCCAGGTGGAGGCGTGCCTGCTGCTCCACGTGCACGGTGCGCGGCCCGATCACGATCCCGTGCGTGAGAAAATACAGGGCTCCTGCTCCGACGGTGGTGAACAGCAACAGGCCAACCAGCCAGTCCTGGAGGTACGTCAAGAACGGCAACACGAAGATGTAGAACCCCAGGTCCTTGTCGAAGAGCGGGTCGGTCTGGCCGAAGGGGACGGCCTGGCGAAACCGGAGGTAGTCCTCCCAGTGGGTCGCGCCGCTCAGGGCGGCGATCAAGGCCAGGACGCCGGCCACGCCGCCGACGGTGCGGCCCAGGTGGCTCCGGAGCGGCTCCGCAAAGCGGAGCAGCACGAGGGTGTCCACCGTGCCCCAGTAGCGGGTCGGCTGGTGCCGTCCGGCCAGGTAGACATTGGCGAAGAACACGAGGAAGAAGACCGCGCCGAACAGCCCGCCGACCAATGCCTGAGTCAACAAGATGGTCGTGAAGACGGACCGGTAGCCGACCTCGCCAAACCAGAGCCAGTCCACGTAGAGCGCAAGGGAATTGCTGAGCGAGAGGAGCAGAGCGATCAGGAGGGCAAAGAGGAGGAGCAGTCGTCCGGGGATCACTGGGAAAGGATGCCGGGGGGCACGCCCGCGCGGCGGGCCTCGTCGGGGATGGTGGTGGTGATGTCGTTTTCCTTTTCCCTGATTTTCTCGTCCAGTTCGGCCAGTT
Organism: Nitrospirales bacterium; assembly: GCA_045403215.1. Classification (GTDB taxonomy): domain Bacteria; phylum Nitrospirota; class Nitrospiria; order Nitrospirales; family NS-4; genus NS-12. The sequence goes on along the minus strand of JAXIOW010000036.1, from coordinate 5,567 downwards.
TGGCCCTGAGCTGGGTGTCTTTCTCAGGATCAGCGAATGACCGCACGTAGAATTCAGCCCGCAGGGTGGTGTACTCTTTTTGCACCTTTTCACGTTGCTTTTTGAGATCTTCCAGTTCGGTGCGGGCTGCAGTCATGCGTTGCCGCCAACCCGCATAGGGGTCGCCCTGGTCGGTCGGGACAGACGGCATCGTGTTGTCACGACCGGGAGGCGAGGGAACCCTTTGGAACGTTTTCGTTGACCCTTTGGTTTCCTCCAAACGTTTCGCGGATTGCCGATACTGCGGCGGCACCTTCTCCAGGCTGTCCGCGAACCCCACGCTCCCGTTTTTGTCGGTCCACTGGTACGTTTCGGCGGATGCGGGATCGGGCAGGAGCAGCACCAGGCAGGCGGCAAGCGCAAGCGCGCCGGTCAAGGGTATGCTGGAGCGATGGTTCATGGAGTATTCTAGCCTTGCTTTTGGGGGGAAAACAAGTTAACTAAGGTGAAGGATGAGCAACGAACCGCTGCCGATCAAGATTACGGTGGGAGGCGTGACCCTGGACGCCGAGTTCAAGCCGACTCGCACGGCGAAGGCCATTTACGAGCTCCTGCCCATCGCGACGGACCTGCATAGCTGGGGCGAGGAGTTCTATTTCAAGATCCCGTTCATCAAGGATCACCGAGAGACGGCTACGTTGAAGGTGGCTGTGGGGGACATCGCGTACTGGGGCAACGGCGGGGCCGTGGCGATCTTCTTCGGCCGCACGCCGGTCAGCACCGGGCCCGACCCGGCGCCCGCCGACCGGGTGAACCTGATCGGCCAAGTGAAGGGCGATGCCACAGTGCTGCGGACTGTCATGAGCGCCACCAAGATCAAGATGGAGAAGGCAACGTGAGGCTCTCCCCTGAGCGCATTGCGGCCCTGGCCGGCCAGTTGGTCGGGAAGCTGGTGGCCGGCGGGATGATCGAGCCGGTCGCGGACCGCCGTGTCCTGACCGTGTCGCTGGAGCGGGTGATCGTCGACGAGCTGAGCGTCGAGGACCGCATCAACGCGGAGGCCAAGGAATTGATGCGCAAGTACGAGTCCGAGATCGCGCGGGGCAAGATGAACGAGCAGCAGCTCTTCCAGATGATCAAGAAGCAGCTCGTGAAGGAGAAAGGGGTGGTCCTCTGATGATCCTGAGCGACGAGAAAGTGACGCATCTCTCGCACCTGATCCTGAACCACTTCAAGAACCTCGCCAACGCGCGGCTCAAGGTGGAGGAGGGGGCGGTCTTGCGCGAGATCAAGCGCTTTCTGGCCGCCGAGGTGAAGGTGGACGTAGAGGTGGACGCCCTCGTCCGCCGGCGCCTAGCCTCCTATTCCCGTCCGCTGGCGGAGGGCTCGCCGGAATGGGAAACGCTGTACCGCAAGACGTTCGAAGAAGAGATGCGCAAGCGCAGGAAGCTATGAACGAAACCGGGAAATCTTACCTGGAGCGGTTCGGGGTGACCGACCGCGAGGTCCTGGCCGCGATGGGGCGAGTCAAGGTCCGCGACGTGGACTACGCGGACCTCTATTTCGAGCACACCGTGGACGAATCCATCTCGATGGAGGAGAGCCTGGTGAAGCGCGCCTCGAAGAGCATCGCCCAGGGGGTGGGGGTGCGGGCGACGGCCGGCGAGAAGACCGGCTACGCCTACTCGGATGAGATCACGCTGAGACAGCTGGAGCAGGCCGCCGACACGGCCCGCTACATCGCCCGCTCGCCGGCGGGCGCCGGCTCCGTGCCGGCGATCCGGATCGGGAGACCGGCCCAGGATCTCTATCCCGTGATCGTGCCGGCCACGGAAGTCGCGACGCCGGAGAAGGTTGCGCTCCTGGAACGGATTGACCAGGTCGCGCGCGCCTACGATCCGCGGATCAAGAACGTCATGGCCTCCTTCACCACGGAGTACAAGATCGTTCTGATCGCCAATTCGGAAGGCGAGTTGGTCGGGGACGTGCAGCCCTTGTCCCGGCTACAAGTAACCTGCATCGCCGAAGAGAACGGGCAGCGGCAGATGGGGAGCTTCGGCGGCGGGGGCCGCGGGGAGTACACGTTCTTCCTGGAGGACAACCGCTGGGAGCGCTACGCGAAAGAGGCGGCCCGCCAAGCCGTGCTGAACCTGAAAGCAGTGGACGCGCCGGCCGGGCCCATGGCGGTGGTGCTCGGTTCGGGCTGGCCGGGTATCCTGCTCCATGAGGCGATCGGCCACGGGCTGGAGGCCGACTTCAACCGCAAGAAGACCTCCGCCTTCACGGACCGTCTCGGCCAGGTGGTCGCCTCTGAATTGTGCACCATCGTGGACGACGGGACGCTGCCGTTCCGCCGGGGTTCGCTGAACGTGGATGACGAAGGGACGCCGACGAGCCGGACGGTGCTGATCGAGAGAGGGAGCCTGAAGGGCTACATGACGGACAAGCTCAACGCGCGGCTCATGGGCATCCCGCTGACCGGCAACGGGCGGCGGGAAAGCTTTCAGTGCATCCCCATGCCGCGCATGACCAACACCTTCATGCTGCCGGGCGAGTCCACGCCCGAGGACATCATCCGCTCGGTCAAGCGCGGGCTCTACGCGGTGTATTTCGGCGGCGGGCAGGTGGACATCACCAACGGCAAGTTCGTCTTCTCGACCAGCGAGGCCTACCTGATCGAGGATGGACGGGTGACGACGCCGGTGAAGGGCGCGACGCTGATCGGCAGCGGGCCGGAGATCCTCAAGAAGGTGTCGATGGTGGGCAATGATCTGAAGTTGGACGAGGGGATCGGGACTTGCGGGAAGGACGGGCAGTCCGTGCCGGTCGGGGTGGGCCTGCCGACGATCAGGGTGGATGAGATTACCGTCGGCGGCACGCGGGCATGACGAGCATGCGCATTGACCAGACCCTGACGTCCGAGTTGCTCGCGAAGGCGAAGCGAAAGGGCGCGACCGCGGCGGACGTCGTGGCCGTCGAGGGGGACTCTGCCTCGGTACAGGTGCGCCTGTCCGCCGTGGACAAGCTCTCGAAGGCGCAGGAGAAGCGGCTCGGCCTGCGCGTCTATTTCGGCCGGCGCTCGGCGGGAGCCTCCACGTCGGACTTGTCCCCGGCTTCGCTGGACGAGTTGGTCGAGACGACCTGCGCCTTGGCCCAGGCGGTCGTGGAAGATCCCTACGCCAGCCTGCCCGATCCGGCCGTTCTGGCGAAAGAGTGGCCGGACCTCGACCTCTACGACAGCCAGACGGTGCCGATGGACCGGATGATCGAACTGGCCACGCGCGCCGAAAGGGCGGCGCTGGCGGTGGACTCCCGGTTGACCAACTCCGAGGGGGCGGATTTCAGCACGTTCGGCGGCCGCACGGTCTTCGCGAACAGCCACGGCTTCTTCGGGGAATATCAGGGCTCCAGTTTCTCGTGCGCCGTGGCGCCGATCGCCGTGCAGGACGGGCTGATGCAGCGCGATTACTGGTACGCCGTCGGCCGGAAGTTGAACCGGCTGGATTCGCCGGAGGCCGTCGGGCAGGAAGCCGGCCGGCGGACCATCCGCCGGTTGGGCGCGCGGAAGGTCGCCACCTGTCGCGTGCCGGTGATCTTCGAGCCGGAGATCGCCGGCAGCTTCCTGGGCCATCTCTGCAGCGCGGTGAACGGCTACGCCATATACAAAGGGGCGTCCTACCTCGTCGGGCGGCTGGGGGAACGCATCGCCCCCGATGTTGTCACGGTGTACGACGACGGCCGCATGCCGAGCGGCCACGGCTCCAAGCCGTTCGATGGAGAGGGGCTGCCGACACGTAAGAACGTCGTCGTGGAACGGGGCGTCCTCAAGAGCTACCTGCTGGACACCTACGCGGCCCGTAAGCTGGGGCTCGCCTCGACCGGCAACGCGGCGCGCAGCGTCGGCGAGGCGTCCTCGGTCGGGGCGACCAACTTCTACCTCGCGCCCGGCACGGCCACGCCCGAGGAGATCATCCGCTCGGTCAAGCGCGGGCTCTACGTCACGGAGCTGATCGGGTTCGGGATCAACATGGTGACCGGCGACTATTCCCGCGGCGCGGTCGGTTTCTGGATCGAGAACGGCGCGCTGGCGTATCCGGTCGAGGAGATCACGATCGCGGGTAATCTGAAAGAGATGTGGATGGGCGTCGAGGCGATCGGAAACGACCTGGTGTTTCGCGGACGCATCGCCAGCCCGACGGTGAAGATCGCCGAGATGACGGTGGCGGGAGACTGAGGCGGTGCCCTCGTCGCCGCACCTGCTCACAACCCTCCATTCCGAAGACTGGCATACTCCGAAGGGCCGGTTCATCCGCGAAGTCATGTTCGGGATGAACGACGGCCTGGTCTCGACAATCGGCTTCGTCGCGGGCGCGACTGGCGCGCTCATGCAGACCCGGGTGGTTTTGCTGGCGGGAATTGCGTCCGTCGTGGCCGGCGCCCTCTCCATGGGCATCGGCGCATACCTCGCCAGCAAGGCCCAGCGCGATTTCTTCGAGAGCGAGAAGGAGCGGGAGCGGCGTGAGATCGAGGAAGTTCCCGAGCTGGAGCGCAAAGAGATCCGGGACATCTTCACCAAGCTGGGGTTTCAGAAGGACGAAGTGGAGATGATCGTCAACCGCGTCACCTCGGACAAGGCCCTGTGGGTGCGGTTCATGATGCGGGAAGAGCTGGGGATTCTGGAGGAGTCCTTCGACAATCCCGTGACGGTTGGCTTTTTGATGGCCGGGGCCTACGTCGTGGGCGGGATCGTGCCGCTGTTGCCGTACCTGGTGATGGGAGACGTCCTGATGGCCCTGAAGGTGGCGGTGGCCGTCTCGCTTGTGGCGCTCTTCATCATCGGCATGGCCACGACAATCCTGACGAAGCAGCCATGGCTCAGAAGCGGGATGGAAGTGATGTTGCTAGGCTCGCTGGCGGCCGGGGTTGGGTTCGGGATCGGCAAGCTCATTGCCATGCTCTGGCCGGAGATCGGAGCGGTGGGGCTGTAGAAGTGAAGAGGAGGGTATGGAGATGAACAGAGTGAAAGCGCTCGTGGCTGGATGTCTCATGGCCGTGCTCGCAGCGCCGTCGGCCTTTGCGGCGGTGGATCGCGAGAAACTGCTGACCGAGCCCGGGGTGTTCGGGACGTTTGCGGTGTTTAAAGTGGATGGCGATTGGTGGAAGCTGGATAAGGCGGCGCGCGGTTCGGCGGCGGCCGAAGTGAAGGCGGTCTTCCAGAAGCATGCGGACAATGTCGCTACCGACACCTATCTGCTTCGCGGGCTCACGGAGAAAGCCGATTTCTTTGTCCGGGTGCATGCCACCGAGATGCTGAACAATCAGAACTTCCTCGTGGACCTGATGGGCACGGTGCTCGGCAAGTACTTAATGAACACTTACACCTTCAACGGGATCACCAAGCCGCTCAACTACGTGCCGGGCTTTCCCGACGACCTGAAGACGGCTTTGAAAACGCCGCCGGATCCTGGCCTCAAGCCTTACGTGATCGTCGTGCCGGTCCGCAAGGACGCCGAATGGTGGATCACAGCACAGGACGGACGGGGCGCCATGATGAAAGAGCACACGGACGCCACGGTCTCCTACCTCAA
>JAXIOW010000120.1:0-5939 GCA_045403215.1 Nitrospirales bacterium | reverse complement strand
GTAGCTGATGAACTTGGCCAGGCCCCGCGCCGCGCACACCTTCGTCAAGGCCGAGGTCAAGGTCGTCTTGCCGTGGTCCACATGCCCGATCGTCCCGACGTTCACATGCGGCTTGCGCCGCTCGTATTTCGCCTTCGCCATGGCCGCCTCCTACCCTATCCCCTCGTTACGTGCCGTGTGGAGCCCACGACGCGGATCGAACGCGTGACCTCGTCCTTACCAAGGACGTGCTCTGCCAACTGAGCTACGTGGGCGCTTTCCATCGTTAACCGTTACTCGTTCATCGTTAAACGTTGAATCATTCTGGGCACGTCTGCATGTTGCTCCTGCGATTAACGTTTAACGAATAACGTTACCCCGCAAGTATGGAGCGGGCGACGAGATTTGAACTCGCGACAGCCAGCTTGGAAGGCTGGAGCTCTACCCCTGAGCTACGCCCGCTCGTGCCATGTCGTAGCATCATTACCCCTTGTCTCTCCAAAAACCTCTGTGTCGGGTGATCCCGTCGCACCCACCAGAGCTCACTGTCCCCGGCCCAGCACGCGTCGTATGGTGGGCAGGCCAGGATTCGAACCTGGGAAGGCGAAGCCACCTGATTTACAGTCAGGCCTCGTTGTCCACTTGAGTACCTGCCCACGATTCGCCCCTAACGGAATCCGAGAAGAATATACCCTAAGCAAGAGAGGGTGCCCCTGCCGCTCCGGTCTGATGCGCATACCAGCAGCATCCCGGGGGGGGAAAGGCAAAGACGCGGTAACCCTCCGCCGAGTAAAAACGGCTCTATTCCCCTCAACCTGAATGGATTTGGGTGAACAAAAATCTATGAAACAGTGCATTATATGTTGAAGACAGCGTACTGTCAAGCCATTTGCAAGGATTTGAATAAATGTTTCGTGGACTTAGCGGAGGGGCGACTCCTGGTCCACGCTTAACCGCCGTTTGAGGTAGAAGATCAATGCGACCGCCGTTATCAGAGCAAGCAACGCCCAGCCAGAACGGCTCATGATAATCAGCAGGAGGGGCAGATTCACGGCAAAGAAGTACGCCAACAAGGAGATGGCCGTGACCCAGGTCACGGCACCCAGGCAGTTAAACAGCAAAAACCGGCGCCAGGGCATTTGGGATGTCCCCGCCACCAACGCCCCGATCACCCGCACCCCCGTGATCCAGCGCTGGACGAAAATCGTCTTGTCCCCGTGCTTGTGAAAGAAGCGTTCCACATACGCCAGTCGTTTCTGCGTGATCAGCAGGTAGCGTCCATACTGCTCAATGAAAGGACGCCCGAGGCGTCGCCCGATATAGAAGCTGACATTGTCGCCCAGGATGCAGCCGACCGTCGCCAGGAGGATGACATAGCCCAGATTGAGGTGCCCATGATGGGAATAGAACGACGCGATGATCAAAATGGTCTCCCCGGGGACTGGCAAAGACGCGTTCTCCGCCATGACGCCCAGGAAGAGCGCAACATAGCCATATTCATCGACATACGGTCGGAAGAGCTCGATCCACTGGAGGACGCGTTCATGCATGCGGAGCGCGCGGGACCGTACCACGGCATCCTGTGCCAGTCAAGAAGGTGGATGCATCCCTTCATCGCTCTGGCTTTCTTTTTCGCGCTCTCCGTCACCGACACGGCCCACGCCCAGGTTGCCATCACGATTCTGCACACCAGCGAACATCACGGTACTGTCCAGCCGATCGAACACGGCCCGTTCGCCGGGCTCGGGGGAGTCGAACGGCGTGCGGCCCTGATCAAGCAGCTCCGGCAGGAGGTCGAACATCTCCTCGTCGTAGACAGCGGGGACCTATTGATGGGAACGGCGATGTCCTCGGTGTACCGCGGCGAAGTGGACATCGCTGTCATGAACCTGATGGGCTATGATGCCGTCGCCGTCGGCAATCATGATTTCGATTTCGGCACGCGGCATCTAAAACGCCTTCGCCAGGAGGCCACCTTCCCGTTTCTCTGTACCAACGTACGGCCTCAGAACCCCGACATATGCCAGCGGCATGCCATTAAACACCTGGGGCACGTGCGGGTTGGCCTGATCGGTCTCATCGGGAAGAAAAACTATCCCGATACCTTCACCCGCGCCGTCGTTCAAGAAGTCGAGTTCGTCGATCCCATTGTGGCGGCCAAACAGGCGGTCGAGGAACTGCGCGAGCGCGTGGAGATCCTGGTGGCTATTACGCACCAAGACACGGAAGAAGATCTGGCTCTGGCCAAGGCCGTGCCTGGACTCGATGTGATCATCGGTGGACACACCGAGGGTTTCGACGGACTGGTCCCGCCGGGCCAGACAAAGCCGGTCGATGGTCGCGTGGAACTCGTGGGCGTCGGGCCTGTCTTCGTGAAGACCCATCGGCAAGGCCGGACGCTCGGCCGCCTGGATCTCCTCTATCACGAAAAAACCATCATGGTCGCCGAAGCCCACAATCTGCTGGTCTCGGCAGCGGTTTCCTCGGACCCGAACATGGCCAAGCTAGTCCGGGACTATGCGCGGCGATTGAACGAGCAAACCAATCAGGTCATCGGCGAAGCGGCGCACACCCTCGAAGGGGAAAACAAAGAGGTACGGACCAGAGAGACAAACCTCGGCAACTTGCTCGCGGATCTGGCGCGCCAACACGCCGGGACTGAGATCGGCCTTGTGAACTCCGGGATGATTCGCGGCAGCATTCCCGCCGGCCCTGTCACATTAAAACGGGTCATGGAAGTGCTCCCCTTCGATTCTTCCCTCGTATCCTTTACTGTCACCGGGGCTACCTTAAAGACGGCTCTTGAGAACAGTGTCAGCCGTCTGCCCCAGGCGTCCGGACGCTTCTTGCAGGTGTCAGGGTTGGCCGTGGTCGTTGACCCGGCAGCTCCCAGCGGCTCCAGGATCAACTCTGTCCAGGTGAACGGAGCGCCCCTGAAACCTGCCCGCCAATACTCAGTCGCGGCTACGAACTTCATCGCGGAAGGCGGGGACGGCTATACCCTGTTCCTTCAAGCTACCGACAGGCGCGATCACCAGATCCCCTTCCACGACGTGCTGCTCTCCGCACTCAAAGCTGGCCCCCTTGCCGCCAAGGTCGAAGCGCGGATCACGACCCGCTAAGAAGAGAAGAGGCCGATCTGCTCCGGCTGGGGTAGGCGGAAGGTTGACGGGAGAGGCGGGACCTGTTCCTCTGGAAACCCTGCTTTTCGCTTCGCCGCAATGAACAGCTGGTCCAGCATCTCCCCATAGGGGCCCTGCCCGCGGTGCCGATCAAAGAAACGCGAGGTGTTGAGCACGCCGCCCCGCACTTCCTGCAGGCGATGGGTGATCTTTTTGATGCGATCCGGAAACGCCGCCGCCATCCGCTCAAGAAAGACAGGCTCAACGCTGCCGGGCAGTCGCAAGAGGCTGTAAAAAGCCGTCCTGGCCCCGGCGTCCCGTGCTTTCTGAAGAATCTCGAACATGTGGTCGTCATTGAGACCCGGGATGACCGGCGCGATCGAGACGCCGGTGGGAATGCCGGCCTCGGCGATCGTCTTCAGCGTCGCCAGGCGCTTGGTAACGGAAGGCGCCTGGGGCTCCACCTTCCGGGCCATCGGATCGTCGGCGAAGGGGATGCTCAGGAACACGCGGATCGCGGCCTCTTCGTGGAGCCGCCGCAACAGATCAAGATCGCGCAGGATGAGCACGGCCTTCGTGATGATGGCGACCGGGTTGCGAAACTCGGCGCAGACTTCGAGGCACGCGCGGGTCAGGCCCCAGGACGCTTCCACCGGCTGATAACAATCGGTGACGCCCGAGAAGACGACGAGCTCGCCCGTCCACGACGGTTTCAGGAAGGTCTCACGCAAGAGGGCCGCGGCGTGCCGCTTCACCACCAATTTGGACTCAAAGTCCGTCCCCGCCCCGAACCCCAAGTACTCGTGAGACGGGCGCGCATAGCAGTACGCACAGGCATGGAAGCAGCCCCGGTATGGATTCACGCTCCAGCGGAACGCCAGATCGGGACTCTCGTTGTGGCTCAGGATCGACCGGGTGTCGTCTTCGTAGATCTGGACCTTGACGGACGGTGGGGGCTCCAGAAACTCCCGGTACTGCGACTTAAAGGGATTCGGCGGGTTGCTGACCAGTTTCACAGAGCGCATTGTAGCAGAGTCGGACGCGGTTTTCCCTTGCCTGGCGGCCCGATTCTCCGTAAGCTTCGCAGGCGGCTGGAAACGCCAGCCGAACTTCGCCAAGGAGGCGTATGCATGGCGGTCGCATTCGACGGTCCGGTTGTCCTGGAGACCCGGTTCGAGGGGTTACGGTTGAAGGCCCGTGGCAAGGTCCGGGATATCTATGACCTCGGCGAGTCGCTGCTGATCGTCGCCACGGATCGCATCTCCGCCTTCGATGTCGTGCTGCCGGACGGCATTCCCGGCAAGGGCGCGGTCCTCACGCAACTCTCGGCCTTCTGGTTCCGGTGGCTCGCCCAATACGAAGACATCCTCTGGAACCATTTCATTTCAACCGACGTCGCGGACTTCCCCGCGTCGTGCCGGCCGTACCACGCCCACTTGAAAGGCCGTAGCATGCTCGTGCGGAAAGCCGAGCCCCTCCCCGTCGAGTGTATCGTGCGCGGCTACCTCTCGGGGTCGGGCTGGACGGACTATCAGCGAACCGGCGAGATCTGCGGGCAGCCCCTGCCGAAGGGGCTCGTCGAATCCCAAAAGCTGCCGGAGCCGCTCTTTACCCCATCCACCAAGGCGGAACGCGGCATGCACGACGTCAATATCCCATTCGCTGACATGGAAGCTCGGCTCGGAGCGGAGACGGCCAAGCTCATCCGCGAGGTCAGCGTGATGCTGTACACACGGGCGGCCGCCTATGCCGAGAGCAAGGGCATCATCATCGCCGACACGAAACTGGAGTTCGGACTCGACCCCGCGTCAGGCCAGCCCATGCTGATTGATGAGGTCCTCACTCCAGACTCCTCGCGCTTCTGGCCGCTCGACCGGTACGAACCGGGCCGTTCCCAACCCAGCTTCGACAAGCAGTTTGTCCGCGACTACCTGACCTCCATCAAATGGAACAAGCAGCCGCCCGCGCCCTCCCTCCCCGCCAGCGTCATCGCGCAAACCAGCGCCCGATACCGCGAGGCCTACCGGCTACTGGCGGGAGGCGACAATTGAGCACGGCCGCCTGGGTCTCCAGCCTCATCTTCCTCGTCACGTTCGCCGTCATCATGACCGATCGCGTCCACCGGACCATCGTGGCCTGGATCGGCGCCACTGCCATGATCGCTACCGGACTCGTCATGGGGTTTTATAGCCAAGCCCAGGCGCTCGCCGCCATTGACTTCAACACCCTGGGCCTCCTCATGGCCATGATGATGCTGGTCGCGATGCTGGGGAAGACCGGCGTGTTCGAGTACCTTGCCCTTCTGGCCGCACAGCAGTCAGGCGGGGACCCCTGGCGTCTCCTGCTGCTCCTGGGCGGCCTGACCGCGGTCATCTCCATGTTCCTGGACAATGTCACCACGATGGTCCTCATCGGCCCCGTGACCATTCTGCTCTGCAAGATGCTCGACCTGAACCCCGTCCCCCTCTTGATAGGCGAAGCCATCCTCTCCAATATCGGGGGAACCGCCACGCTCGTCGGCGACCCGCCGAACATCCTGATCGGATCGGCCGCCGGTCTCTCCTTCAACGATTTCTTGCTCATCATGCTGCCCATTGTCATCGTCGCGTACTACCCCACCCTGTTGGCCCTGCGGTGGGCCTTCGCCGCTGAGATGCACTCGGTGACGCATCGGCTGGAGGAGTTGCGGGCCCTGCATCCGCAGGATGCCATCAAAGACTATCCCACCATGAGCAAGCTCCTGACCGCGCTGGGCGTGACCATCACGCTGTTCTTTTTTCATGACGCGTTTCACCTGAAGCCAGCCTATGTCGCATTCGCAGGCGTGGCCATCGCGCT
>JAXIOW010000159.1:0-7202 GCA_045403215.1 Nitrospirales bacterium | reverse complement strand
TCCCTCCTTCCGCCGGCTTCTTGTCTGCAGCTCCGAAGACAAACCCCGACAGGCCCGCCAGCAGCAACGTCAACGTTACGATCCCGCATTGGTGCCGCATGTCTCCCCCTTGTCTCTGTTCAGTTGTTCCAAGGCCTGTTTGGCCGCCATCTGCTCCGCCTCTTTCTTGCTTTTCCCGAGGCCGACCCCGTACCGCTCGCCCCGGATCAGGATTTCCACTTCGAACAACTTCTCGTGGTCCGGCCCCGTCTCCCGGATCGTCCGGTAATGCGGGAGCATCTCGAATTCCCGCTGACAGATCTCCTGGAGGTCGGTCTTGAAATCCCCCTTGGCGAGGAGCGCCCGGTCGCACGAGGCCAGCTCCTCGCTAAACGCAGCCTTGACGCTCGCCACCGCCGCGTCGAGCCCCCCGTCCAGGTACACCCCGGCGAAGACCGCCTCCAGCGCGTCCGCCAGGAGGGAGGGCTTGTTGCGACCTTGCGTCTTCGTCTCCCCGCGCCCCAAGCGGAGGAGCTCCCCGAGCCCGATCCGCCGTGCCACCCGGGCCAGGGTCTTCTCGTTCACGAGTCGAGCCCGGAGCTTCGAGAGCTCGCCCTCGGCGGCGTCCGGAAACGCGGTCAGGAGATGCTGGCTGACGACGAGGTCCAGCACCGCATCGCCCAGAAACTCCAGCCGCTCGTTATCGACCTCGCCGGCATCCTTCGCTTCATGAAGGTAGGACTTGTGGGTCAGGGCTTCGATGAGCAGGCTGGACCGCTGGAACCTGTACCCGAGCCGGCGTTGAATCTCCTCCAGCCCGTCTGTCTGCATGAGCGGTTAGGCCGTGCAACGGGAGAAGATCAGGCAGGCGTTGACCCCACCGAAGCCGAAAGAGTTGGAGAGCACCGCGCGGACCTCGGCCCGGCGAGCGACGTTGGGGACGTAGTCCAAATCGCACTCGGGATCCGGCACCTCCTGATTGATGGTCGGGGGCAGGATCCCGCGGTGGATGGCCAGCACGCTGAAGACCGCTTCCACGCCGCCGGCCGCGCCCAGGAGGTGCCCGGTCATGGATTTCGTGGAGCTCACCGCCAGGCGGCGGGCGTGGTCTCCGAAGACCTGCTTGATGGCGATGGTTTCGATGCGGTCGGCCATCGTCGAGGTGGCGTGCGCGTTCACATAGCCGATCGCGGCCGGCGACAGTCCGGCGTCCTGGAGGGCCACCCGCATGCATCGGACCGCCCCGTGGCCGTCCTCGGGCGGCGCGGTGATGTGGTGGGCGTCGGCTGTCATGCCGTAGCCCAGGATCTCGGCGTAGATCCGCGCGCCGCGGCGGCGCGCGAATTCCAGCTCCTCCAGCACCAGCACGCCGGCACCTTCCCCGAGCACGAATCCGTCGCGCTCCTTGTCGAAGGGGCGGCTCGCCCGTTCCGGGTCGTCGTTGCGCGTCGAGAGCGCCCGGGCCGACGCGAACCCCGCCACCCCCAGCGGCGTGATCGCGGCTTCCGCGCCGCCCGCCACCATCGCGTCCGCCTCACCGTACTGAATGAGCCGGAAGGCGTCGCCGATGCAGTGATTGCCGGTCGCGCAGGCCGTCACCGCGCACGAGTTGGGTCCGCGGGCGCCGATCCGTATCGACACCTGTCCTGACGCGAGGTTGATGATCACCATGGGAATGAAGAACGGGGAGACCCGGTCGGGCCCTTTCTCGAGCAGCACCTTGTGAAAGGCCTCGATCGCTTGGAGCCCGCCGATCCCGGACCCGATATAGACGCCGACCCGGTCGGCGTTCTCCGGGGTGACTTTGAACCCGGCATCATCCACCGCCATCTGGCTCGCGCTGACGGCGTAATGGATGAAGGTGTCCATCTTCTTGATCTCTTTCTTCTCGATGTAGTCGGCGGGGTCGAAGTCCGTGACCTCGCCCGCGATCTGGCAGGCGTGCCCCGACGGATCGAACTTGGTGATCCGCCGGATCCCCGACTTGCCGGCGCACAGGGCGTTCCAGGTCTTCTCCACGCCCGTGCCGAGCGGCGTGATCAGACCCAAGCCCGTGACGACGACCCGTCTCTTGCGGATTTCCTGGCCCATCAGGCGCGTGCCGACCGTGCGGGGTCTTAAATATTCTCTTTGATGAAGTCCACGGCATCCTGGACGGTCAGGATCTTCTCGGCCTTCTCGTCCGGGATCTCGATTTCAAAAGCCTCTTCAAAGGCCATCACCAGTTCGACGGTATCCAAGGAGTCCGCGCCGAGGTCCTCCACGAACTTGGCGTCTGGGACCACGTCGTCCTCCTCGACCCCCAACTGCTCGGCGATGATCTTCTTCACCCGCTCTTCTATGGCTGCCATAGATTTCGCCACCTCCCACCCTCCCATCAACAAGCAAAACACACTGCGCGAGGCCGCTCAACGCCTCACACCATGATCATTCCGCCGTTCACGTGCAGCACGTGCCCCGTGATGTACGCCGCCGCCGGGGAGACGAGAAACCGCACGGCCTCGGCCACATCGTTGGCGGTTCCGAGCCGGCCCAGCGGGATCTGCTTGAGCAGCGCTTCACGGACCTCCCCGCTCAGCTTGTCGGTCATGGCCGTCTCGATGAATCCCGGCGCCACCGCGTTCACGGTAACCCCCCGGCTCGCGTACTCGCGGGCCACGGTCTTCGTCAGCCCGATCACGGCCGCCTTCGAGGCCGCGTAATTGGCCTGCCCCGCGTTGCCCATGACGCCCACCACCGAGGCGATGTTCACCATGGCGCCGCTCCGCTGCTTGGTCATGGCAGGCAGGACGGCCTTGGTGCAATGGAACGTGCCCTTCAGGTTGACGTCCAGCACCGCGTTCCAGTCTTCTTCCTTCATGCGGAGCAGCAGGCCGTCCCGCGTGATGCCCGCATTGTTCACCAGGATGTCGATGCGGCCGAGTTCGGCGAGCACCCGGTCGGCCATCGCGGCGACGTCCGCCCATTCCGCCACGTTCGCCTTGATGACCAGCGCACGGCGTCCCTGGGACAATACCGCCCGCGCCGTCTCCTCGGCGCGGGTCACCTCGAGGTCCACCACCGCCACATCCGCCCCGTCCCGCGCCAAGGCCTCGGCGATGGCGCGCCCGATCCCCTGGGCGGCCCCCGTCACGATCGCGACTTTCCCGGCCAGCATCATGGCCGTGCGGCGGCCAGCGCCTCGACCGTCGTGGCCAGGCTCGCCCGGTCCTGCACGTTCAGCAGCCGGAGCTCGGGCACGATCCGCTTGGCCAGCCCGGTGAGGACCTTCCCGGGCCCGACTTCTACGAGCGTGTGGATGCCCCTCTCGACCAGCGCCCGCACCGACTCCTCCCACAACACGGAGGAAGTGAGCTGCCGCACCAACGACGCCCGCACGTCCGCGGCGCTACGGATCGGCTTGGCCTCGGCGTTATTGATCAGCGGCACGGTCAGGTCCCGCATCGGCACCCGGTCCACATCCACAGCCAATCGTTCAGCCGCCGCCCGCATCAGCGACGTGTGCACCGGCACGCTGACCGGCAGGGGAATGACCTTGCGGCACCCCTTGGCCTTGGCCAGACGCGCCGCCTCTTCGACCGCCGCCTTCTCCCCCGCGATCACGATCTGGCCTGGCGCGTTGAAATTCGCCGGGGCCACCACGCCCAACGCCGAGGCCGCGCGACAGACTTCCGTCACATCCGACCGCTCCAGGCCCAGGATGGCGCACACCAAGCCTCGTCCGGCTTCCACCGCCTCCTGCATGTAGCGCCCGCGCTTGCGGACCAGCACCACGGCATCCGGAAACGCCAGCCCCCCGGCGGCCACCACCGCCGTGTACTCCCCCAGGCTGTGCCCTGCCACCGCGCTCGGCTGAAGCCTCGCGCGCTCCAACAGCCGGAGCGCGACGACACTGACCGTCAGCAGCGCCGGTTGGGTATACTCCGTGAGGTTGAGCTGCTCCGCCGGTCCCTTCACGCACAGTGCAGCCAGGTCATACCCGAGCACCTGACCGGCTTGGTCGAACAACGCCCGCGCCTCCGGTTCGGACTCATAGAACTCCTGCCCCATCCCCACGGCCTGCGAGCCCTGGCCGGGAAAGACGAAGGCCACCCCCGGAGTCATGGCGCTAACATATGAGGGAAGTCCGCCCATGTTGTCAACTGAAAACTCCCCGGTCCGCCGCCCCCGGACAGCAGCTAACTCCTCAATCTACAACAAATTCACCGCCATCGACGCAGATCACGTTGCCGGTGACCCACTGGGCCTTCGGATGAGCCAGCAGCCCGATCGCCTCGGCCACGTCCCGGGGCGTCGTGAGCCGTCCGGAAGGGTTCTTGGCCTGCGCCATCTCGAGCATGCGGTCGGAGCCAGGGATCTTCCGCAAGGCCGGGGTGTCGGTCACCCCCGCCATGATGGCGTTGACCGTGATCCCGTGCGGGCCCAACTCCAGCGTCAACTGGCGGACGTGCGACTCCAGGGCCGCTTTGGCGGCGGAGACCGCGCCGTAGGTCTTCCACACGCGAGCGCCGCCGGCGCTGGTCATGGCGAAGATCCGCCCTCCCCGGCCCATGAGGTTGCGCCGCACGAGGTCCTGGGTCCAGTACACGAGGCTGTTCCCCATGACGTCCAGCGTCATGTCCATCTGGACCTTGGTCAGCGCGTCTGCTTCGACCTCCGTGATGAACGGCTTCAACGTGCCGAAGGCCAGGGAGTGCAGCAGGACCCGAATCGGAGACGCTGCGCCCGACCGTCCGATCCGTGCCTGAACGGCGTCCAAGACCTCGCGGCGCTTCTCGGGATCGGCCGCGTTCACGTTGAAGAACAGGGACTCCCGCCCCTTGTTTTTGATCTCGCCGACGATCCGATCGACATTCGGCTGCGTCGACTTCCGGTCCAGATGCACGCCCACGATGTGCATCCCAAGACCGGCGAGCTCCAACGAGACGGCCTCCCCGAACCCGCTGGAGGCCCCTAGGATGAGTGCCCAGGCTCCTTCTAACGGCTGCGTTCCCAACAGCTGCTCTCCTCCTACCACTTCACCATGGCCGAGGCCCACGTCAGGCCCGACCCGAACGCCACCATGAGGATCCGACTGCCGGGCGAGACCCGCCCGGTCCGAACCGCTTCATCCAAGGCCAGCGGAATCGATGCCGCCGAGGTGTTGCCGTAGCGGTCCAGGTTCAGAAAGACCCGGTCCTGGGGCAACCCGAGGCGCTCCATCACGGCCTGGATGATGCGCACATTCGCCTGATGGGGGATGAAGAGGTCCACATCCGCGACTTCCAGCTTGTTGGCCTCCAGGGCCTCGCGGGCCGTCGCCTCTAAGGTCTTGACGGCCACCTTGAAGGTCTCGTGGCCCTTCATCTTCATGTACTGCTGCCGGCCGGCGAGCATCGCGTCCGACGCCGGCATGCGGGAGCCGCCGCCCGGCACGCACACCAAGTCCCAGAGGTCGCCGTCGGAGTGCAAGTGGGTGGAGAGGACGCCCCGATCGTCGTCGGACGGTTCCAGCAAGGCCGCGCCGGCCCCGTCGCCGAACAGGATGCAGGTGCTCCGGTCCGTCCAGTCGAGCACGCTGGACATCACCTCCGTGCCGACCAACAACACCCGCCGGTACGTCCCGGAGCGCACGTAGAGGTCGGCCACCGAGAGGCCGTACAGGAATCCGGAGCAGGCGGCGGCCAGATCAAACGCGATCGCCCGGGAGGCCTTCAGGTTCCGCTGGATGAGGCAGGCCGTCGATGGCAGGGGCATGTCAGGGGTGCAGGTGGCGACCAGGATGAGGTCGAGGTCGGCCGGAACCCAGCCCCCCGCCGCCAGCGCCGCACGGGCCGCGTCGGTGCCCAGATCGGAACTGGCCACGCCGTCGTCCACGACCCGGCGCTCGCGAATCCCGGTCCGCCCGACGATCCACTCATCGGAGGTGGCGACCATGCGCTCCAGGTCGCTGTTGCGCAGAACCCGCCTTGGGACGGCGGACCCGGTGGCCACGATGCGGGCCCTCATCGAGCGGGGTCCTTGCTCTTGCCGTCGAAGAGGGCCACGCTCTCCTCGATGTCGCGCTGGATGTGTTCGTTCACGTGTCCCTCGAAGAACTCCTTGGCCACGCGGATCGCGTTTTTGACGGCCCGGCCCGAAGACCGGCCGTGACAGATGATGCAGATGCCGTTGACGCCTAGGAGGGGCGCGCCGCCGAACTCGGCGTAATCCATCCGCCGCTTGAACCGTCCGAACGCGCGCTTGAGCAGCACGTACCCGATCCGGCTCAGCAGGGCACCGGCGGCGATCTCCTTGAAGAGCATTTTTTTCATGGCCTCGGCCACGCCTTCGGTGATCTTCAGGGCCACATTCCCGATGAAGCCATCGCACACCACGACGTCTGCTGCACCGGTGAAGACGTCACGCCCTTCGACGTTCCCGACGAAGTTCAGCGGGCTCTCCTTCAGCCGCTTGAACGTCTCCTTCGTGACCTCGTTCCCTTTGGTGTCCTCCTCCCCGATGCTGAGCAGGCCGATTGCGGGGTGCGCCTTGTTAAAGACGTGTTGGGCGTACTCGTGCCCCATGAGCGCGAACTGGATCAGTTGGGACGGCGTGCAGTCCACCGTTGCACCCACGTCCAAGAGAATCGTGTGGCCCATCAACGTGGGGAGCAGCGTCGCGATGGCCGGCCGCTCGACGCCCTTCAGGACACCCAGCAGGAAAAACGCGGTGACCACGGTGGCGCCCGTGTTCCCGGCGCTGATGATGGCGACCGCCTCGCCGTTCTTGACCAGCTCCGTGCCGACCCAGATGGAGGAGTCCCGCTTGCGGCGGACGACCTGCGAGGGCTGCTCGTGCATCTCGACCCGCTGGGAGGCGTGGTGCACCGTCAAGCCCGGCAGATCCCCGACGCCCTGCCGGCGGAGTTCCGCCCTGAGCAGCGTTTCATCGCCCACCAGGACGACCTCGACTCCGTACTCACGCACCGCCAGCGTGGCGCCCTCGACCTCCAAGGCCGGGGCGTGATCGCCACCCATCGCATCTAGCGCGATCTTCATATCGAGCACGGCCTCGCGTCAGGCTTCTTCGACGGCGATGACTTCCTGGCCTTTGTAGGTCCCGCAGGTCAGACAGGTGTAGTGCGGGAGTTTCGGCTGGTGGCACTGGGGGCAGACGGAGAGGCTCTGGGAACGGATCTTGACCTTCGCCGTCCGCCGCTTGTCGCGCCGCGCCTTCGAATGCTTGTGTTTGGGATTCGGCAT
>JAXIOW010000094.1:0-9768 GCA_045403215.1 Nitrospirales bacterium | reverse complement strand
GCCTATCTGCGCATCACGGTCTCGCGCGGGCCTGGCGAGATCGGACTGGATCCGGCATTGTGCAAAGCTCCGACCCTGGTGATCATCGCCAAGCCCTTCCAACCATATCCCGAGTGGTTCTATACGCAAGGGGTGCCGGTGATCATCGCCAAGACCCGGCGCAACCTGCCCGAGGCCCTGCCCCCGCACGTCAAATCCCTCAACTACCTAAACAACGTCCTCGCGAAGATGGAGGCCACATCGGCAGACGCCCACGAAGCCCTGCTGCTGAATCATCGGGGCGAGGTGACCGAAGGGACGGGTAGCAACGTGTTCGTCATCCAGGAAGGCCGCCTCCGCACGCCAGCCGTCGAGAGCGGCATTCTCGCCGGCATTACGCGCGGCGTGGTTCTGCAACTGGCACACGACCTGGGGATTCCAACGGAAGAGACCCGGCTGGCGGTCGGCGACCTCGCAGGCGCCGAGGAATGCTTTCTTACCAATACGACGCAGGAAGTGCTGCCGGTGACGCAGGTGGATGGACAAAGAATAGGAAACGGCCGGCCGGGCGAGATCACCCGCCGGCTGCACGCGTCATTTCGGGACAGTCTTGATCGCTTCCTTGACGGCCTTTGACCGGTCGGCGATCCGCTCGACCTTGACCTTGGATACTCGCCGATCCCCGAGGTCCACCACGGTGAACTTGTAGTCCCCGTGGTAGAAGACCTCGCCGCCGCGCGGGAGCCCCTGGATCTGGTAGGTGATGAACCCGCCGAGCGTCTCGTAGTCCGGCGACTGGGGGATCTGCAGCCCGTACTCCGACACGAGGTCCTTGACCGGCATCGAGGCCTCAACCAGGATCGCGCCGTCCTTGAGGCGTTCCACCGGCTTCTCTTCGATGTCGTACTCGTCCTGGATCTCGCCGACGATCTCCTCGATGAGGTCTTCCAGCGTGACCAGCCCCTCGACGCTGCCATACTCGTTGACCACGATCGCCATGTGGATGCGGCGGCGCTGCATCTCTTTCAGCAGCACGCTGACCTTCATGGCTTCGGGAACGTAATAGACGGGATGCAGCAAATCCTTGAGGTTCAACGGCTTACCCGCCGCGACCTGACTGAGGAGGTCTTTCTGGTAGAGGATGCCCAGCAGTTCGTTGAGGCCCTTCCGGTACACCGGGTAGCGGGAAAACTTGTTCTCGTCGATGTACTTCAGCAGGTCCGGCGTCGGCGTGTCGATCTCGATGGCGCACATCTTCGGGCGAGGGACCATCACTTCCTTCACCGACATGTCGGTGAACTCAAACACGCTGTGGATCAGCTCCTGCTCGGTCCTGTCGAAGACGCCCTTCTCGCGGCCTTCCTGCATAAGCAGGTTGATCTCTTCCGCGGAGATGAAGACCTTTTCGCCCTGAGCCGCTTTGCCGATCAGTCGGAGAATGATGCGGCTGGACAAGGCCAGGGGACGGATGCCCCAGGCCGCCACTCGGGCGAACCATTCCAGGGGACGTGCCGCCAACAGAGCCAGGCGCTCGGGGTTCTTGAGCGCCAATATCTTGGGGACGAGCTCGCCGAGCACGAGCGAGAAGTACGAGATGATGACCACCATGATCCCGACTGCAACCGGTTCGGCCACGGCGTGCATGAAGTCCAGCGGGAGCGCTCCGAGGACAGGCTTGAGATGATCGATGGCGACGACGCCGCCAAGCGCCGCGGCCGTGGAGCCGGCCACCGTGACGCCTATCTGAATGGTCGCCAGGAAACGCTCGGAGTCTTCCTGAAAGCCCTGGACGAGACGGGCCTGGACATTCTTCTCCTCGACCAGTTGCTTGATCCGACTGCGCCGCGTGTTGACGATGGCCAACTCGGCGCAGGCAAAGAAGCCGTTCAGGAGGATGAGGACGGCGATAGTGATGAGCTCGACCCACATAGGACCTTCAGCCTGCGGACCAGGCCTCCAGTTTAGGCGGTGTGTATTGTAGCCGAAGCGCTCCTCCAATTCACACGTTTCTTGTTAAAAAGCGTTAATCCCATCAAAACGCTCGAAAATTGACCGCTTGCACGGATGAGAATGTTCATGACAAGTTCGACGGGTCGTTGACAGACCGGGAAGTGGTTGACTATTGTGAGTCCCATGTTGCCGAACCTTTGCGCATATGGGCAGGCCAGCGGCCTTGCTTGCCTGCTGGTCCTCGGCGTCTCTTCGCAAGACGTCAGGGGGGAGTCCTTCTATCAGTTTACGGATAAGAGCGGAGTCGTGCACTTTTCCAACGTCCCGAACGATCCTCGATATAGAACGGTGAGCGCAGTCGACCGCGTGCAGAGCAGTGGTTCCACTGCCGTTCCCGGCCAACCAGTCACGGAGTTCTCCTCGCAGCTCAGCGAGACCAGCGTGTCACGTTACGGCGACTCGATCTACCAGTACGTGGACCGAAACGGCGTGATCCATTTCACCAATGTCCCGACGAGCCCCCGCTACAAACAGATCCGGGGCCCGCGGACGTTCACTCGCCTCACACCAACCCGGCTCTCGCCCGCCCTGCACCGGACGATCACACAGGCCTCGTTGATGTACCGCATGAACCCGGCGCTGGTCCAGGCCGTGATCCAGGCCGAATCGGCGTACGATCCCTACGCCGTCTCCTCCAAGGGCGCCATGGGGTTGATGCAGTTGATGCCGGAGACGGCGTGGTCTTTGAACGTTGCGAACCCCTATGACCCCAAGCAGAACATCGCCGGCGGAGTCCGCCACCTTCGCTACCTGCTGGACCGCTTCGGAGGTGACCTGGAACTGGCTCTGGCGGCCTACAACGCGGGGGAAACTCGCGTGTCGCGCGAGAGCCGGATCCCGCGGATCAGCGAAACCCAGCAGTACGTTCGCAAGGTCCTCCGCGTCTACCAGGGCTTCGCCGAAGCTCAATCGATCGTGACTCGGCGCTTCGTCAATCTTCTCAGCCCGAACTAGGCTTCCGCGCCCTACGCTTTCACGCCAACTCCTCTGACCAGTGCGCGACCAGGGGCTTCCGCTCGCAGTTGGATGTGTCGATCCCACCCGCGTGCAAACTCCTCCGGATGGTCGGAGCGGAAGTGCGCTCCCAGGCTGTGCTCGCGTTGCAGCGCCGCCGTCGCGACCAGATGGCCCACGGTGACCATGTTCTGGACCTCCAACTCGCGGCGCGTCCGGCAGCGGTCGCTGAGCCGCTCCTCCCATTTCTCCAGTTGCGTGAGCGCAGAGAGCAGCCCCTGCTTGCTCCGGATGATGCCGACCGCCTCCCACATCAAGCGCCGCAACGAGTTGAGCAGTTTCTCCATGTCCAGGTGATCCCCGCGATCGTCCTCCGCCTCGCCAGCCGCTGAGTCCCGCTCGACAGAGACCCCGCGCTCGGGGCGCCGGTGACTGGCGTACACGGCGGCAGCCTCGACCGCGCGGGCGCCGAAGACCAACCCTTCCAACAACGAATTGCTAGCTAGGCGGTTCGCGCCGTGGACCCCTGTGCAGGCCACTTCTCCGGCGGCGAACAGTCCCGGCACGCTTGTGGCCCCTCGCGTGTCCGTCCGCACTCCGCCCATCATGAAATGCGCGCTGGGACAGACCGGGATCATCTCCTCTGTGATGTCCACGTCGTACCGCAGGCAGGTCGAGTAAATCGTCGGGAACCGTGCCCGGATGAAACCGGGATCAAGGTGGGTCACGTCCAGGTAGACATGGCGGGCGGACGTCGCCACCATCTCGTTCCAGATCGCGCGGGACACGATGTCGCGCGGAGCCATCTCAGCCATCTCGTGGTACCGCTTCATGAAGGCCTCGCCCTTGCTGTTGCGCAGTATGCCCCCCTCCCCGCGCATGGCCTCCGTGAGCAAAAACTGGGGCGTCGCCGGCAGGTACAGGGCCGTCGGATGGAACTGGACGAACTCCATGTCTTCCACGATCGCCCCGGCCCGATAGGCCATCGCGATCCCATCGCCGGTGGCGACGGGCGGATTGGTGGTCCGGGCATAGATCTGGCCCGCCCCGCCCGTGGCCAGCACCACGGCCTTCGCCTTGACCTGTTTCACCGCCCCGGAGGATTCGTCCAGCACGAAAGCGCCCACACAGCGCCCTTGCGCATCCAGCAACAGGTCTATGGTGAAGTGGTGGTCCCGCCAGGCGATCTGCGGTAGGGAGCGCGCCCTGCCCAGGAGCACGCGCACCATTTCAGTGCCGGTCGCATCACCGCCGGCCCGCAGGATCCGATGCCGGCTGTGCGCGGCCTCGCGGGCCAGGGCGTAGCCGTCCCCCGCGCGATCGAAGCGGGCGCCCCAACGGATCAGTTCCTGAACCCTGGCCGGGCCTTCCTCGACGAGCACCTGCACGGCTTCCGGCCGGCACAGCCCTTTCCCCGCGCGCACGGTGTCGTCGCGGTGCAGTGCGATATCGTCCTCCTCGGAGGCGACCGCCACACCGCCTTGCGCGTAGATGGAACTGCCTTCGGCGGGACTGCCTTTCGTCAGCATCAGGACGCCGCCCACCCGGCTCAAGCCGATGGCCGCCCGCAATCCCGCGACGCCGCTTCCGATGACGAGGAAATCGGCGGCAGGCAGGGCCGGCGTGGCGGATCGGCGTCTTGGCATCCTAGCGCCCCTTCGGGCGTTCGCTCTGAATCCGGCGATCGGCCATGCCGAAGGGCGGGTCCCCGTCCACGCCGCTCACAGTGAGAGTCTGATGGCCGACCAACCGGAGGATGGCATGGCCCCGCTCCCTGAGCGGCTGCTCATCGGTCGCGCGCTGCCACTGCCCGAGCCAGTGGAAATAGACGGCCACGTCGGCCCCGTCCACCATGACCCGGTCGATGGTGAAGTCGAGGGTGATCCGATCATAGACGGCGAAGTCGCGTTGGATCTCCTCCTCCAGCTTGCGGAGGCTGTCGAGTGGCATGAACAGGCTGTGCAAGACGCTCGCGTCCTTACCCGTATACGCCTGCCGGATCCGCTCCACCGTGGTGTCGATCTTCCGGACACGGGCCGCATCGTCGGGGTTGATGTTGCTGGATTTGGAGCAGGCCACCGTCATCAGCCCGATCAGCCCAAGGACGGTCCAGCAGGCAAGCGGCTGCGCGCGGCTTGCGATCCACGCGATCATGCCGGCATTATACACCCTTCCAACCCGCCCCATTCTTGACAAGCCGGCACTAATCGCATACGCTCGGCCCGCTCCCACGGCGGCATCCGGCATTCCCGACTTGCTATTGCCGACCGGATTAGGTAGATTACTGGAAGCGTAAAGGAGCGCGCCATGTCGAGTGTCGTCAAGAAGCGCCGAAAGAAGATGCGGAAGCACAAGCACCGGAAGCTCCGCCGGCGCATGAAATTCGCTCGCCGCCGGTCCTAAGCGGCGCGTCCGACGCAAGGAGGCACGATCATGCCAACAGAGGGCAAAAAGATCCGCATCAAAGTCCGGACGATCCATACGACCTACATCGGCGATATCCTTCTGCCGGCCATGCGCAACCGAGTGTCCGATTACTTCAACGACGATAAGTACATGTTCCTGAATCTCACCGACGTCAGGATCGAGAACACCAAGGAACAAGTCGAGTTCGTCTGCCTCAATAAGCACCTGATCGAGTCGGTCGTCCTCGCCTGACGGCGAGGGGGCGTTCGTCCGGCCACGCACACCCCCATGCCCCGCCTAGCCCCGTTCGGTCGGCTCTTTCCCTACCTCCGGCCGTACCGCCATCGCATGGCCGCGGCCGCGCTGCTCGTCATGAGCGCGGCCGGCGTCAACCTCAGCATGCTCTGGGTCATCCGGCGACTGGTGGACACGGTCCTCGTCCAGCGGGACGCCGCCGCGCTGAACACCGCCATCGCCGAACTGGGCGCGTTGTTCCTCGTCCAGGGGCTCCTCATCATGGGCCACAGTTACCTGACGGCCTCGGCCGGCCAGCGCATCATGGCCGACTTCCGGACGCACCTCTTCGATCACCTGCAGAGCCTCTCTCTGGGATTTTTTGCGCGACGGCGGACCGGAGAATTGATGTCGCGGCTCATGAGCGACGTGGGCGCGCTACAGACCGCCCTGACGGAGGTCCCGATCGATCTCGCGAAACAGGTTGTGACGCTGGTCGGCGGGCTCGCCATCCTGTTCGTCATGAACTGGCGTTTGTGCCTGCTGATCCTGCTCCTCCTCCCGGCCATCGTGCTGATCGCCCGCTTCTTCGGCCGGCGACTCAAGGCGCTTTCCACCGGCATCCAGGACGAGACCGCGCGCGCCTCGACGATTCTGGAGGAAGTGCTCTCCGGCATCCGGATCGTCAAGTCCTTCGTGCGGGAAGACTACGAGCGGGCCCGGTTCGGCACGCAGGTCCGCCGCACCCTGGACATCGTCCTCAGGCGGGCGCGGATCATGGCGCTCTTCGTGCCGACGATCACCTTCGCCACCTTCGCCGCCGCGGCGGCGGTCCTCTGGTACGGCGGATCCCAGGTCATCCGCGGGACGATGAGCCCGGGGGACCTGGTCGCGTTCGTGCTCTATGCCGGCCTGCTGATCGGGCCCTTCGGGACCTTTGCACGCCTCTTCTCCCACGTCAAGGAAGCCCAAGGCGCGCTCGCGCGTGTGTTCGAGATCCTGGATACGCGGCCCGACGTGACCGACGCGCCCGACGCCCGGCCGTTACCGCCCGTGCGGGGCTACGTTGCCATGGAGGGTGTCTGCTTCTCCTACGACGGGCATACGACCGTGCTGTCGGACCTTACTTTTAACATCCAGCCGGGGGAAGTGGTCGCGGTTGTCGGGCCGTCTGGGTCCGGGAAGACCACCTTGATCAATCTCATCCACAGGTTCTACGACCCGGTGCCGGGCGTCGTGACCATCGACGGCTGTGACCTCAAGGCTGTCACCGTGCAGAGCCTCTACCGACAGATCGCGCTGGTGCCGCAGGAGATGCACCTCTTCGGCGGGACCATTCGGGACAACATCCGTTACGGCCGGGTCTCCGCCAGCGACGAGGAGGTCGTGGACGCCGCCCGCGCGGCCAACGCGCATGACTTCATCACCGCCTTCCCGGACGGCTACGACACGCTGGTGGGCGAAAAAGGCGTCAATCTCTCGGGCGGACAGCGTCAGCGGATCGCCATCGCGCGGGCCGTGTTGAAAAATCCGCGGATCCTCATCCTGGATGAGGCCACCTCGTCGCTGGACAACGAGTCGGAGTTACTGGTGCAGGACGCGCTGGACCGCCTGATGACCGGACGGACGACGTTCGTGATCGCGCACCGGCTCAGCACGATCCAGAAGGCCGACCGGATCCTGGTGCTGGACAAAGGCCGGCTCGTCGAGGAAGGCACGCACGCCGCCCTGCTCGACAAGAAAGGCTTGTACTACCATCTGTACACGCTGGGCCTGGTCGAAACGCAGCTTACTTGATCTTGGAAAAGTCCACTTCCCAGCTTATGGCGTCGCCCACGGGCGGGAAGATGGTGATCTTCGTCACGGCATTGGGATTGAACGAGCCGTACGGGAACGACGCCGCAATCTTTCCGCGATAAGCCGGCCCCTTCTCGTTCTTCTTGGCCTTGTCCGGCTTGGCCATCTCCCCCTTGATCATCTTCCCGCCTTGTTCCAGGGTCGCGCTGGTGCCTTCGGCGAAATCAGCGGTGTCGCCGCAAAAATCAAACGCGATCTTCAGCACCTTCGCCTCGAGGATTTTTTGAATCTGCTGGTCGATCTGCGCCTTGTCCTGCTCGGCCTGTTCCGGATTCCGGGCGATCAAGCTGCCCAGCCGATGGAGCGTGAACGTCTTGGTCCGGATCTCCCCGCCTCCTCCGCAGATGTCCTCTTTCAGGTTGGCCCCGAACCGTGTGGGCACGTTCTTCAACTCTTCGTCCTTAATCTGCTTGCCGTCCTCAATCGCCTGCTTCACGGCAGCGGGATTGAGGTCCACCACGATCGCGCCGGCCGAGGTCGGGGTCAGACACAAGAGCCCCACCGCGGCCACCGCTCCCCCCATCCATCTCAGCACACTCCACTTCATCATCGGCATGTCCTTTCTCCAGCTTGTACACACTGGGCCTGCAAAGCGCGGAATGCGTCATCCCGCGAGAATCATCATTATTCTAAAAAATCGCCACGTGCTTTGCAAACCCGCTTGCCAGAGAGTGGAGACCCCTGTTACAGTAGGGGCCGTTCAACGCCCAGCCCGTCAGGCAAGGAGAGTTGATGTGGAAAACGATCTCATCGCCAGACTGAAAGAAGTCCTCACAGAGAAGAATTACAGGGACATCCCCTTCGATTTCGTGGTCGAGCATGTCCGGGAAGCCGTCAAGGGCCGCGCGATCAAGGCCTTCCACGTCAACAAGCACATCCCGAACGGCTACGAAGATCAGGGCGCGTTCAACCTGCTGATCGTCACGACAGGCAATCACCTCTTCGACTGTGTCGTCGGGGAAGAGTACTTCCGCTACGATGCGGTCGCCATTCAGGCCATCGACAAATTCCAGGTCATCGACGGGCAATGGGAGAACAAGGAAACGAACAAGACTGAACAGTTCCGGAGCCTGCGTCTGTCGCACGGCGATGAGAGCCACATCGCCCTGGCCCTGGACGACGCCCAGCGCCACAGCCTTACAGCCCTGTCCGACACGATCCTCGCCGTCCGCAACCCCGATCCCTAATTGGGCAACGTTAAACGTTAATCGTTATACGTGAGTTTAAGCGATGCTGGCGCCTGCGCCGTTTAACGATTAACGAATAACGTTTAACGATTCATCTCTGCTTCACCCGCCCAGCTTGATGATAATTTTCCACTCCTTGGGAGTCACCGGCATCACCGAGAGCCGGTTCGCCCGGCGCAACAAGGGCATCTTCTCAAGCCCTGGGGTCTTGCGCAGGGTGTCCAGGGGCACGGGCTTGCGGAGCGGCTTGACCGCTCGCAGGTCCACCATGCTCCAGATCGGCTTCTCAGACGTCGCTTGAGGGTCATAGTGGATGTTCTTCGAGTCGAACTGCGTATGGTCGGGGTACGCCTCCCGCATGACTTCCGCGAGACCGACCACGGCCGGCGAGTCGCAGGTGCTGTGGTAGAAGAGCACCCTGTCTCCTGCCCGCATCTCCCGCATGAAGTTACGCGCCTCGTAATTCCGCACTCCGTCCCAGTGGTTGGTCGAGTTCTTCGACTTCACGAGGTCACCAAAGCTGAAGGCGGTGGGCTCCGACTTCATCAACCAGTAGCGCTTGGCCGGCATGGCCGAAGAATATTCTCGGCGGCAGGCCGAGTCAACCCTTGCCATGCCACCTGAGTCTGGCTAGAGTATGGCTATGAGCGACTTACAGCTTGGTGACCGCGCGCCGGCATTCAACCTTCCTGGCGTGGACGGCCGCACCTACAGCCTGGAGACGTGCACCGACAAACCGGTCCTCGTGGTGATCTTCAGTTGCAACCACTGCCCGTATGTCCAGGCTTACGAAGATCGCATGGTTGCCATCCAGCGCGACTATCGTGACCGCGGAGTGCAGTTCGTCGCCATCAATTCGAACGACGACAGGAACTACCCGGAAGACAGTTTCGAGCGGATGGTCGCGCGCGCCAAGGCCAAGAGCTTCAACTTCCCGTACCTCCGGGACGCGACGCAGACAGTCGCGCAAGCCTACGGGGCGACTCATACCCCCCACCTTTTCGTCTTTGACCGGGAGCGCCGCCTCCGCTACACGGGGAAGATCGACGACAACTGGCAGGACCCGTCGGCCGTGTCACGCCATTATCTGAGAGAGGCTCTGGACGCTCTCTTGCAAGGGTCCGCGCCGCCCGACGCCAAA
>JAXIOW010000170.1:0-18944 GCA_045403215.1 Nitrospirales bacterium | reverse complement strand
TCCGGAGAAGACAGTCGAGCTGCATTTCTTCCGGTGCTCGATCAAGGACGGGCATCCGCGCCCCTTGGGCTGCGACGCCCTGCAGTGGGTGCCGCCGGAGGAGTTGGCCCGGGTGCCCCTGCCGCCCGCCGACCGGCCCCTAGTGGAAGCGCTGCAAGGCGCAAGGTTGAAGAATTCGTGAAAGTGGTGTTGGACATCGAGACGATCCAGCCTCCCAAAGAGGAATGGGCGGCCCTTGCGGGGGTGGACCTGGCCGCGCAGGATGACCTTCTGGAGGCTGGAGAGGCGGCCCGCCAGGAGAAGGAGTTCGAGCGAGCGGCGTTCGACGGGACTTTCAGCCGCATCGTCTGTGTCGGAGCGATCGCCTTCTCGGATGACATGGCGCCACAGCAAGCGGTCGCCTGGTACGGCGGTCAGGAGAAGGAGTTGCTCCGGCAATTCTGGGACTGGATCGGCAAACACCGGCCCAGTCTTTTCATCACCCACAACGGCCTGGGGTTCGACCTGCCCTTCCTCAAGAAGCGGTCGATCATCTACCAGGTGAAGCCCACGATGGACATCAGCCTCGCCAAGTACCGAACGGAGCCGGTGTACGACACTCTGGCAATCTGGAGCAATTGGGAGTCGCGGGGCTGGGTGAAACTTGACGTTCTGGCCCGTGCGCTGGGCGTGGAGACCAAGTCCGGGTCGGGACGGCAGGTCGCCGAGATGTGGCACGCCGGGCGTGGGAAGGAAATCGCCGACTACTGCCTGCAGGACTGCTACGTGACCTACGCCTGCTACTCGAAGATGACCTTCAAAGAGCCGCAGCCATCCGAGCGAGTGCTGGCAAAGAAAGACTTGATCGAGGTCGTGTAGGCGGGTCCCATTCGGCGCCACCCGCCTGAATGACCAAGTTCTAAGCCTTCGGATAAACCTGCATGAAGGGGTGCACTTCGTGGCGGGCGAAGACGCCCCGGGTGACGTAGGGATCGCCTGCCGCGAACGCCTTGGCTTCCTCCAGGGAGTCGGCTTGGATGACGATGAGGCTACCGGCGCCGTCGGTGAGCGGCCCGGCCAGGACCACTTTGCCGGCCTTGTTCAGCGGGTCCATCCGCGCGAGGTGGGCCTGGCGGTACAGCTTGCGCTTGGCCTGACCGTCCGGGCCGTCGTACCCGATGATGACGAAGATCATCCTTCGTCCTCGGTGAGGGTTTCGAGCGGCTGGCGTCCCGCGTACCCGTCTTCGACTTCGTGCCAGTAGCGGATTTCCGGCTCGCCCAGCTTCCAGCAGAGGTAGACGACCCGGCCGTCGTACAGGTGAGGAAAGTCACAGAGCCCAATGTCGAGGTCCTTGACCAGGACCCCCATTTCCTGGAGGGCCTCGACGCTGTCGCTGATCCGCTCGAGGGCCTGGATGTAACGGGGGCCGACCACGCTCCCCCCGTTGGACTGGGCGTTCGCGCTGGCGCGCTTGATTTCCCCGTGGCTACGGACCAGGACCTCCTTTTCCGTCTTGACGGACAGCAGCTTCTCTTCGAGCTGGGGCAGGAGCGACTTGGCTTCGGCCAGTGTAAAGGTTCGTTCTTCTTCCATAGGGCGCTTCATGATAACAAGGGGCGGCGAGGCGCGTCAAACCGGTAAATTATCTTGACAGTTGACATTAGGCTTTTCTGCAGTTATGCTGATGCACAGATCAGGCTGTTTCAAGGCCGACCACCCCTGAGATTCTTTCCCCAGGCCAGTTCTCAATGAAACCAGAGTGGTTCATCCAGCAGAGAGTTTAGCTTTAGTTACCGACCAAGGACATCCGGCCGGTGCTCCGTAATCCGGTTCACTTTAGGAGGCAAGGGAGTGTATGTCCCAAGTGACGACGACTAAAGAAACGGTCATGTATCTGACCCAGCTCAAACAGCGAAACATCACCGAACTGAACGAGATCGCCAGGGAGCTGAAGATCGAGGGAGCGGCGAACCTGCGCAAGCAGGAGCTGATCTTCACCATTCTCCAGGCCCAGACCGAAAAGAACGGGGTCATCTACGGGGAAGGCGTGCTGGAGACGCTCCCGGACGGCTTCGGGTTTCTTCGGGCTCCCGACTCCAACTACCTTCCCGGACCGGACGACATCTACATCTCCCCGTCCCAGATCCGACGCTTCAACCTGAGAACCGGAGACATCGTCTCCGGCCAGATCCGCCCCCCGAAGGAAAGCGAGCGCTACTTCGCGCTCCTCAAGGTCGAGAAGATCAATTTCGAGGACCCCGAGGTCGCACGCGACAAGATCCTGTTCGACAACCTGACCCCGCTCTATCCGGAAGAGCGCATCAACTTGGAGCATGATCCGGGCGAATACTGCACCCGCGTCATGGACCTCATCACGCCGATCGGCAAGGGCCAGCGCGGGCTGATCGTAGCGGCTCCCAGGACCGGCAAGACCATGATGCTGCAGGCGATCGCCCGGGGGATCATCAAGAACCATCCCGAGATCATCCTGATCGTCCTGCTGATCGACGAGCGGCCCGAAGAGGTCACCGACTGGCAGCGCCAGGTCAAGGCCGAGGTCATCAGCTCCACCTTCGACGAGCCGGCCCAGCGCCATGCCCAGGTGGCCGAAATGGTCATCGAGAAGGCGAAGCGGCTGACCGAGCACAAGCGCGATGTGGTGATTCTGCTCGACAGCATCACGCGGCTGGCCCGGGCCTACAACACGATTGCCCCGCCCAGCGGCAAGGTCCTCTCCGGCGGCTTGGACTCCAACGCGCTCCAGCGCCCCAAGCGGTTCTTCGGCGCGGCCCGGAACATCGAGGACGGCGGCAGCCTGACGATCATGGCTACGGCCATTGTGGACACCGGCAGCCGCATGGACGACGTGATCTTCGAGGAGTTCAAGGGGACCGGGAACATGGAAGTCCATCTGGATCGGCGCCTGGCCGACAAGCGGATCTTCCCGGCGATCGAGATAGCGGCCTCGGGCACCCGCAAGGAAGAGCTGCTGGTGGACCGCGAGCGGCTGAACAAGATGTGGATCCTCCGCAAGGTCCTCAGCCCGCTGGGGTCCGTGGAGGCCATGGAATTTTTAATGGACAAGATCGGGGGCACCAAGACGAACAAGGAGTTCTTGGACTCCATGAATCGCTGAGGGAGGAGTGCGAGTATCATGAAAGCCGGGATTCATCCGGAGTACCGGGAGGCGACGGTCAGTTGCGCGTGCGGGTTCAAGTTCAAGACCCGCTCGACGGTGGGCGACATCAAGGTGGACATCTGTTCCAACTGCCACCCCTTCTTTACTGGCACGCAGAAGATCGTGGACTCCGAAGGACGTGTGGAGCGCTTCAGGAAGAAGTACGTGCGCAAGAAGACCGCCTGATTTCATCAGCGGTTCTAGAAGGACTCCCGGCAACGCCTGTCTCCCGTGGGGCAGGTGTTGTTGTTTTTTGAGGGGGGCGCGAGAGTCATGACCGCCGTCAAAGAGTCACTCCTTCTGACCAAGCTGGAGGCCGCCGCGCAGCGTGTGGAGGAGATCGAACGCCAGCTGTCGGACGCCGCGGTCTTGTCGCAGCCGGCCCAGATCCAGAAGCTCAACAAGGAGCGCTCGGAGCTGGTTGCCCAGGCGGAGCTCTACCAGGGGTTCTGCGCCCTGCTCAAGCACGTCGTCGAAGCCGAGGAGATGCTGCGCGATCCGCACGGCGAGCCCGGCGTGAAGGAACTGGCCCGCGCAGAGCTCAAGGAATTGGAGGCCAAGCGGGTCGAGCTGGAGACGCGCGCCCGTGAGCTGTTGATCCCGAAGGACCCCCGAGACGAGAAGAACACCTTTCTCGAGATCCGAGCCGGCACCGGCGGGGGCGAGGCCGCGCTCTTCGCCGCCGAGCTCGTTCGCATGTACACGCGCTATGCCGAGCGGCGTCGCTTCCGGATCGAGATGGTGGACTCCAACGTCACCGAGATCGGCGGCGTGAAGGAGGCCGTCCTCCTGATCGAGGGGCAAGGGGCCTACAGCCGGTTCAAGCATGAGAGCGGCGTGCACCGGGTCCAGCGGGTGCCGGCGACGGAAGCCAGCGGGCGGATCCACACGTCCACCGTCACGGTGGCGGTCATGCCGGAAGCGGAGGAGGTGGACGTCCAGATCGATCCCAAGGACCTGAAGATTGACACGTTCTGCTCCTCCGGGGCGGGCGGGCAGAGCGTCAACACGACGTATTCGGCCGTCCGGATCACACACATCCCCACGGGGATCGTCGTGACGTGCCAGGACGAGCGGTCGCAGCTCAAGAACCGCAACAAGGCGATGCGCAACCTCCGGGCACGCATCATGGAAATGGAGCGGGAAAAACAGGAGAACGAAATCGCCCAGCAGCGGCGGTCCCAGGTGGGGACCGGCGACCGGAGCGAGAAGATCCGGACGTACAACTTCCCGCAGAACCGGGTGACCGACCACCGCATCGGCTTGACCTTGCACCGGTTGGATCAGGTCCTGGACGGCGCTCTGGACGAGATCGTGGACGCGCTGATCGCCGCGAACCAGACCCTGGAGTCGGTGGAAAAATGAACGTGAACACCTTGCGCCAGCAGGCATGGGAGGCTTTGAAGGCGGCCGCCATCGCCGATCCGGTCCGGGAGGCCGACTGGCTGCTCGAGTCAGCCTTGGGGCTCCCTCTCCATACGCTTATCTTCGAGGGAGACAGGGCGGTCACCCCTTTGCAGGCCGAGCGGGCTTGGGCCCGCATCAGGTGCCGCGCGGCCCGCGTGCCGCTGCAATATCTATTGGGCACGCAGGAGTTCTACGGCCTGGAGATGACGGTGACCCCGGATGTCTTGATCCCGCGACCGGAGACCGAGCTTCTCGTCGAGGCCACCCTCCAGGCTGTCTTGGACATCGGAAGGCCGCGCGTGCTCGATGTGGGAACCGGGTCAGGGTGCATTGCCGTATCGCTGGCGCGGGAGCGTTCCGACGCGACGGTGGTCGCGCTGGACATTTCGGCTCCCGCGCTGGCTGTAGCGCAGGCCAACGCGATTCGTCACGGCGTGTGCGATCACATCCGGTTTGTCCGGGCCGATCTGTTGACGGCGTTTTCGGTCGCGTCCGAGGGCGTTTTTGACGTCATCGTTTCCAATCCGCCGTATATCCCGGCACGCGAGCTTGACGCGCTACAGCCAGAAGTCGCGTGGTATGAGCCGCGCGCGGCGCTGGCGGCCGGATCGGACGGGCTGGACTATCACCGCCGGCTCCTCAACGGCGCACCGGAGTTGCTGAAGAGGGGCGGGCATCTGATTTTGGAGCTTGGGCGCGGCCAGGCTGATCGGGTGTGGCGCTTGTCGCACCAGACTGGCGCGTTCATCTCGCTAGAGTGTCGGAAGGATGCAGCCGGCATCGAACGAGTGCTTGTCGCGCGAGTGGGTGCGGGAGGGGTGTCAGCGGGGCCCCCTTCCGCCATAGTGGGTGCGGGAGGGGCGCAGGGGACGTGATGGACTGCATGGTCATTCAGGGAGGCCGGCGTCTCGCAGGCGAGGTCAGCATCAGCGGGGCCAAGAACGCCGCGCTGCCGATCCTGGCCTCCACCCTGTTAGGCAAGGGGGCCTGCGCCCTGAGCAACGTGCCGGACGTGCGGGACGTCCTGACCATGTCGAAGGTCCTCACCCACTTGGGCGCGGGCATCGAAGTCCACGGGGATCGTTACACTGTCACGCTGGCTGGGGTTGCCTCGTGCCAGGCCCCGTACGAACTGGTCAAGACGATGCGCGCGTCGGTCCTGGTGCTTGGCCCGTTGCTGGCTCGATGGGGCGAAGCGATCGTGGCACTGCCAGGGGGCTGCGCTATCGGCGCCCGGCCCATCAACCTGCATCTCGCCGCGCTGGAGCAGATGGGTGCCGAGATCCGCATCGAGCACGGCAACGTGCATGCCTGCGTCCGTGGGCGGCTCAAGGGGGCCCGGGTCTACTTCGACATCCCGACTGTCACCGGCACCGAGAATGTTATGATGGCGGCGTGCCTGGCGGAGGGGACCACGGTCCTGGAGAACTCCGCCCGCGAGCCGGAGGTCTTCGACCTGGCTAGTTTCCTGATCAAGCGGGGCGCGCGGATCTCAGGGGCCGGCACGGATGTCATCACGATCGAGGGCGTGCCGGAACTGCGCGGCGCTGACCATGAAATCGTCCCGGACCGTGTCGAGACGGGCACGTATCTGATCGCGGGGGCCATCACGGGCGGCGAAGTGCGCGTAATCCGGTGCCGGCCCACCCACTGCGACGCCCTGCTCGCCAAGCTCCGGGAGGCCGGGGTGGCGCTCAAAGTCGAAAAGGAGGCGATTCAGGTGCGAGCCAACGGACAGCTCAGGGCGGTGGATGTGAAGACCCTACCCTATCCGGGCTTTCCGACCGACATGCAGGCGCAGATGATGGCGCTGATGGCGCGTGCCCGTGGCAGCAGCGTGATCACCGAGACCGTCTTTGAGAGCCGGTTCCTCCACGTGCTGGAGCTGCAACGCATGGGGGCGGACATCCGGATCGAAGGCAATCACGCCGTCGTCACCGGGGTCGAGCGCCTGAGCGGCGCGCCGGTCATGGCGTCCGATCTGAGGGCCAGCGCCTGTCTCATCCTAGCTGGCCTGGCGGCCGACGGCGAGACTCGCGTGTCCCGCGTCTATCACCTGGATCGCGGCTACGAGCGCCTTGACGCCAAACTCGCCGGTCTGGGAGCGCAGGTGCGTCGCGAGGCGGAGCGGGCATGAAGGACACCCTCGCCATCGCACTCTCCAAAGGCAAGCTGCTGGAGCCCGCGATCGACCTCTTCAAGCGCGTGGGCTTGGCGCCCAAGGATATTTCGCCCGAGAGCCGTCGGCTGATCTTCGAGCATCCGGCCAGCGGGACGACGATCATGATCGTCAGGCCCAGCGACGTGCCTACCTACGTGGAATACGGCGCCGTGGATGCGGGGATCGTCGGCGCGGATATCTTGATGGAACAGGCGGCGGATGTCTTCGAGCCGCTCGATCTGGGGTTCGGATTCTGCCGCCTCGCCGTGGCGGCGCCCGAAGCGGCGACCCAGCGGAACAGGAAACATGGGACAAAGCTACGGGTGGCGACGAAGTACCCGAACATGACGGAGCGGTACTTCACGCAGAAAGGGATCCCCATCGAGATCATCAAGCTGTACGGATCAGTGGAGCTAGCCCCACTGGTGGGATTGGCGGATCGCATCGTGGACTTGGTCTCGACCGGGAAAACCCTGCGCGCGCACGACCTGGTAGTGACGGATGTCATTGCGGAATCCACGGCCCGACTCATCGTCAATCGAGCGAGCCTCAAGTTGAAGTACCCCCGGGTGAACGGCTTGATCGAGGCGCTGCGTGCCGGACTTCAGGGAGGACGCTCATGAGGGTCATTGCGACGACGGATCGGACGTACAAGGCGGCCGTCAAAAAGATCGTCTCGCGATCCAACCTGGGCGGCGGCAAGGTCGAAGCCGCGGTGAAGACGATCCTCAGGGCCGTGGAGCGGGGCGGGGACGCCGCGGTAAGCCGCTATACACGCCGGTTCGACAAGGTCTTGTTAAAGCCTGGTCAGTTCCGGGTAAGCCCCGACGAGATCAAGGAGGCCTATTACAAGATCCGCAAGGAGGAGGGCGACGCGTTGCGGTACGCAGCCCACCGCATCACAGTCTTCCACGAGAAGGAAAAGCCGCGCGCGCAGACCTGGATGTGGCAGGACGGCACCATTACGCTCGGCCATACGATCCTGCCGCTAGACGTGATCGGGCTCTACGTGCCGGGCGGCAAGGCCGTCTACCCGTCGTCGGTGCTGATGAGCGCGATCCCGGCCAAGGTGGTCGGGGTGAAGCGGATCATCATGTGCGTGCCGGCGCCCAAGGGCGAGCTGAGCCCGTATCTCTTGGTAGCGGCGGACATCGCAGGCGTGGACGAGGTGTACAGCATCGGGGGCGTGCAGGCGATCGCGGCCATGGCGTACGGGACAAAGACGATTCCCCGCGTGGACAAGATCATCGGGCCGGGCAACATCTTCGTGGCGACCGCCAAGCGGTTGGTGTACGGGACCGTGGACATCGACATGATCGCGGGCCCGAGCGAGCTGCTGGTCATCGCGGACGGCGGGGCCAATCCCGCCCACGTCGCCGCCGACCTGCTCTGCGAGGCTGAGCACGACGAGGGCGCGGCCGTTTGGCTCGTGACCACATCGGCGCCACTGGCTCAGGAAGTCATGAAGCTGGTCAAGGAACAGCTCAAATCTCTCGCCCGCCGCAAGATCATCGCCCGCGCCCTCGACCGC
This sequence comes from Nitrospirales bacterium, assembly GCA_045403215.1. GTDB lineage: Bacteria > Nitrospirota > Nitrospiria > Nitrospirales > NS-4 > NS-12. The sequence goes on along the minus strand of JAXIOW010000170.1, from coordinate 10,685 downwards.
AACGCCATGGCCTTCGTGGTGCCCACGATGGCGGACGCGATCGCGCTCGCCAACGACATCGCCCCGGAGCACCTGGCGCTCTCCGTGGACAACCCCTTCGAGTACATCGAAAAGGTCCGCCATGCCGGTGCACTGTTCATTGGGCAGTACACGACCCCGGCCGTGGCCGATTACGTGGCCGGCCCCAACCACATCCTTCCGACCGGCGGCACGGCGCGTTTCCACTCGGCGCTGTCCCTGGAGGCGTACGTGAGGAAGTCCAACATCGTGTCGTACACCAAAGAAGATCTTGCCAAAGCCAAGGACCACATCGTCCGCTTGGCGCACATGGAGGGGCTCGACGCGCACGCGCAGTCAGTGGAAGCCCGCATGCGATGAAGACCGCGCGACGGGCGACGATCGAGCGGAACACCACCGAAAGCCGGATCAAGATCGGGCTGGCGCTGGAGGGGACCGGCAAGCGGCAGATCAGCACGACGATCCCGTTCCTGGACCATATGCTGGACCTGTTGGCCAAGCACGGCTTGTTCGACCTGACGGTCAGGGCCAGCGGCGACACGCACATCGACGATCACCACACCGTGGAGGACATCGGCATCGTCCTGGGCGACGCGCTGAAGAAGGCGCTCGGCAAGAAGGAAGGCATCCGCCGTTTCGGGACGGCCTGGGTGCCGCTGGACGAGACTCTGGCGCAGGTCACGGTGGACCTCAGCGGCCGGCCCTATCTCGTCTACAACGTCACATTGCCGCACCGGCGGATCAAAGGCTTCGACCTGTATCTGTTCGAGGACTTTTTCCAGGCCTTGACGACGCACGCGGCCATGAACCTGCACATCAACGTGCCCTATGGGCGGAACCCGCACCACATCATGGAGTCCATTTTCAAGGCGCTGGCCAAGGCCCTGGACCAGGCGGTGTCGGTCGATGCCCGGGTCAGGGGCGTGCTCTCGACCAAAGGATCACTGTGAAACCGTTAACCGTTAATCGTTATTCGTTAAACGTGATGAACGCAGCGAATGTTTGCCGTTTAACGATTAACGTATAACGAATAACATGGGCTGCGAACGATGATCGCGATCATTGACTATGACATGGGCAACCTGAAGTCGGTCCACAAGGCCTTCGAGTCCGTCGGGCACCGCGCCACGGTCACGCGCGACCCGCAGGTGATCGACGACGCGAGCCACGTGGTGTTGCCCGGCGTGGGAGCCTTCGGCGATTGCATGCGCAATCTGGAGCGGTACGGGCTCATGGAGCCGGTCCTGGGGGCGCTTCGCGCCGGCAAGCCGTTTCTCGGCATCTGCCTGGGATTCCAATTGCTGTTCAGCGAGAGCGAAGAGTTCGGCACGCACCGGGGGCTCGGCGTGATTCCCGGGCGGGTCGTCCGGTTTGCGTCCGGGGGCTCCGCGACGCCGATGAAGGTACCGCACATGGGGTGGAACTCGATCGCGCTCAGGAAACGCTCGCCCGTGCTCGATGGCGTGCCCGATGGCGCGTTCATGTATTTCGTCCACTCGTACTTCGTCGTGCCCGATGATCAGTCGGTCGCGTGCACGATGACCGACTACGGGCGGCCATTCGTCTCCAGCGTCGCGCGCGACAACATCTTCGCCTGCCAGTTCCATCCGGAGAAGAGCCAAAGCGCGGGGCTGCGGATCATCCGGAACTTCGGAGGCCTCTCATGAGACCGTCGAGACTGCCCTTGGCCATCGTCTTCGCCGGGGCGGTGACCGGATGCGGCGGCACGACCAACGAGGTGATCACCTCGCCGAAGATCGAGCAGTACCGCATCGTGCGGATCGCGGTGCTCCCCTTCACCGTCACGCCGAAGACGCCGGGGCAGGGACGCGGGTACGCCGAGCCGGCGCCGCCTCCCGTCGCCGCCGAGAAGCTGGCCGAGCTGTTCTACCTGAAGCTGAACGCCCGCGAGGGCATCGTGGTCGTTCCGCCCCGCGCTGTTCGGGGAGCCATGCCCGCCCTTCTGGCCGCGGCGGTCAGCCGCGCGCAGCTCCGCGAGCTCGGCAAACGGTTGGATGTGGGGGCCGTTCTGGAAGGGACCGTGGAGGTCTATAAGGAACGCAAGGGCAGCGTGATCGGCCTGGATCGGCCTGAAGACGCCGCGGAAGTCGGGTTCACCGTCCGTCTTGTCAGCGTGAAGGACGGTGAACTCTTGTGGACCGGCGACTACTACGAACGCCAGCGGCCGATGATCGAAGACATCGCCGGTTTCTTCGAACGGGGGGCGCGCTACCTCACGGTCGAGCAGTTGGCGGATTCCGCCGTTGACCACGTGCTGCGCGGCTTTCCCCTGGGCAAGCCGATGAAGGCCAAAGCGAGCGTCACGGAGACTGCGCCGTGATCGTGATTCCGGCCATCGATCTGAAGGACGGGCGCTGCGTCCGCTTGTGCCAAGGGCGGATGCAGGAGGAGACGGTCTATTCGCAGGACCCGACGGAAGTGGCCCGTCGCTGGGAGGACGAAGGCGCGCCGCTCCTGCACGTTGTGGACCTGAACGGGGCCGTCGAGGGCACCCCGCGGAACCGCCAGACGATCGAGGCGATCCTCAAAGCCGTGTCCATCCCGGTCCAGGTCGGCGGGGGCATCCGCACGATGGAGACGGTCTCAGCCTATCTCTCCTCCGGGGCGGAGCGGGTCGTCCTTGGGACGGCCGTCGTCCGCGATCGGGCCGTGCTCGAGGAGGCCTGCGGCCGCTTTCCTGGCCGCGTGCTCGTCGGTGTGGACGCCCAGGGGGGCAAGGTTGCGGTGAAGGGCTGGACCGAGGTCGCTGATCAGGACGCCGCGGACTTTGTCGGCCGGTTGACGGGGCTGGCCGTCTACGCTGTGGTCTATACCGATATCGCGCGGGATGGGATGCTGGAGGGCCCCAATCTTGAGGGCCTGCGGCGCATGGCGGAGGCCTGTCCGGTGCCGCTGATCGCCTCCGGCGGCATCACGCGGACCGAGGACCTCCGGCGACTGCGTGCGCTGGGGCCGAAGGTGATCGGCGCGATTGTCGGGAAGGCCCTCTACGAAGGCGTGCTGGATCTGCGGTCGGCGCTGGCCGCCGTGAATTGAAGAGGCATTGATGCTGGCCAAGCGCATCATTCCCTGCTTGGACGTCAAGGAAGGGCGTGTCGTCAAGGGGGTAGGGTTCGTCAACCTCAGGGACGCCGGCGATCCGGTCGAAGCGGCGCGCGCCTACGATGCGGAGGGGGCCGACGAGCTGTGCTATCTGGACATTCTGGCCTCGCACGAGGAGCGCAAGATCTTCCTCGACGTGGTGGGCCGCACGGCCGAACAGGTCTTCATGCCGCTGACGGTGGGCGGCGGCGTCAGCGCGCTCGATGATATCCGAGATCTATTGAGAGCCGGCGCCGACAAGGTGAGCATCAACACGGCGGCCGTCGCGAACCCTGAGTTCGTCCGGCAGGCGGCGGAGCGCTTTGGCACGCAGTGCATCGTCGTGGCCATAGACGCAAAGCGGTCCGGCAGCGGCTGGGCGGTGTTCACGCACGGCGGGCGGCGGCCGACGGGGCTGGACGCCGTCGAGTGGGCGCGGCGGATGGCTTCCTTCGGCGCGGGGGAGATTCTGCTCACCAGCATGGACCAGGACGGGACGAAGGCCGGGTATGACCTGGCGCTAACCGCCGCCGTGTCGGAGGCCGTCGAGATTCCGGTGATCGCGTCTGGCGGCGCGGGTACGCTGGAGCACCTCTACGAGGGGTTTGCCGTGGGCAAGGCGGACGCCGTGCTGGCGGCCTCGATCTTCCACTATCGGCAATACACGATCCGCGAGGCCAAGGACTATCTGAGGGCCCGCGGCATTCCGGTGAGGTCGGTCTGCCCGTGAGGCTCACCTATGGATGACGCCGCCATCTCGGCGCTGAAGTTCGACGAGAAGGGCCTGATCCCCGCCGTCCTGCAGGACTGGCGTGATGGGACGGTGCTGATGGTCGCCTACATGAACCGCGAGTCCCTGGAGAAGACCCTGGAGACCGGGATCGCGCATTTCTGGAGCCGCTCGCGGCAGGCCCTGTGGGAGAAGGGCGCGACGTCAGGCCACCGCCAGAGGGTCCGGGAGATTTTCGTGGACTGCGACCAGGACACCCTGCTGATCACGGTGACGCCGGACGGGCCGGCCTGTCACACGGGCGAGCGGGCGTGTTTCTTCAGCCGCCTGTCGGACCTGGTGACCTCGTGCGAGGGCGGCGCCAAGACCACCGAGTCGCATGGGAGCGTGCTGGACCGGGTCTACGAGACCATCTTAGAGCGCAAGCGCGCTCCGACCCCGGAATCCTACGTGGCCTCGCTGCTGAAGGCCGGCCAGGACAAGATTCTGAAGAAGGTGACCGAGGAGGCCGGGGAAGTGATCCTCGCGTCCAAAGGGCAGAAGCGCGAGGAGATCGTGCACGAGGCGGCGGACCTCCTGTTCCATCTGCTGGTCGCGCTCGGCTATCACGAGATTCCGCCGGCCGAGATCTACCAGGAGCTGGCCGGGCGGTTCGGGAAAAGCGGGCTCGCGGAAAAACTGTCGCGGGGGCGGTAGGCATCATGGCGGCAATGTCGGATTGTCTCTTTTGCAAGATCGGCTCCGGGCAGATTCCGTCCAAGGTCGTCCTGCAGGACGACGAGATGTTCGCGTTCGAGGACATCAACCCGCAAGCGCCGGTCCACGTGCTGGTGATTCCCAAGCGGCATATTGGCGGCTTGAACGACACGGGCGATCGGGTCCTGCTGGGGCGTCTCTTGGAGACGGCGGTCCTCGTGGCCAAGAAAAAGGGGATCGCCGACTCAGGCTATCGGGTGGTGGCCAACACCGGTCGGGAGAGCGGCCAGACGGTCTTCCACCTGCACGTGCACGTGCTGGGCGGTCGCCCGATGAAGTGGCCGCCGGGTTAATTGCGAGATTCTTTGACAACTTGTTGATCTTTCTGTTACTTTGATAGGTTCGAGTGAAGGCTCGGTTGGATCGGGGGGCAGGGTGGATCAAGGGTTAATCCCGGAAGAGATCATCAACCGGATTCGCGACCGGGCCGATATCGTCGAAGTCATCAGCGCCCATCTCTCGCTCAGCAAGGCGGGCCAGAACTTTAAAGGCCTCTGCCCCTTCCACTCGGAGAAGACTCCTTCCTTCATCGTCGGCCCTTCGCGCCAGATGTTCCACTGTTTCGGCTGCGGAGAGGGAGGGAACGTCTTCACGTTCTTGATGAAGATTGAGGGTTCGTCGTTCCCGACCGTGGTGCGGAATCTCGGCGAGAAGTATGGGATCCGCGTCGAGGAGAAACCGGCTTCGCCGGCGGCCAGGCAGCGGGCGGAACAAGTTGAACGGCTCGTCGAGCTGAACAAGGCGGCGGCCGAGTTCTTCCACAGGACCTTGCTGAAAGACCCGGCAGCCGAGCCGGCGCGCGTCTATCTGAAAAAGCGGGGGATCACTGCGGAGACGATCGAGCGGTTCAGCATCGGCTATGCGCCCCCAACCTGGGATGGAGTGCTGAAGGCGCTGACCAAGGGCGGCAAGCAGGCCAAGGTTGGATGGACGGTCGAAGATCTTGCCGCGGCCGGCTTGATCGTCGCGCGGGATCAAGGAGGCCTAAAGCCCGGCGACGCCTCCGGCTACTACGACCGCTTCCGCGGGCGGGTCATCCTGCCGATCCGCGACCTCCAGAAGCGCATCATCGGCTTCGGTGGGCGTGTGATTGATGACGGGGTGCCCAAGTACCTGAACTCGCCGGAGACCCCGCTGTTCCGGAAGGGCCGCACCCTGTACGGGCTTGAAACCGCACGCGAGGGCATCGCCCGGGAGGACCAGGTCGTGATCGTCGAAGGGTACTTCGACGCGATCGCGCTGCATCAGGACGGCGTGACCAACGTGGTTGCCACCCTGGGCACCGCGCTGACGTCCGAGCACGTGGATCTCATGCGGCGCTTCACCCGCCGGGTCGTGCTGCTGTTCGATCCCGATGCGGCCGGCGTGCGCGCAGCGCTGCGGACGCTGGACCTGTTTCTTGGATCGGGCCTCGCCGTCCAGGTGGGGGGCCTGCCGGAGGGCGAAGACCCGGACACGTTCGTCCGCTCTCGCGGCCCGGAGGCCTTCACCACGCTGGTCCGGCAGGCACCCTCGCTGCTGGACTTCACTGTTGCGGGCAGCCTGGCGACCGGCCGGCAGGGCAGCGTAGAGGACCGCGTGCGGTGCGTGGAGGAGGTCCTGGCGCTGTTGCAGAAGCTGAGCAATCCGGTCGAGAAGGCCGCGGCCCTCCACCACGTCGCCGACCAACTGGGCTTGGATGAGAAGGTCTTAATGGAACGCTACCGGCAACTCATGCGGAATTCCTTGGTTGCCGACAATGTGTCTGGGGAGTCGTCTGTGGGTCCGGTCGAGAGCGCGCCGCTTCCCAAGGACGAGGAGGTGCTTGTGCGGCTGCTTCTCCACGACAAGCTGACGCCGCCGATGCTGGCGCAACTGGCAGCAGACGACTTTACGGATCCCCGGGCGCGGCGGCTGATCGCGCTGGTCCTGGAGCGGCGGACCGAACGGGGCGAGCCGGCGGTGAACGAGGCGATCATCAACATCCAGGACGATCCCCAGTGCGGGGGCGTCGTGCGCGTGCTGTCGCTCAGCGAGCTGCCTTACGACGATGTCGGCACGGCGTTTCGCGACAGCCTGAAGGCCTTGAAGCTCCGGCGCATCGTGGACGAGATCCAGGAAGTCAAGACAGCCCAGATGGTCGCCGAGCGGGCCGGGCAGGCAGAAACCGCGCGCACGCTCATGCTCCGCCAGAACGCGTTGCAGCAGGAGCGGCAACGCCTCCTGAGCGCAGGTCCTTTACCACTGACCGAGGTTGGGAGTGTCAATGCGTAAGGAAGACAAGACGGACGAAGTCAAACGCCTGATCTCCATGGGCAAGGAGAAGGGCTTCCTCACGTACCGCGACCTCAATACGACCCTGCCCGCGGACATGGTTTCGTCCGAACGGCTGAGCAGCCTGATGACCATGTTCGGCGAGATGGACATCGAGATCATCGATTCCCCCGAAGGGGAGCGGTACCAGCAGATGATGTCCGAGGGCGAGGGCACGACGGAGGAAGCCGAAGAGGCCGGGGAGACCGAGGAAGAGGACAAGAAGATCGACCTGACGCCGGGCGACCTGAACCGCACCGATGATCCGGTCCGGCTGTACCTCAAGGAGATGGGCAGCGTCTCGCTGCTTAGCCGCGAGGGCGAGATCGAGATCGCGAAGCGCATCGAGGAGGGCAAGCAGGACATCTCGACGGTGGTCTTCGGGATGCCGATGACGATCAAGGCCGTCTTCGCCCTCATCGATCAGGTCAAGGCCAGAAAGGTCCCGATCCGGGAAGTGGTCTCGGCGGGCGTCGAGGAGGAGTTCGACGAAGTCGTCGAGCAGGACGACGAGGATCTCCGCAAGAAGACGCTGGAGGGCGTGCGCAAAGCCAGGGTGATGGCCAAGAGCCTGCTTGCGCTCTACGCCAGGAACCGCAAGCCCAACCTCAGCCCGGCGAAGCGGAAAGTGATCAAGGCCAAGCTCAACGAGGCCCGCTGCCAGGGCGCGGAGAAGCTGGACAGCCTGAACCTCCATCCGGGCCAGCGCGAGCGCCTGATCCAGCGGGTGCGGGACCTCGCGCAGGAGATCGCGGCCTGCGAGCGCGAGCTCGCGTACTGCCGGCGTCGGCTCGGCGTGTCGGGGGAGGAAGGCAACGCCCTGCTCGCCAAGCTCAGCCGCGGGCGGAAGGGGCTCATCGCGGTCCGCCGCAAGACCAGCGTGCCCACGGACGTCCTCCATGAGATCGAGAAGGCCGCACACAACGCGCGGCGCCGCATCCGGGGCATCGAGGCCGAGTCCCTGGTTCCCGCCGAGGAGCTCCGCGAGAGCGTCAAGCTGCTGGACCAGGCCGAGGAGAAGGTCAAGCGCGGCAAGGCCGAGCTGGTCGAGGCCAACCTGCGCCTCGTGGTCAGCATCGCCAAGAAGTACACCAACCGCGGCCTCCAGTTCCTGGACCTGATCCAGGAGGGGAACATCGGCCTGATGAAGGCCGTGGACAAGTTCGAGTACAAGCGGGGCTACAAGTTCAGCACCTACGCGACGTGGTGGATCCGCCAGGCGATCACCCGCGCGATCGCCGATCAGGCCCGGACCATCCGGATCCCGGTGCACATGATCGAGACCATCAACAAGCTGATCCGCACCTCGCGGCACCTGGTCCAGAAGCTGGGGCGTGAGCCCTCGCCCGAAGAGATTGCCGAGAAGATGGACCTCCCGCTGGACAAGGTCCGCAAGATCCTCAAGATCGCCAAGGAGCCGATCTCGCTGGAGACGCCCATTGGCGAGGAGGAAGACAGCCACCTGGGGGACTTCATCGAGGACAAGAAGGCCATCTCGCCGCTGGACGCAGCCATCCGCTACGACCTGCAGCGACAGATCAACAACGCGCTGAAGACCCTCACCCCGCGCGAGGAGCGCGTGCTGCGCAAGCGCTTCGGGATAGGCGAGAACACCGACCACACGCTGGAAGAGGTCGGGCAGGACTTCGCGGTCACGCGGGAGCGCATCCGGCAGATCGAGGCCAAGGCGCTGCGCAAGCTGCGTCACCCGAGCCGGAGCAAGAAGCTTCGAAGTTTTGTGGAGAGTCTATAGTGCATGCCGAAGGGCCCATAGCTCAGGTGGTCAGAGCGGCGGACTCATAATCCGTTGGTCCCAGGTTCGAGGCCTGGTGGGCCCACCACACCATGCCGCTCGAGGGGAGAGAGTGACGATGCGCCGCCCCATTCGTCTATGAGAGAGCACCTCGAACGACTGATCGCCCTCCAAGAGGCCGACCTTCGACTGGAAGAAATAGCCGAGCGTACACGCCGCATCCCCGGGACGGTGGAAGCCGTCCGCCAACCTCTCCTGGCCGCGCAGGCGACGCGGGACTCCCTCAAGCAGGAATTAGACAAGTTGACCAAGGACCGCAAAACCTGCGAGCAGGACCTCGCCCAGCAGGAGCAGGCCATCAGCAAGCTGCAGGACCGGACCACCAAGGGCGAGATCAAGACCAACAGGGAGTACCAGGCGCATCTGGTCGAGATCGAGCTCGCCAAGAAGAAGAAGGGCGAGATCGAGGAGCAGCTCCTGATCCTGATGGACCAGGTGGACACGAGGACGAAGGATTTGGCGCAGGCCGAGGCGGCCGTGAAAGAGGCGGACAAGCGCTTCGCGGCCGAGAAGGCCTCCCTGGAGGGCTCGGTGGGCGCGCTGGACGAAGAATTGGCCGCGCTCAAGCAGAAGCGCGAGACGAAGGTCGCCGCGATCGAGCCGACGCTCCTGCGCACCTACGAAAAGCTCCGCGCCAGCAAGAAGGGTCATGCCCTGGCCGGGGTCACCAAGCACGGGAGTTGCATGGCCTGCCGCCTGCACGTCCAGCCGCAGGTGGTGGCCGAGGTCAAGCGCGCGGCCACGATCCATACCTGCGAACATTGCCACCGCATCCTCTACTGGGCCGGGGAACCGGTGCAGATCATTCCCAAGCAGGAGCGGAAGGTTGACGAAGTCGAGGTGGAAGAAACCGCCGAGACGACCGAGTGATAGGGGACAGTCCCCCTTCTGACATGGGGACTGTCCCCTTTCTTTGCTACGCTTCCCCTAAAACCGCTTTCGTGGTCTTGAAGTGGAGCTTGGCCACCTTGGCCAGGCCTTCCTGCCCGTGCTTGCGCACGACCGCCTTCGCCGCCAACTCGACCGCCTGTGAGGCGCCCTTCGGCAGCGGGATGCCGAACTCCGAGGACAACCGTCCCAGGCGGTGCACGAACTCGTCGCGCGCGACGATGGAGGCGGCGGCGACGGCGATGTCTTCCTCGCCCTTGTGTCGCTGCTCGAGGCGGATCTTCTGTCCCTTTTCTTGTAGCGCGCTCAGGATCAGCCGTTCGTCGCCGAACTGGTCCGCGATGGCGCGCTCGCAATGGGGCACCTGCTCGAGGAGATTCTCCAGCACCTTGGCGTGGCCCCAGGCCAGGAGGCGATTGAGGTTGCGGATCTTCTTGTACAGCTCGTTGTAGCGTTCCGGCCCGATCGCGACGATGCTGTGCTTGCACAGGACGCGGATGTCCACCGCGAGCTTTTTGATCATGCCGTCGGAGATCTTCTTGCTGTCGCGGACGTTGAGGGCTTCGAGGTCTTCCGCCACGCGGGGCGTGACGTGGACGGCGGCGATCACCAGCGGGCCGAAGTAGTCGCCCTTGCCCGACTCGTCGATGCCGATCCATCCGGTGGCGGTCGTCATGGGTTGGCAAAGTAACACAGAATGCGCTGAGAACAAAATTCTAAGAGCGGGTCCTGCCCCCGCATAGCCCAGCGCAGCTGGGCGTTTCGCCGTCGAGGCCCCGCAGACCCGGCTGTACGCCCCGCGCTGCACCTGGGCGCCCATGCGGTGTCACCCGCTCGATTGCAACGGGTCGAAACCCCGTCGCAGCCCCGCAGACTCGTGGCAGGCGCGTGGCCAGGGCTCCTGCGCCGCCACCCGCAAGATTTCGGATATCGTCGGGCGTTCTGCTATAATGAGGACGCGTGTGGGAGTCGGACGGGTGGTCGCCAGTCTCGCAAGAGGCCGGAGGAAAGTCCGGACTCCTAGGGCAGGGTGCTGGGTAACGCCCAGGCGGAGCGATCCGACACCGGCGCAACAGAAAGCACACC
>JAXIOW010000161.1:0-4547 GCA_045403215.1 Nitrospirales bacterium | reverse complement strand
TCAGCCTGCAACTCGACGACCAAAGGGAACTCATGCTCTATCAACTCCGCCGGGCAGACGGATCGGCTCATCCAGCCTCAAGTGGCACGTTAATCGACCGAGACGGACGTGGACACCATCTTCTGATCGGAGACTTCACGCTCGAACCGACAAGTTATTGGACCAGCCCTGCGAGCAAAGCCCATTATCCGCAGCGTTGGCGCCTGACCATTCCCTCACAACAACTTTCATTGGAACTCGTGCCCCGCATGGCCGATCAAGAACTCTTCCCCAAACACAGCACACAAATAACCTATTGGGAAGGCGCCATCGAAACAACCGGCACAGCACAGGGGAAGCCAATTCACGGACAGGGCTACATGGAACTGACTGGCTACGCCGAACGGATCATACAGAAACTGTAACAGGTCTATCTGGTTATTCTGGTCTGTCTGGTTCATTTGGTTGATCTGGTTTGTTTCGTTCAACTAACAAACCAGACAGACGAGACAAACCAGATGAACCAAACAGACCGAACTGACCAAATGAACAAGACAAGTTGGTGGAGGCTCAGCGCTGATGAGCGAGGACGAGACCAAACAGGTGCGTGAGGTGGTGGATGAAATCTACCGCTCCGAATCGCGCCAGGTCCTTGCAACGTTGATCCGCCTGCTGGGCGACTTTGAGACTGCCGAGGAGGCGCTGCACGATGCGTTCGCCGTCGCTGTGGAACAATGGGCGCGCGATGGCGTACCGGCCAATCCGAGGGCGTGGCTCGTGTCGACCGGCCGCTTCAAGGCGATCGACGGCATGCGGCGGCGCGCCCGGTTCGACGCGTCGCTGATGGAACTCGCCAAGCAACTAGAACAAAGCACCAATGATGCCGAAGAGTGGAACGAGGTGAGCGTCGAGGACGACCGACTGCGGCTGATCTATATTTGTTGTCATCCCGCCCTATCGCCGGAGGCGCAAGTCGCGATGACCCTGCGCGAAGTCTGCGGGCTCACGACCGAAGAGATCGCGCGAGCATTTCTCACGAAGCCGGCCACGGTCGCGCAACGAATCGTGCGGGCGAAGACAAAGATCCGCGAAGCCCGCATTCCCTATGACGTGCCGTCGGAGAAAGAGCTGCCGGATCGCCTGGAGGCCGTCCTTCGGGTCGTCTACCTCGTGTTCAACGAAGGGTACTCTGCGTCATCGGGCGGTTCGCTCACGCGACACGACCTCTCGGCTGAGGCCATCCGCCTAGGGCGGTTGCTGATCGAACTGCTCCCGGAGCCTGAAGCGATGGGACTCCTGGCGCTCATGCTGCTTCACGACTCGCGGCGTGCCGCGCGTACGTCACCGACCGGTGATCTGATACTTTTGGAAAATCAGGATCGCGCTCTGTGGAACCGGGATCAGATCACGGAGGGAGTTTCGCTGGTGGCGCGGACGCTGTCGTCAGGCCAAGTCGGTCCGTACACCATCCAAGCAGCCATCGCGGCGGCGCACGCTCAAGCGCCCAGCGGCGCCGCCACGGACTGGGCCCAGATCGTGGCACTCTACGACTTACTCCTTCAGGCGCATCCATCACCAGTGGTAGAACTCAATCGCGCTGTCGCAGTCGCCATGAGCGATGGCCCGTTAGCAGGCCTGGATCTCATCAACGGGATCTTCGCGCGGGGGGAGTTGGAGAATTATCACTTAGCGCACGCAGCACGGGCGGATCTCTGCCGTCGGCTCGGGCAATCAGCGGAAGCCCGCGCCTCTTATGAACGCGCGTTAGACCTCACACAACAAGAGCCTGAGCGGCGATTTCTCAAGAAACGGCTGAGCGAGCTGGGGGAGTGAGGCGGGGGTGGGCTGCCTCACACATCGTACCGCTCGCATCGGACTGTTCGTGCCGAGTGATTCGGTCCTCGTATGGCGGCGTCTGGGTCAAGCAGACGTAGAGTCCTGTGAACTGAGACATTCAACGCAATGCTGACCAACGAGGCTGTAGAAAAGTACCTTGAGGGGTCTTTCCCCTCTTTCAGGGGTGGCCTGGTTTGGTCCCCAACTGCGCACGTCGAACGACCACTGCTTCATCGTGGGGGTTCCGTGAGCACGGGGGACCAACCAGGTTGCCCCTCACAACCGCTCATACTCCGCCCGCACAAACTCCGGGTCATACGTTCGTTCCAGCCTGCGGACAATGAAATGACCCCGTGCCATCTCCTGGAAGTGATCTATGAACATGACGTTGATCGCGACTCCTCCGGCAGCACCGATCACGGGTACGGCTTGTGCGGCGACCTTCTCGGAGACGTTCACGCCAAAGCGCGTGGCCAACTGTGTAATGAATCTGACGATTGCTGGTGCGCCCTCCTCCACCAGACCTCTCTTGGTGATATACCCCGCTGCCTCTGAGACCGATTTCGCCAGAGCCCCACGGATCAGGAAATAGGCGGATTCACTCGCGTCGTCGCTCTTGCTGCGCCCGCCAAGAGCGAAGACCTCAAGGCAGGCCAGTTTGGCCCCCGGTGTTCGGAGACGTTCCCCCTCACTTCGTGCGATGTCTGCAATGGAGCGCAGCATAATGGTGGTGGATAAGGGCAGTTCGACTGGGAGACCGAGCAGTCCGAAGGCGCCTCCCCCCGCGCCGGTCGCCGCTACTGCAAGCTTGTGTAGAAACTCCCAAGAGTTCGCCTGCGGCTTGTCGTCAATCGTCAGCAGCGCGGCCTGTAGTGCCGTCTCCAGCGACCTCCTTGTCGCCTCGTTGACGACCATGGCCCATTTCTCCGGAAGCAGCTTGAGCGCCTTTTCAATCGGCATGCCGATCAATCCCGTGATCTTCGCTGCGAGGCCAGGATTTTCAAGGAGAGCCTTCGCGTACCGCAGAGCCTCTTGATCTTCGTACGATAGATTCACGAGGCCCTCCTTCTCTCAATTACTGCCCGGCGAGTAGGGAGCTGGGACAGTGATCGTGGTCCAAGCGGCCTATTCCTAGCAACTCCATTTTTCAATGAAGTCCCATTCTGCCTGAAATGTCACTCGCTTACGATGACTTGTCAAGCATCGGAACGCCCCTGTCGATTTTTGCTCTCGCCAACGACTATCTTATATCAGGACACCGTGAAGCGTATCTCGTTGGAGATCAGAGCTGATAGCTGACTGCTAGTAGCTTCGATCGCGAGATACAAGCGACGCTTCACGAACGACGAAATTACAGGAGGCGCCCATATGAAATATATGTTGCTGATTTACGGAGATGAGAATGGGCTGAGTGAAACCGAACGGAAGGACTGTTACGTCGAGTCCACGCAGCTTGCCCATCAGCTTCACTCGAACGGACAGTACATAGCGGCCAATCCGTTACATCCCACAGCCATGGCGACCAGCGTGCGCGTGCGTGACAACAAACGGCTTGTGACCGACGGTCCGTTCGCAGAGACACGCGAACAACTTGGCGGCTACTTTCTCATCGAGGCGAAAGATCTCGACGAGGCGATCGCCGTCGCTGCAAAGATTCCCATGGCTCGCAAGGGCACTGTCGAGGTCCGCCCGGTCATCGAGATCCCCAATCTGCCGTAGAAATCACAAGGAGACGACATGCAAAAGATCACTCCATGTTTGTGGTTCGATGACCAAGCCGAAGAGGCGGCGAAGTTTTATGTGTCGATTTTTAAGAACTCTAAGATCGGAAACATGACCCGCTATGGAGAAGCAGGGGCAACGGTCTCCGGGAGACCGAAGGGGTCGGTCATGACCGTGACGTTTGAGATCGAGGGGCAGGAATTCGTTGCCTTGAACGGCGGGCCGCATTTCACATTTTCCGAGGCTATTTCGTTGATGGTAAAGTGCGAGACGCAGCAGGAAATAGACGAGATGTGGGAAGAGCTGTCCCATGGCGGAGAAGAAGGACCGTGTGGCTGGTTAAAGGATAAATATGGTCTGTCGTGGCAAATCGTGTCTCCGGAGTGGAACGAGATGTTGCGGGACAAGGATGTCGAAAAATCCGAAAGAGTGATGAGGGCAATCCTTCAAATGACCAAGCCCGACATCAAGGCACTGAAGCAAGCATATGAGCAATAATAACCCAAGTTCTGGAATGAGGTGGTACACCTCATTGGGACAGATTCCGCGTGCGCGCCTTCGGCTGCTTCGCAAGGAGGGATATGGTGATGCAAGACAAACTGGTGTGGGTCGGTCGAGCGATATGTGGTCTGTTATCGCTCCTCTTCACGATGAGTGCCGTCATGAAATTGAGAGGCGGGGGTGGGGTGGCGGAAGGGATGGTGCATCTGGGATTGCCCGAGTCCCTGATCGTGCCGCTCGGCATTCTCGAACTCTCCTGCGTCGCGATCTATCTGATTCCGGCGACGTCCATGCTGGGCGCGATTCTGTTGACCGGATACCTTGGTGGGGCAATTTTGGCGCACGTGCGGGTCGGCGATCTGTTCTTCTTCCAAATCGCGCTGGGCATTTGTGTGTGGCTCGGTCTCTACCTCCGCGAGAATCGGCTGAGACAACTCATTCCTTTGAGAACACCCGGTACTGTCGATTTCACGACTGCTCGTTCGACAAATATGTAAAGCCGGTCGTAG
>JAXIOW010000025.1:0-2904 GCA_045403215.1 Nitrospirales bacterium | reverse complement strand
CGAAACATCCGACCAATAGCGAACGGGGGGGTGCGAGGACCGGGTCGTGGTTCGGCTTCGACGAAAGCTCCTTGGCTCGATAGGCAGCATCTTTAAAACGTGGATTCATTTGAGCGATACGGCGGTATAGGGTCGCCGCTTCTGCTATCTGCCCGACCGATTCGAGGGTCCGCGCGAGAAAATACTGGATATCGATAACCTCTTTCCGAGATGCCGACTGATCGCTCAAGGCAGCGCGGAACGCCTGTATCGCGGCCCCATGGTCTCCCATAGACCTATGGCAGAGTCCAATCTGCGCCTGGGCTTTCATCAAATAGGACGGACTCTTCCCCGCCAGTTCGAGCATATCGATAGCGTCTCTCAATCGACCTTCCTTTCTCATCGCTACTCCCTTTGCATAGAGAGATTCGGGGGTGCTGACCGAACGCGTGGCTGTGAGTTCCGGAGATGGACTTGCCGGCTTCGGCTGCGGTGCGCTGGGTTGCGGAGGGACGGCATCGATCTCGCTGGCATCTTCCGGAGCGCTGGCCAAGGCACTCAGTTCCTCTCGTGCCGCAAGCGGCAGAATCCCGCCTTTACTTCGGTCGAAAGCGGCCTGAGCGACGAGCTTGGAGGTAATGACCCGAGCCTGCTCTGCAAAGCCATAGGTCAACGCAATATCGCACACCTGACTGATGAGACGAGGATTGCCTCTCGTCAAGCGATGCACCAAGGCACAGGCTTTATTCGTAAACAATGAGGGATGTCCGCCGGCAATTTTTAACCGGTGGCGAAGGCAATGCCCCGTCTCCGCCTCCGAGAGCGGTTCCAGGTGATAGTCGACGACAATCCGTTGGGCAAACTGGGTCATGTCGATCCGCTGCAGTAATGTGTGGAGGTCCGGCTGGCCGGAAAGTATGATCTGCAGCTTCAACGTTTTCCCGTCGTTCATATTGGACAGAAGCCGCAGTTCTTCGAGCAGCTCGAAACCAAGACTCTGGGCTTCATCGATAATAAGAATGACCCGTCGGTGCTGTTTGGATCCCTGAATCAGAAACTCCGAGAAGAGGTGATAGGCCTCAACCGGGTCAAGTTGCTTTTTGCTCAACCCTAGGGAAAGTAGAATCCAGGGCAGGAGATGTTCAATGTCGTAGCGCGCGTTCGTGACGAGACCGATCGAATGCTGCTCTCCGTGCTCCGAAATAAGCTTCTGTAGTAATGACGTCTTGCCCATCCCAGGATCGCCGGTGAGCACCATAAACGGCGCCTCGTTGATAAGGCCGTATTCCAAGATGCTGTAGGCCGCACGATGCGTCGAGCCAGGGTACAGGAAGTCGCTATCCGGCAGGAGTGCGAAGGGTTTGGTCCGAAGATTATAAAACGACTCGTACATTCAGCGTTCGCCTTCCGACAAGAGGCATCCGGAATCTAGTGAGAGAGCAGCTTTCGCATACTACCAGGAGTTGCGGCCATTTGCCCAGCCTTGTTCAGCACCGTCCCCAACACGGGACGGGAATTCTTCACCAGCGACAAGGCGCGCTGCACCTCATCAGCTGTCGTTTTACCCTCCTCCACGACAAGGAGAAGCGCGTCCGTGTAGGGTGAGAACGCAAGTACATCTGCCGTGTGAAGCAACGGCGGAAGATCGAAAATGACGATCCGCGAGGGGTAGCGATGCTTCAGTTCTTCGACTAAGGCAAGCATTTTTGGCGACGTGAGGATTTCGGTCGAATTTGAAATAGCCCGTCCTCCCGGCAGTAAGACAAAACGGCCGATCCCCGGATGCACCAAGAGATCTTCGAGCGGCTGGTTATCCAGCAGGTAGTCTGCGAGGCCTGGGCAATCATCGAGGCCAAATACCTCATGGACGCTGGGGTTACGGAGATTGGCGTCGACGAGGAGAACTGTTTGAGCCGTCTCCATCGCAAGACTCACCGCCAAGTTCACCGCAGTCAACGTTTTCCCCTCGCCATGCCCTGGACTGGTGACTCCCAACACATTCCAGTTATTTTCTCGAAGGCGATGCATGACCTGGGTCCGCAAAATCTTAAATGCATCGACGAAAGGGCCCTTGTGGTACGCAGCCATCACCCGCCGTTGACGAAGCACAGAGAGTGGAATATCCAGCGACCTCGTTCTCGTATACACGATGGGGGGAGGCAAGGCTTGGCCGCCGGCAGCCTTTCTGGCTTGTGGCCTGGCACCAGGCTGCTCTTGTTGATCTTTATATAGCTGCAGCGCAGTCCGAAATCGATCCATGAGGGTCTCCAATGAGGTCGAGGTTGAGGCTAAGGTTGAGGGAAGTCCGGCTTGTTGCTTCCGAGCTTAACCTAAACCTTGACGTTAGCCTTCCGATCCTGCCGGGTCTACTCTACGCCAAATCGCCTCAACGCGGCAAACCACAGTACATCTAAAGGCATCACGAACACATGCAGCAGCGCGAGGATCGTCACGAGTGCGCCAAGTCCGGCTCCCTTAAGGAGCCGACGGCGCTTCACGGCCCGGGAAAGATCCTCTTCGTTCGGCATGAAGGGGATCACCGCCAGCGGGAACAACTGAGTCAGTTGCGCAAGCTGTTCCGGCGTGCGTATCGAATGATCGAGCGATTCGGCAGCGGCGCCGGAACCGATTCCACCAGCGAGGGCCAGAATAAAGCCCAGAAGCACAATGGCGGGCCGGTTGGGCTTGTCCGGTTTCTCCGGGAGACTGGGTGGATCAATGAGAGAAAACCGCTCGCCTTTTCTCTGAACTTCCAAACCCTCCGAGACCTTGGCTTCCAGCAGCCTGGACCGGATGTCCTGATACTTCTGTCCTGAGGTGTCACGATCGCGCGTCAGGAAAAGATAGTCAGGCTCCATCTCCGGAGTCCGTTCGAGGCGGGCAGCATAGTCCTGGAGCCGCCGCTTCACAGCCGTGCGAGTCGCC
>JAXIOW010000182.1:0-18348 GCA_045403215.1 Nitrospirales bacterium | reverse complement strand
GCCAACGAGCTAGGCCGGCTATGAGGTGTTAACTGATAGGCAAGGTGGCTTCGGTATCGGGTGATGCGGGATCGACTGAAAATTATCGTTTCAGGGTTGATTGCTCAGTATCCCATAGGTGGGGTGACTTGGGATTACGTGCAATATGTTGTTGGATTGGCACGTCTCGGACACGATGCCTATTATCTGGAAGACACCGGACTCTGGCCATACAACCCTGTGGAAAAGGGAGTATCGAAGCACTGTCGCTACAACGTCGACTATCTGGGTGCTGTTATGTCACGATTCGGATTGTCCGACAAGTGGGCGTACTATTTCCCCGGCGAATCTCGCTGGTATGGGCTCTCAGAAAGCCAGGTAAAAGAGGTCTTAGGGTCGTCTGACCTCCTCATCAATGTCTCATGCTCCCTGCAGCGCCTCTCAGACTATCAGAAAGTCAAGAAGTTGGCATATGTGGATACGGACCCTGTCTTCACACAGATCAAGTTGGCGCGCGGCCAAGCCGATTTCCGCAAACAGGTTGATGCGCACGATGTACATTTCAGCTATGGGGAGCTGCTCCGGGAGACCGGTCCGGAAACCGGACATCACTGGCGACCGCTGAGAAAACCAATCGTTCTCACCGAATGGACACCCTCACGCGCCTATCGGAATGCTTTCACGACCGTCATGAACTGGACCAGCTACAATGATGTGACCTACCAGGGCCAATCCTACGGGCAAAAGGATATCGAGTTGATGCGATTTGTGGACCTGCCCTGCATGGTCTCCACGACCGTGCTGGAAATGGCGGCCGGTTCAGGAAAGACGAAGCAGATGCCAACGGATCTCTTGATCAGGAAAGGATGGCGAGTCGTCGACCCCATGAAGGTATGTCCGGATCTGGACAGCTATCGGGAATACCTCGAATCTTCCAAGGCTGAGTGGACGGTAGCCAAGAACGGCTATGTCAGGGGACAATCGGGATGGTTCAGCGGCCGATCAGCCTGTTATCTCGCGGCAGGGAGGCCGGTGGTGGTTCAGGACACGGGGTTCTCACCCATCATTCCCGTGGGGGAAGGAATCCTGTCATTTCGAACTGTGGATGAGACGGTGGCAGCAATCAGAGAGGTTGAGGGCCACTACACCAGGCATGCGAAGGCTGCACGAGAGCTTGCGGAAGAGTATTTCGACTCAAACAAAGTCCTGACTCGGCTGCTTGAGGAGTCATTCCAGACCCACGCCTAGCCCACAATCTAGTACCGGCGCGTCACCCAGCACCCGTTAGTCTTCCCCTGATTTTATTGACACTCCTGTGAGGCCTTCCTAGAATGGCGCCATTTCGTGGCTCACTCAGCAGGGTCCAACATGGCTAGCAAGCAGGTCACCGTTGTCGTCCGAATCAAAGCCAAAGCAGGGATGGAGGCGCGCGTCCAGCAGGAGTTGGCGAGCCTGCTCGCCCCGACGCGCCAGGAACAAGGCTGCATCAACTTCGATATGCACCAATCGCCCCGTGACCCGGCGCTTTTTCTCTTTCATGAGAATTGGGAGAGCGAAGAGGACCTCAAACGACACTTCGAAACGCCGCACATCAAGCGCTGGATCCGCGAGGCGGAGGCCTTGTTGGCCGAGCCCATGGAATTGAACCTCTGGCGGAAGACTGATTAGACCACTGATTCGGGTGTCTACTTCACCCTTTCCCAGTGGTCCACGAAGGCGCCCTGCCTGGTGGCGGTGAACTTGTCCCCTGCAAAGACGACGGATGGCTCACTGTGAAGCGGAAGCTGGAACTCGATACGGCCCTCCTTGACCGACACCGGCGAGGAGCCCGTCGAACCCGAGAGGTCGTAGCTCACCCCCATGCCTCCGATCCCATCGTTCACCAGATAGTAGATATTCGTTTCGCTGTACGCCTTGTCGGTGAGCGTGTACGTGCCGATGGAAGCGATGGAGAATGACTTGCCGCTCGCACCTTTCACGTAGAGGTTGAAGTTTCGGTATTCATTTGTGTACGTCAGCAGGCCCAGCACATCCGGGGGACCCTGCTTGGTGCCGTTGGGCAGTTCCCGCGACACCAGCGTATAGGTCCCTTCAATACTGGGCGCCTGCGCCCCAACACCGGGTTTCTGAGACGCTTCACAGGCCGCTTGGCCCGCGCACGCGATGAGCACAGCCAGACCCAGCAGCAGAGAAGTCAGCGAATTCGTAGGATTCGACTTGGACCGCATAGTGCCCTCCCTTCGATGCGATTGATGGAAGAACAACGTACTGGCTACACCGTTGCACACTCGGATGTCAAGGACTCACGCGGGGCGTGGGGAGAGCAGTTGACACTCCACGCAAGGCCCTCCTAGAATGGCGTTATTCCAGGCCACCCAGCGGTGGGCCATATCAACCATAACGGAGGTGAATGATGCAGCGACGCACATCGTATGGGGTTAAACGAGCCCTCGTGATCATCCTGGCTTTGGCCACGGTGGTCTGGGCCTCTCTGCCGGCTCAGGGCCAGCAGGAGATCACGTTTACTGCGGTGGAGAAGGAAGGCACGAAAATGTGGGAAGGCGGCGGCACCATTGATCTGAAGGGGCCGGTGACGTTGAAGGTGAAGAACACGCTGACCGCCGACCACGGCTTTGCCATCGATACCATGAAAGTCAAGGAAGTCATCAAGCCGGGCGAGGAAAAGACCATCACCGTGCCGCTTGAGAACATCGACAAAATGGTCTCGGAGCACCGCGTCTACTGCCAGTTGCATCCTAAGCACGTCGCCGCCACGATCAAAGTGGCCGGCAAGTAACATTCGCAAGGCGGACGTAGCCCTGGAGGAGGGCCGAAATGGACGTGGGGGAGCGCGTTGCCCTAGTGGCGGCGCTTTCGCCGTTGTTGGCTGAAATTGAGGTCAAGCAAGAAGCCGGCGTGCACCGACCAATGCCAGGACATCATTGACTCCGTCCTCGATCAATGACGCGCGCGCATCACGGTAGAGCTTCTCCATGAGACAGTCCCGTGTCAGCCCCTTGCCGCCGAACAGTTGCAGGGCCGTATCGGTCACCTCCAGACAGGCCTGAGTGCAATAGGTCTTCGCCGCGATCGCATATTCGATGGCCGGTGGGTCCACGGCCGCGTTGTAGACCATTGCGGCACGGGACAGAGCACGGCAGGTTTCTACTTTGGTAAACATGTCGAACAGATGTTTCTGGACCAGTTGATGCTCGCTGATTGGTTTGCCCCCCTGGACGCGCGTTTTGGTATAGGTCAGCGCCTCTTCATAGGCTGCCCGCGCCACGCCGGTGAAGATCGCCCCCATCGCACCGTTCGTCAGGGTAAGCGTCCGATGGAGGACCCTCTCGTAGACCGACGCATCAACCAACAGATAGCGTTTGGGAATGCGCACGTCCTTGAACATGATCGAGCCTTGGTTCAGAGCTCGTTGGCCCATCTTGTCCAGCGGCTCCCCCTTCGAGACACCTGGAAGATCCAGCGGGATGAACGCGACGCCGCCTCCGGCCAGGCCCCTAGAGGGGTCGAGGGTGAGATACGCGACCGCATGTGTCGCAATCGTCCCGTTCGACACCCAGGCGGATTTCTCGCCATTGATCACATAGTGGTTCCCATCGAGGTGTGCAGTCACCTGGCCGGATATCTCCGCATCGTGAAACTGCGGCGTGCCGGCCATGAAGTGATCCGAGCCATGATGGGGTTCAGTTATCGCCCAACAGCCCACAAAGCGCGCCTCTTTATCGGCCACGAAGGGCGTTACCAACTCCTGAATCAGGTCCGTGTTGCCGGTTGCCGCGACCGAGGCGAATGGAAACCCGGAGACCGCGATGCTGGCCGCAAACTCGGCGCTCGCCCATCCCAGTTCCTCGAGCGCGATGTGCAGGCTCAGGCCTTGCAGCCCGAGGCCCCCACACTCAGTCGGGATGAGCGCCGTATGAAACCGTTGTGCATAGACCGCCTTCAGTGCCGACCACAGCGGCGAGCCTGCCGCAATCACTTCTTGCGGTCTACTCATCCGATCCAGGGTGACCGCGGTGGGTCGCAGTACTTCCTTCGCAAAGCGATGCACGCCCTCTTTGAGCGCTTGCTGCTGCGGGGTCAAAGTCAGGTTCAGTTCTCTATAGGGACTCATTGGGTTCTTCCTCTTCAGGTTAGGCAGGGGAGGCAGGTCACGACGAGACCTGGAGAACCTTATCCCTGCAGTTGGGCCATCATGTCCGCCGGACTCCAGTACCCCCACATCGTCTGAATCTTGCCGCGATCATTGATTTCGAATACATCGATTCCCTCAAAGATAACCTCTCGGCCATTCTTCCCGATGCCGCGCCCCGTGAACTTCACGGCTGCCCTGTTGCCCGACACAAAGACATGGTCTTCCGTCATACCGACCTTCTGGAAGGCTCCGGCGGTCCCCAGGAAAAACTGGCGTAGTGCCGCATGGCTCTGAAGGGGAGCGGGAGCCGCCGGCTCGAAGCTGGTCGCATTCTCCGCAAAGCAAGCGACCCATGCTTCCGGATCCATCGCGCGCGTGGCCGCAAAGTACTGTGCGATGACCGATTGAATCCTGTCAGGTGCCATTGCAATTCCCCTTTCGAGTGAATGGTCAGACGCGAAAGATGCCGAGCGACACGCCGATTGTGCCCAGTTAGAGTACGGTTGTAAAGGGTCTTGGGATGGCTGTTGACACGCTTGCCATGCCTTCCTAGAATGGACCACATTCTTTGGGGGGCTTAATCCATGAAGGAGGCCAAGCCTGATGCCATCCGCAATATTGCCGTCCTCTCCTACGGCGGAGCCGGCAAGACGACGCTGATCGAAGCGTTTCTCTGTTCGAGCGGGACGATTCCTCAGATGGGATCAGTCGCGGCCGGCACGACGGCCATGGACTACGATCCTGAGGAGCACCACCGGAAGATCTCCATCCAGACCAGCCTCTGCCAGATTTCCTGGACCGACACCGCGCTCAATCTTCTGGACAATCCGGGCGCGCCCAGCTTTCAGGCTGAAGCGAAGCAAGCTGCCCATGTTGCGGACGCCGTGCTGTGGGTCTTCAATGCCGGCGCGGGGGTCAAGACCGAGTTGGAGAAATTATGGGAGTACGCGGCAGAGCGGTCCCTGCCGGGCCTGATTTTCATCAGCGGGCTGGACAAGGAAGGAACCGCCTGGGGGGCGCTGGTCGAGGAAATCGAGAAGGCGTTGGAGATCAAGACGGTCCTGCTCAGCATGCCGATCGGGAAGGAGGCCTCCCTGGAAGGGGTGGTGGACCTCCTCACCGGGGAGGCGTTTCGGTACGCGTCGGATGGCAGCGGGAAACGGCAGAAGGCCGATGTGCCGGCGGCCCTGAGCGGGGAGGTCGAGGCTGCCCGCAAGAAGCTGATGGAGGGGGCTGCTGAGGCTGATGATCAGCTGCTCGAAAAATATCTGGGTGACGGGACCCTGACGGCTGCAGAGATCCTGAAGGGGTTGAAAAGTGGGGCGGCCAGCCGCAGTGTGTTCCCTGTCCTCTGCGGGTCCGCCGGGAAAAACATCGGCACGGTGGAGGCGCTGAATGCCCTCGTGGCGCTCCTGCCGTCACCGGTGGAACGCGCCGCAGTTCATCCGGTCCAGGCCGCCAAGGCGACGGGGACGGAGACCGTGTCCGTGGCGTCTGACGCGGGCGCGCCCTTTGCGGCGTACGTCTTCAAAACGATCATCGACCCGTTCATTGGACGGCTTAATTACATGCGGGTGTATTCCGGGGCGCTGGCGCCGGATACCGGCTTCCTCAATGCCACGCGCAATGTCAAGGAGAAGGGCGGGCGGCTCTTTCACGCGGTGGGGAAGAAATACGCCCCTATCGAGAAGGCGGTGGCCGGCGACATCGTGGCGATTGCCAAGCTCAAGGACACCCAGACCAGCGACACGCTCACCAGCGACAATGCCCCGCTCCTGATTCCCAAGCCCCCGTTGCCACGGCCGCTCCTGGCGTTCGCCCTTGAACCCAAATCCAAGGCGGATGTGGAAAAGGTGAGCCTGGGGCTCCACAAGCTCGTCGAGGAGGACCCCTCCCTTGAATTCGTCCGCAACATCGAAACGCATGAGATGATCCTCAGTGCCATGGGACAGCTGCATGGGGATATCACGTTCGAGAAGCTGAAACGAAAATATGGCATCGAGGTGAATGTCCATACCCCGAAGGTGCCGTACAAGGAGACCGTTCGGAAGACCACCTCCGCGCAGGGGAAGTACAAAAAACAGACGGGGGGGCACGGCCAGTATGGCGACACGTGGCTGAAACTCGAACCGCTCAAGCGGGGCGCCGGGTTTCAGTTCGTGGTTGAGATCGTCGGCGGGGCCATCCCCAGGAACTTCATCCCCGCGGTCGAAAAGGGAATCGTCGAGGCGATGCACGAAGGCATCCTCGGCGGATTTCCGGTGGTCGATCTCCGCGTGACCCTCTATGATGGCTCCTATCATGATGTGGACTCCTCCGAGATGGCGTTCAAGATCGCGGCTTCCATGGGACTCAAGAAGGCCATGGAGCAGGCGTCGCCGGTTCTCCTGGAGCCGATCATGACGGTGGAAGTCAGCACGCCGGACGAATGCATGGGGGCGGTGATTGGGGACCTGAACAGCCGCCGAGGCCGGATCCAGGATACGATACCGAAGGCCCACGGCACCATCATCAAGGCCGCGGTCCCGCTGGCAGAGATGCTGAAGTATTCCTCGACCTTGAACTCTTTGACGGGAGGGCGCGCGACCTATTCCATGGATTTCTTGACGTACGAGGAAGTGCCCCGCGAGCTGGCGGCGCGGGTCCTCGAGGAGCAGAAGGCGGCGAAAGCGGGAGCCGCCCTGTGAGGCCGCCGCTCGGGTTATTTCTCTCTCGGGCTCAGAACTGAGTAGAACGCGCGGTTTTCCCGCACCACACGCAGGAGGACCGAGTCGCCTTTTTTCGTCTGGGACACCGCCGTTTTGAAGTCCTCCGCCGTCGTGACGATCTGGCGGTTGATCTCCTTGATGAGGTCTCCTTCCCGCAGGCCCTGCTCCTGGGCCACACTCCCCGGGTCCACCTTGCTCACCAGCACCCCTTTCTGGTCCTTGATCTTGAACTTGTCGGCCAGTTCAGGCGTGAGGTCTTGCACGTTGAGCCCGAGCTTGACCTCCGGCTGAGGAGGCGGGGAGGGGATCGACGCGACGATGGTCTCTTCCTTGCGCTCGCCCAAGTCGACGGTCAGGGCGCGGCGTTCGCCGTTCCGGATGATCTCCAGTTCCACCTTGGTGCCCGGGGCCAGCCCGGCCACGCTACGGGACAAGGCGGAGGGGGACTCCAAGCGGCGCCCGTTCACCTTCGCGATGATGTCGCCCGGCTTCAGACCGGCGCGCGAGGCGGGCTCGTTTTCGAAGACGTCGTTCACCAGGACGCCATCGGATTCCTTGATGCTGAACTTGGCGGCCAGCTCAGCGGTAACCTCCTGGATGCCGATGCCCAGCCAGCCACGTATGACTTTCCCCTTGGAACGGAGTTGGTTCACGACTTGCTGCACCATATTGGAGGGGATGGCGAACCCAATGCCTTGGGCGTAGTTGATAATGGCGGTGTTGATGCCGATCACCTCGCCTCTGATGTTGAACAGTGGGCCTCCGCTGTTGCCGGGGTTGATCGAGGCGTCGGTTTGGATGAACGCCTCGTACCGGGACAGCCTGACGGCGTCACGTTCGAGGCCGCTGACCACACCCACGGTGACGGTACGGTCCAGGGAGAACGGATTGCCGACGGCCATGACCCACTGGCCGACGCGGACCTTCGACGAGTCGCCGAACGGCACCGTGGGCAGCTCACGATCGGCCGTGATCTTCACGACGGCCAGGTCGGTGTCCGGATCGCGGCCGATCACCTGGCCGACGTACTTGCCTCGATCGGAAAGTCGGACCTCGACCTCCTTGGCGTCGCCGACGACGTGATTGTTGGTCACCACCGTGCCGTCCTTGTCCACGATGACCCCCGAACCGGTCCCCGGATTGTTCGGGCCTCGCTCCCGCGGGGTATCGCTTGATTTGGTGGAAACGGACACCGGGGTGATGTTGACCACAGCCGGTTTGACACGGTCGGCCAGGTTGGTGAAGACGTTCTGAATTTCTTCGAGCAGGCGGACGCCGGTCAGCTCTTCAGCGAAGGTCACACCGGCAAACGGTTCGCCTGCCAGGAGTCCGAGTATGAGGACAACGCCGAAGACCTGATAGGTCACGGAACGGTCACGAAACTTCATGGGGTGCTCCTCCCAATGGTGTTATTGTAACAAAGAGGCGCACGCGTTTTCAACGTCTGATCGTGATCGGTCGGCGGCTTAGGCGTGAAGGGACTGAAGCGCGGCAGGCATGGCAGACCGGTTGCCGATGAGGGTGACTTGGTCGCCGGCCCTCAGCACCACCTCGGTGTGAGGGAACAGCACTGAATCGCCCCGCCGGACCAGGACGACCCCCACGCTTTCCGGCAAGAACAGATCGGCGAGCCGCCGGCCATCGGCCCCAATGCCCGGAGTGATGGTGATGCGCTCGACCGTTGCGCCAGCGGCTTGGAGGTCTTCGTGGAGCTGGATCAAGGGGACGGTGATGACGTCCTCGTATTGGGAGGCCAGCCGGTCCCGTATGGCTTGGAGCGTGCGTTGCTCGGCGCGGATGCTTTCACACACGGGGAGTGCCTCATCGATGACCCTCAGGGTCTCCGGTGTCTGGGCGGTGTGGGTCGTGTACAGGCAGTGACCCAGAGACTCGTAGGCTTGTCGGAGTCGTGCCGCGGCATCTTCGGCTTGAAACTGTAGCTTGACCACCCGGACCCGACGGGCGACCCGTTCGGCGGCGGCCATGACGGCTTCTCTGAGCCCTTCCAGGCTGATCGAGAGGGCCCGGTTGGTGGATTGAAAGAGTTTCATTGAGTCGGATAAGAACGATTATGTAAACTTGTAAGTTCCATGAAACCTAGTCATTAGACCATAAAAAGCTTAACTTGAACATGAAAAACAGCACGTATCACCGCACCCCTATTCTCGTTTCCGTCCCCGCCAAGAGACGACCGATATTGTCGCGATGTCGGTAGGCAATCAAGGCTGTCGTGCCGATTGCGAGCAGCGCCATGGGGGCGTTGGGATGGAAAAGCCACACCCAGAACGGAAGGCTCCCGAAGGCGAGCAAGGCCGCCAGCGACGAGATCCGCCAGAGCGCTGCGCTCATGAGCCATACGATCAACACGCTGCCCCCTACGGTCCAGTCGACGGCCATGAGCACGCCCAGGGCGGTCGCCACGCCCTTGCCTCCTTTGAAGCGCAGAAACACGGGGAATATGTGTCCTAGGATGGCGGCGCCGCCTGCGGCCAGTTCCCAGTCACTGCCTGCAGCCCCGAGAAGGTGCCGTGCGATCAGCACCGCCAAGGCCCCTTTCCCCATGTCGCCGATCAGCGTGACGACGCCGGCGGCTTTGCCGGCCACCCTGAGAACGTTGGTAAATCCGATGTTGCGAGTGCCGGCTTCGCGTGGGTCGATCCCTCCCAGCGCACGTCCCGCGACGATGCCGATGGGAATGGCTCCGAGAAGATAGCCGATCACGAGCGAAGAGGCGAGGTCTGTGTCCATCAGGAGGAGCGGGAATTCGCGCCGTCACGCGGGAGCACGGACGTGACGAACTGCCGGACGTACTGCGCGGCTGAGACCAGCGAGAGCACCAGGGACACCAGGAGGATGGCTGTCCCCCAGGAGTACAGGTTCAAGGTGCTGGGGATGGCTCCATCCAGGATCAACAATAAGATGGCCACGACTTGGGCCGCCATCTTGAGCTTGCCGGTCGTCTCGGCGGCCAGGACGATCCCCTCATGGGCGGCGACGCCGCGCAAGCCCGTGATGGCGAGCTCCCGGCCGGCCAGCACGATGGCAATCCAGGCGTCGACCACATCCATGGCGACCAGCAGAAAGAGCGCGGTCAGCACCAGAAGCTTGTCGGCGATCGGATCCAACAGCTTGCCCAGCTGGGTGATCTGCCCCCACCGCCGGGCGATGTAGCCGTCCAAGGCGTCGGTCAAGGCCGCCAAGCCGAAGACGGCCGCCGCGGCCAGCGAGCGATTGGGCGTCGGTTCGAGGAAGACAAGCACGAAGACGGGAATCAATAGAATCCGGCTGACCGTGATCGCGTTCGGCACATGTCTCCGGAGACCAGCCCGCCTCCGCGGGGCCGCCTGCCCGTGTGCCGGAGCCGCAAGGGTCTGTTGCTCTGAGAGAGCGATGGCCGCCTCCTCCTTATAATGGAAGGCGTCCGATCGCCGCCGCTACGCGGACGATCTGATCAAGCAGGGCCCGGACTTCCTTCAGGGGAACCATGTTGGGTCCGTCGGAGAGCGCGTTGTCCGGGTCCGGGTGGACCTCCATGAAGAGTCCTTCGCACCCGACGGCCACGGCGGCCCGGGCGAGCGGCGCGACGAACTCCCGCTGTCCGGACGAGCGCGTGCCCGCCCCGCCCGGCAACTGAACACTGTGGGTCGCATCGAAGATGACCGGATAGCCGAGCCGGCGCATGATCGGCAGCGACCGGAAGTCCGTGACGAGGTTGTTGTACCCGAACGAGGCGCCGCGTTCGGTCAGGAGGATCCGCCGGTTGCCCGCCGCCTCGATTTTCTGCACCACGTTGGCCATGTCCCACGGGGCCAGAAACTGTCCCTTTTTGACGTTCACCACCCGCCCCGTCCGCGCGGCGGCGACGATCAGGTCGGTTTGCCGGCACAGGAAGGCCGGGATCTGGAGGACGTCCAGGACGTGCCCAGCCTCGGTAGCTTCTTCGGGCGTGTGCACGTCCGACAGGATGGGAACCCCCAGCTCCTCCCGCACGCGGCTCAACACCTCCAGCCCCTTCTTGAGCCCCGGCCCGCGGAACGATTGGCCGGAACTGCGGTTGGCCTTGTCGTAGGACGCCTTGAAGATAAAGGGGAGCTTTAAGTCTCCGGTGATCCGCTTCAGTTCCTTGGCGGTTTCCATGACCAGGCCCGCGTCCTCGATGACGCACGGGCCGGCGATCACGAGATGGGGCAGCCCCTCCCCGACCTTGAGCCTGGCGATCTCGATCGTCTGCATTGGCTGGGTCACCCGCCGACCTTATGCTGCAGCGCCGCCCGTATGAACCCCTGGAACAGGGGGTGGGGTCGGCGCGGGCGCGAGTTGAACTCCGGATGGAATTGCGTGGCGACAAACCAGGGATGGTGCGGCAGCTCGATGATCTCCACCAGCCGCCCGTCGGGTGACAGCCCGCTGAGCACCAACCCGTGCTTGGTCACCCGGTCCCGGTAGGCGTTGTTGAACTCGTACCGGTGCCGGTGGCGTTCCAGGATCTCCGTGCGGCCGTACGCCTCGTGGGCGCGGGAGCCCTTTTCCAGCACGCAGGGATAGGCGCCCAAACGCATGGTCCCTCCCTTCTCCTCGACCTTGCGCTGGTCGGACATGAGGTCGATGACGGAGGTCGGCCCGTCCGGGACGAATTCGGAGCTGTTGGCGTTGCGGAGGCCGGCCACGTTCCGAGCGAACTCGATCACCGCGCACTGCATCCCGAGGCACAAACCGAGGTAGGGCACCTGCTTCTCCCGTGCGTGGCGGATCGCCGAGATCTTGCCTTCGATGCCCCGCCCGCCGAACCCGCCAGGCACGATGATGCCATCCACGTCGGCCAGCACGCGCTCGGCGCCCCGGCGCTCGATGTCCTCGGACTCCACCCAGTGAATGATCGGACGCGTCGCCGTTTCGATGCCGCCGTGCACGAGGGCTTCGGTCAGGCTCTTGTAGGATTCCTTGAGGCCGACATACTTCCCGACCAGGGCGATGGACACTTCGTGCTGGGGGTGCTTGATCCGCTGGACTAGGCTGTCCCATTCCCGCAGATCGGGCTCGCCGAGCTGCAACCGAAGCTGCTCCACAATCAGGCGATCGAGCCCCTCCTTGTGGAAGACGAGCGGCACCTCATAGATCGTGTCCACGTCCTTCGCCGTGATCACTTCATCTTTCTGGAGGTTGCAGAAGAGGGCGATTTTCTCTTTCAGCTCGGGGGGCAGGTACCGATCCGTCCTGCACAGGAGGATGTTGGGTTGGATACCGATCTCCCGCAGCTTGTTGACGCTGTGCTGGGACGGTTTGGTCTTGAGCTCGCCAGCGGCGCCGAGATAGGGCACCAGCGTGACGTGGACGTACAGGACGTTCTCCCGCCCCACGTCGTAGGGAAGCTGACGGATGGCCTCCAGGAAGGGCAGGCTTTCGATGTCGCCTACCGTCCCCCCGATCTCGCAGATCACGATGTCCACGCCGTCCGCCAACGCTCGGATGGATCGTTTGATTTCATCCGTGATGTGCGGCACCATCTGGACCGTCCCGCCCAGGTAGTCGCCCCGGCGCTCCTTCATGATGACGTCGTAGTAGATGCGCCCGGTCGTGAAGTTGTTGCGCCGCCCGACGGTCACGGATGTGAACCGCTCGTAGTGCCCGAGGTCGAGGTCGGTCTCCGCCCCGTCCTCCGTCACATAGACCTCGCCGTGCTGGTAGGGATTCATCGTCCCTGGGTCAACATTGATATAGGGGTCGATTTTTAGGAAAGTGAGGCGGGCGCCGCGGCTCTCCAGGAGATTCCCGATGGACGCGGACGCGAGGCCCTTCCCCAGCGACGACACCACCCCGCCGGTCACAAAGATGAATTTCGCCATGCCGGCTTCCCTCCTATTTGCACTCGTTCCAGGTCCGCCGGGGTGTCCACCCGCAGCGAGGCCTGTTTGGTCTCCCAGACCCGGATGCGTACCCCGGCTTCCAGCAGCCGGAGCTGTTCCAACTGTTCGGTCACCTCCAATGTCCCCGACGGCATCTCGGCAAAGCGGGCCAGGGCCGCCCTCGTATAGATGTAGAGGCCCAGGTGCTTCCAGTGCAGGCCCGGAACCAGGCTGCCGCGCCCGGCGTTCCGGTCTCTTAGGTATGGAACGGGGCAGCGCGAGAAGTACAGCGCGTCCCCGTTGCGGTCCGTGACGACCTTGACCACGTTCGGGTCCAGCAGCTCGCGCTCCTCCGTGATGGCCTGCTTGAGCGTCCCGACCTCGGCATCGGAATGGGTGAAAGGGTGGAGGAGGTCTTCCAACAGGCCAGGGGCCAGCGGAATTTCATCGCCCTGGAGATTCACATAGGCGTCCGCCGGAACCTCACGGGCGGCGGCCGCCACGCGGTCCGAGCCACTACGAAGATCATGTCCCGTGAGGATCGCCTCGCCGCCAAACCCAATCACGCAGTCCCGAATGCGTACGTCGTCCGTGGCAACGACGATCCGGCTGATGCCGCGCGCTGCGCGCGCCCGTTCGTAGACGTGCTGGATCAGGGGCTTGTCGCCCAGCCGCGCGAGCGGTTTGCCCGGAAACCGGCTGGAGTCGTAGCGCGCCGGGATGACGACGGCCACGGTGGTCCTGGGTGTCGGTTGCCGCACGACGTCACCCATGGAGAATGGCCTCCTCGAGTTGGGCGGTGGTCGCGGCGGCGGTGCCCACCATGCCGACGACAATCCCGGCGGCGTAGTTGGCCAGGATCGCAGCCTGCCGCATGGGCGCGCCGGCGGCCAGGGCCAGCGCCAGGGTGGCGACCACGGTATCGCCCGCGCCGGTCACGTCGAAGACCTGGCGCGCCACAGTCGGGATGTGCGTGACCTGCCCGCGGTCTTCAAAGAGGCTCATCCCCCGCTCTCCGCGCGTGATCAGCACGGCCTGGCAGCCGAGCCGTTGGTAGAGCTGGCGTCCAGCCTCCAGCAGGGTCGCCTCGTCCTCGCCGTGGAGCCCTGCCGCCTGGATGGCTTCCAGGTGGTTCGGCGTGATGACCGTCGCGCCCTTGTACCGGCTGACGTGGGCGACCTTGGGGTCCACGATCACGGGCACGTGGTGCCGGTGGGCGAGGCCAATGATGTCGGTCATGACGCGGGGGGTCACCACGCCCTTGGCGTAATCCGAAACTACCAGGGCCGCCGCCGAGCGGATGCAGGCTGCCACATAGCGGGTGACCCGTGCCTCCAGCGCGCCGGTGATCGGCTCGCAGCGCTCGATGTCGAATCGCACCAGTTGCTGGTTGTGCGCCACGACCCGCGTTTTCTTGGTCGTGGGCCGTGCGCGGTCCGTCAGGATGCCGTCGCGCCCGATCCTCTGGCTTTCCAATACGTGAAGGAATTGCCGGCTGCCCTCGTCCGTGCCGACCACCCCGCAGAGATCGACCCGCCCGCCGAGCGTCTTGATGTTGTTGGACACGTTGGCGGCGCCGCCGAGTTGGAGCGTCTCAGACGCCACGGCCACTACCGGTACGGGCGCTTCGGGCGAGATCCGGCTGACCTGCCCCCAGACGTAATGGTCCAGGATCAGGTCGCCGACGACCAGGACCTTCCCGTCCTTGAACTTCTTGATGTAGGACCGCAGGGCGTCGGTTTTCATCGGATTGTCTTCCCCAGGCGCTCCCAGCGGACCCAGTGAATCGGGGGCCCCTGCCCGTTCCAGGACCAGTAGATCAGGAACGCCTTGCCTTTGATCTTCTCCAGCTTGACGAAGCCCCAGAAGCGGCTGTCAAGGCTTTGGTCGCGGTTGTCGCCCATGACGAAGTAGGAGTCCGGAGGGACTTTCATCGGGCCGAGATTGTCGCGTGGTTGGACCTGATGGGGAAGGATGTTCGGGTCCACGTGCTGCACGTAGGGTTCGGCGAGCAGTTCCCCGTTAACCAAGACCCGCTTGTTGCGGACCTCCACCGCGTCGCCGGGCAGGCCGATCACGCGTTTGATGAAGTCCTTGCTCTCGTCCTCCGGAAACTTGAACACGATGATGTCGCCCCGCTGTGGTTCGGAGAACCCGACCAGAATCGTGTCCCAGTACGGCAGCTTGAAGTCATACAGGAATTTCGTGACCAGGATGTGGTCGCCGATCGTCAGGGTCGGCACCATGGAGCCGGAGGGGATTTTGAAGGCCTGGACGACGAAGGTCCGGATGAACAGGGCCAGGATGATGGCGATGAGGATCGCCTCGCCGTACTCGCGCCAGAGGGGCTTGCTGCGGACGGACTCGGTCCGCCCCCCCTCGGCGGGGGACGCGACGATCGGCGCCGGCTCGATCGACGGGACGGCTACTCCGTCACTTTCAGCAGAGCCAGGAAGGCCTCCTGTGGCACTTCCACCCGCCCGACCTGCTTCATCCTTTTCTTGCCTTCCTTCTGCTTCTCCCATAGCTTCCTTTTGCGAGTGATGTCGCCCCCATAGCACTTCGCCGTGACGTTCTTGCGCATGGCGCCCACGGTCTCCCGCGCGATGATCTTGCTGCCGATGGCAGCCTGAATGGCCACCTCGAACATCTGGCGCGGGATATGCTCCTTCATCTTCTCGGCCACCTGCCGCCCGCGGGTGACCGCCTTGTCGCGATGGACGATGAAGGACAGGGCGTCCACACTCTCCCCGTTCAATAAGATGTCCACTTTCGCCAGGTCCGACGGCTGGTAGCCGGTGATCTCATAGTCCAGGGAGGCATACCCCTGCGTCTTGGACTTCAGGCGATCGTAGAAGTCTAGCACGATCTCGTTCAGCGGCATCGCATACGTCATCATGACCCGCGTGGGGTTCAGGTAGGTCAGGCCCTGCTGAGTGCCCCGCCGCTCCTGGCACAGCGCTAAGAGGTTGCCGACGTACGCTTCGGGCGTGATGAGCGTGGCCTTGATGAACGGTTCCTCGAACAGTTCGATGTGGTTGGGCTCCGGCAGCTTGGTCGGATTGTCGATGTACAGGACCTCGCCCTTGATCGTCGTCACGCGGTACACCACGGTGGGTGTCGTGCTGATGAGCTCCAGCCCGTACTCCCGCTCCAGCCGCTCATGGATGATCTCCATGTGGAGCAGCCCCAGGAACCCGCAGCGGAACCCGAAGCCGAGCGCCAGCGACGTTTCAGGCTCGTACACAAAACTGGAGTCGTTCAGCCGTAGCTTCTCGAGCGCGTCCCGCAAGTTCTCGAAGAGGTCGTTGTCCGTGGGATACAGCCCGCAGAAGACCATCGGCTTGGCTTCTTTGTACCCCGGATAGGGCTTCGACGTCGGTCTGTCGGCCGCCGTGATGGTGTCGCCGATGCGCGTGTCTCCGACGCGCTTGATGCCGGCCACCACGTAGCCGACTTCACCGGTGGCCAGCCGCTCCGTTTTGACCCGCTTCGGCGAGAAGATCCCGACCTCCTGGACCTCGAAGACCTTGCCGCTCCCCATCATGCGGACCTTCATGGCTGGCTCGATGGCGCCGTCACCCACGCGCGCCAGGACCGTCACGCCCTGGTAGTTGTCGAACCAGGAATCGAACACGAGCGCCTTGAGCGGCCCGTCCGGATCGCCCGCCGGCGGCGGGATGCGTTTCACGACCGCCTCCAGCACGTCCTTGGTGCCGACGCCGGCCTTGGCGCTCGTCATGACCGCGTCATGGGCGTCCAGGCTCAGCACGTCCTCGATCTGCCGCTTGGTCCCTTCGATGTCGGCGCTGGCCAGGTCCACCTTGTTGATGACCGGGATGACGGTGAGGTGGTTCTCGGCCGCCAAGTGCGCATTGGCGATCGTTTGCGCCTCGACCCCTTGCGAGGCGTCCACCAAGAGCAACGCGCCCTCGCAGGCGGCCAGGCTTCGCGAGACTTCATAGGAGAAGTCCACGTGACCCGGCGTGTCGATGAGGTCCAGGAGATACTCGTTCCCGTCGTCGGCCTTGTACCGGATGGTGACCGTGTGGGCCTTGATGGTGATCCCCCGCTCGCGCTCCAGGTCCATCGCGTCCAGGTTTTGCTCGCGCGATTCCCGGGCGCTGATGGCCCCGGTGTATTCGAGCAACCGATCCGCGAGTGTCGACTTCCCGTGGTCTATGTGGGCGATAATGGAAAAGTTCCGGATCAGTGCCTGCAAAATGGGGGTCCTTTTGAACTCCGAAGCTCGCCAATTATAATAATTTTCCCTCAGATTGTCAAAGACGATTCCCCTCCCTATAATGGCCCATCTTCATGGCTTCCCCTACCCGCACCGCGAGGCTTCAGGCGGAGGATCACCGCTACCTCTGGCATCCCTTCACCCAGCAGCGTGAGTGGGCGGAAGAGCCGCCCCTCATCATCGAGCGGGGCCGGGGCGTCTATCTGGAAGACACCGACGGGCACCGCTACCTGGACGGGGTCTCCTCGCTCTGGGTCAATCTCCACGGCCATCGCAAGCGGGAGCTGGACCGCGCGCTCGCGGCGCAACTGAAGCAGATCGCGCACTCCACGCTGCTGGGGCTGGCCAACGTCCCCTCCATCGTGCTGGCGCGCCGGTTGGTGGCCCTGGCGCCGCGCGGGCTCACGCGGGTCTTCTATTCGGACGACGGCTCCACGGCGGTGGAAGTGGCCCTGAAGATGGCCTACCAGTATTGGCAGTTGCGAGGGGGTCCTGACACGTCCAAGAAGAGCTTCCTGCACCTGGGGCAGGCCTACCACGGTGACACGCTTGGCGCCGTCAGCGTGGGCGGCATCCCGTTCTTTCACGCGCGGTTCAAGCCGCTCCTGTTCCCGACCTACGAAGCGCACGCGCCCTACTGTTACCGCTGCCCGCTGGACCTGACGTACCCGCAATGCCGGGTGGCTTGCGTGGATGCGGTGGAAGACGTGCTCAAGCGGCACCAGCAGGACATCGCGGCGCTAATCGTCGAGCCGATGCTGCTGGCGGCCGGGGGGATGATCACGATGCCGCCGGGCTACCTGACCAGGCTCCGCCGGTTGTGTACGCGCTATCGGGTGCTGCTGATCGCCGACGAGGTGGCCACCGGCTTCGGCCGCACGGGCCGGATGTTCGCCTGTGAGCACGAGGGCGTCACGCCGGACCTCATGGCGATCAGCAAGGGGCTGACCGGCGGGTATCTGCCGCTCGCCGCCACGGTGACGACCGAGCGCATCTACCGGGTGTTCCTCGGCCGCTATGAGGAGTTCAAGACTTTCTTCCACGGGCACAGCTATACGGGCAACCCGCTGGCCTGCGCCGTGGCGCTCGCCAACCTGGACATCTTTGCGCGGGAGCGCACGCTGCAAAAGCTCCGGCCGAAGATCGCCGCGCTCCGTCGCCTGCTCAAACCGCTCGGCGAGCATCCGCACGTCGGCGACATCCGGCAATTGGGATTGATCGTCGGGATCGAGCTGGTGCGGGACCGAGAGACGAAGGAGCCCTACCCGCTGACCGAACGGGTCGGCATGCGCGTGGCGTCGGAGGCCAGGAAGCTCGGCATGATCATCCGCCCGCTCGGGAACGTCATCGTCCTGATGCCGCCGCTGAGCACCACGCAGCGAGAGCTGGAGCGGATGGTTAAAATTGTAACGCGGGCGATTG
>JAXIOW010000203.1:0-8560 GCA_045403215.1 Nitrospirales bacterium | reverse complement strand
TCAATGGCTGCGGGTGAGCGCCGCGGCAAGCACCAGGATGATCACCCCGAGGAGGAGGTTGAGCCGGCCCACCCAGGGCGCCAGCTGCACCATTAACAGATCGGTGCCGGCTGGGGGCAACCCATCGCGAGACTGGGCCCGGGCCGCGCGTGGGCCGATGATAAAGTCGTGCGCTATGCCCATCGCCACCAGGGCGGCGACCAGTCCGAGCTTGATACCTAGTACTTTCAGGTAGGGAGACCCCGAGGTTGTATTCCCGTAGTAGGCCACGTTGACGATCCCCGTCAGGATCAGGACGGCGATGCAGATCCAGACCAGCCGCCTGAAGCGCCGGGCCATCTTCCGGAACAGGTCGACGCGGAGCAGCGGGGAGTCCACCTGGCGCAGGACCGGCACGGCGATCAGCGAGAGGAACAGCATGCCCCCGATCCAGATGACCGCCGCGAGGACGTGCAGCCACAGGTTGAGAAACGGCAGCATGGCGCGAGCGTAGCACCGCATGGGACTCATCGCAAGGCGACGGCCGGAGATTTCCCGACTCTCGGCTTGACAAACCCGCTGACCCTTACCTAGTATCCGCTCATGTCCAAAAACGTTGAATCCTGCGCCATCGCGAGCATGAACGATGTGTGGGAGTGCTACCGCCTGGAGCTCGATGCCGTCGAGGATCAGATCCGCCAGAACCTGGGCTCCAAGGTGGCGTTGGTCAACACGGTTGCGGCGCACATCCTCAATAGCGGCGGCAAGCGGATCCGCCCGCTCCTGCTGATCCTGTGCGCCCGGCTGGCGGGCTACACCGGCCGGGACGACGTGCTCCTGGCCAGCCTGATCGAGTACATCCACACCGCCACGCTCCTGCACGACGATGTCGTGGACCACGCCGAGTTTCGCCGCAGGCGGCGCACCGCTGGCGGGCTGTGGGGCAACCAGGTGGCGATCCTCGTCGGCGATTACCTCTATTCCAAGGCGATCTGCCACATCGTGGGATTCCGCAATCAGGATGTGAACGAGTGTCTCTCTGAGGCCTGCCGGAAGATGGCGGAAGGCGAACTGATGCAGTTGTCCTACAAGGACGATGCGTCGATCTCCGAGCGGGAGTGTCTCAAGATCGTGGAGTACAAGACCGGCTCCTTGATCGCGGCGGCGTGCCGGATCGGGGCCGTCGTGGCCGATGCCGACCCGGCGTTACGGGACGCGCTGTTCCAGTTCGGCCAGGCGATGGGCGTGGCGTTCCAAGTGGCGGACGACACGCTCGACTATGCCGCTCCGCGGGAGTCGCTCGGGAAATCCCTGGGCAAGGACCTGGGCGAGGGCAACGTCACCTTGCCGCTGTTGCATCTGCGGAAGCACTGCACCGACGCCGAAGGGATGCGGCTTGCGGAAGTCATGGAGAAGAAGCCTGACGGGAACGGCGAGCTGGCGTGGGTCGTGTCCTTGATGGAACGCTATGGCTCGATCGACTACGCGATGGCCACCGCGCGCGGGTTCGTGCAGGCGGCCAAGGTCCACCTGGACCCGTTCGAGGATTCCGTGCACAAGCGGGCCCTGCAAGTGGTCGCCGACTACATGGTGTCGCGCGACCATTGAACGTTTTTCTGGTTCATGGCCGACGACATCCCTTCCCATCCTCATCCCTTCGTGCGACTCGCCATTGACGCGATCCACTTCTATGTCAGGGATTTTCGCGTCATTACTCCCGACGAATACCTGCTTGAGCGGTTTCCAACCTTGCACCGGCGCGCTGGCGCCTTCGTGTCGCTCAAGAAAATGGGGGAACTGCGCGGCTGTATCGGCACGATCGAGCCGGCGCACGCGAACCTAGCCCTGGAGATCATCGAAA
This sequence comes from Nitrospirales bacterium, assembly GCA_045403215.1. GTDB lineage: Bacteria > Nitrospirota > Nitrospiria > Nitrospirales > NS-4 > NS-12. The sequence goes on along the minus strand of JAXIOW010000203.1, from coordinate 6,720 downwards.
ACGCCATCAGCGCTGCCGTGAAGGACCCGCGCTTCCGACCGGTCGTCGAAGAGGAGTTGCTCGAGCTGCGGGTCTCCGTGGACATCCTGACCACGCCGGAGCGCGTGGCGGGCCACGAGGACTTGGACGTGCGGCGGTTCGGGCTGATCGTGAAGGCGGGGACCCGGCGCGGACTGCTGCTGCCCGATATCGAGGGGATCGCCTCGGTGGACGAGCAGATGGCTGTCGCGCGGAAGAAAGGCGGCATCGGCGAGCAGGAGCCGGTCGAGCTGTATCGCTTTGAAGTCGAGCGATTCTTTTGATGACGTTAATCGTTAAACGTGAAACGTTAAACGGCAAAGGTCTTCACGATTAACGGATAACGTTTAACGTATAACGAGGTTTTATGGCAGAGATATTACCCTTCCGCGGGGTGCTCTATGACCCGGCGAAGGTGGGCGACGTCACGGCCGTGATGGCGCCTCCCTACGATGTGATCGGGCCGGCCGAGCAAGCGGCTCTCTACGAACGGCATCCCTGCAACATCGTCCGACTGGAACTCGGACGGGAACAGCCGGCCGACGGCCCGCAGGAGAACCGCTACACCCGCGCCAAGCGGTACCTGGATGAGTGGCTGCGCGACGGGGTTCTCCGGCGGGACGGGCGCCCGGCGATCTACCTATGCACGGTCGAGTACCGGCTTCGCTCCGGGGCTGTGCGGACGATGCGCGGCTTTCTCTCGCTCGTCAAGCTGGAGGAGTTCGGCACCGGCCGCATCTTCCCCCACGAGAACACCCGCGCGGCGGCGAAGGACGACCGCTATCAACTGCTCGAGACGTGTCGCAGCAACTTCAGCCCGGTCTTCTCGCTCTACTCCGATCCGGGCGGAGACATCATCCGAACCCTGGAGGCGGCGGACGTAGGCCGTCCGCGCATCGCCGTCAGGGACGGCGACGGGGGCTACCATCGACTGTGGACCGTGACCGACCCGACGGCGCTTGAGCGGGTCGTGGCGGCGATGAAGCCGTTGCCGCTCTTCATCGCGGACGGGCACCATCGCTACGAGTCGGCGCTCCGCTACCGGAACGGGCAGCGGAAAGCCCATCGCGAGCCTGGCACGCTGCCGTCGGACTGGGTCCTCATGTATTTTTCAAACCTGGACGATCCTGGCCTGACGGTTCTCCCCACGCACCGTGTCCTGCCGGGCCCATTACCATGCCCGGTCGCTGAGATCCGGCAACGGCTGGCCAAAACCTTTACGCTGGAGGCGGTCCCCTTTACCAAAGAGACGGAGCCCGCGGCCCGCGCGAAGTTTCTGGATGGGCTGCACGCGGCTCAGGCTACGGATGCGCACGTGATGGGATTCGTCGTCAGCGGGGAGCCCCGCTACGATCTGCTCACGCTCAACCAGACGGGCCTGGCCAGCCTGGGTCCGTCCGCCCGCAAACGGTTGGACGTCGCCATCCTTCAGCAATTGATCTTTCGCGGGGCGCTGCGGCTGACGCCCCAGGACGAGGAACGCTTGATCTATATCAAGGATGAAGAGGACGCGATGGCGGCGGTGGCGCGGGGAGACGGCGGGCTGGCGTTTCTGCTGAATCCCCCCAAGGTCACGGAGGTCAAGGACGTCGCCAGGGTCGGCGACCGCATGCCCCACAAGTCCACCTATTTCTATCCCAAACCCCTCACCGGCCTGGTCATTAATACGATGGACTAGGAAAGTTAAAGACAAGCTGGCGGGGGCGGTCCGCTCATGGGTTGATTTTACTAGATTAACCCTGACATAGTGACCCACCTTTTTGGTCTCCGAACGCATTCGTGCTGTCTGAAAGAGGAGGCGAGCGATGGCGATAAGGGATAGGGAACGACCCGAGAGGCAATGGGCCATACGCTGGGCTTTCGGACTGGCGTTCCTGAGTCTTCTGGTTCCCGCGGTCTGCCAGGCGACAAATGGATTGAACCTGATCGGATCCGGCGGAATCTCCTCTGCGCTGGCCGGCGCCGACACCGCCGTGGCTACCGATTTCTCGGCCATGAATACCAACCCTGCCGGCATCACACAAATCACAGGCACGCAAGCCGGGTTTTCGGTGACCGTGCTCAATCCTGAGTTACGGATCAAGAACAGCGCGAACCCCAACAAGGACGGGGAGAATCAGCCCCTTGTCCTCCCGAATATGGGGGTCGTTCACCACCTGAGCGGGACTCCGATCACCCTGGGCATTGGGTTCTTTACGGTCGGAGGCAACTCTACTGATTTTCGGGATATCACGACTGGACCTGCAGTGGGTGGACCTACCGTGGACAAGCAAGGCTCGCAGCTTCGGCATTATAAGCTGGCCCCCACCATTGCGTATCAGGTGACGGACAACCTATCGCTGGGGGTGGCCCTGGCCGTTTCGTATGTGGATGCATCCCTGACGTATATCCCCAACACGCCAGGTGCATCGGGACTTGCATTTGGTTTTGAAACGACCGGGAAGTGCAACCGAGCCAATGGCGTCGCACTACCGCCGACCTCCTGCGGTTATAACGTGGGGTTTACCCCGAAGTTCGGGGCGATGTACAAGGCCAGCGATATGGTGACGATTGGAGTCGCCTACACGATGCCAAACCCAATCACCTTGGATCATGGGCAGATCACCAAAAACTTTGGCGGGGCGAAAAGCACGTTTGACTATCAGGCATTTGGGTTGAAATGGGCGCAGGACGTCGCGGTCGGGGTCGCCGTGCGACCGACCAAAGGTCTCCTGATCGCCACGAAATTCCAGTGGATCAATTGGGAGAAGGCGCTGAACAACGTCGTGGTCCAGTTGACCAACGGAAGCAATCTGGCAGCTCCTACAACGGACAGGTTTGTGTTGAACTACCAGTGGCGCGACCAATACGTGGCGGCGGTGGGAATCGCCTATGATGTCACCGAGAGTCTCAATGTGCGAGGCGGGTACAATTATGGAAACAACCCGGTTCCGAAAACGACCGTGGATGTAACGAATGCCAACATCGTGGAGCACCATATCGCCGCCGGGCTGTCCTACCAGTTTACCCAGGCCGTGACGTTCGACATATTTTCTACATATGCCGTGCTGCACAAGCAGCCGGTCAATAACGCAATATTCCCCAACGCGACGCTGGAGGTAGGAGGCTACGACATCGGCTTCACGCTCAGCTACCGGAATTAGGATTTCCCCACGGCTCAGTGGTGCTGCACGAGGGCCGTGCGGCACGATACACAGGCCTTGCAACTCCCCTCCTCCGCCCTATAGTCTTACACCATCGGGTAAAGGACGCGTCTCGGCGCGGCCGGGGCGGGAGGGTGTAATGCCTATTGATCCGGTCTGCGGGATGACCGTGGACGAACAGACGGCGCCGGCCACGGCGGTGCACAACGGCACCACGTACTATTTCTGCGCCCCGGGGTGCAAGCGGACCTTCGAGAAGGACCCGATCGCGGTCCTCAAGGGCGGGCCCCAAGGCATGGGCCCTGCGCCGGTGCAGATGATGCCACTGCGGCCGAAGCCCGCCGCTGGACCATCGCAGGCGAAAGATATCCCCCTTACCCCCGCCCTCTCCCTCCAGGGGAGAGGGAATCGTGGAGTGGCGAGCACAGCGACGCTCACGATTCCTATCGAAGGCATGTCGTGTGCCTCCTGCGTCGCGAAGATTGAGCACGGCTTGAGCGCGGTCCCGGGGGTCTCCCGCGCCGCCGTCAATCTGGCCACCGAGCAGGCGACTGTCGAGTACCAGCCGGGGGTCACCGATCCCGGGACGATTCAGGAGACCATTCGTAGTCTCGGCTACACGCCGGTTCTCCCGGCCGCGCCCGCGGCCGCCCCCTCCCTCACCCTCCCCCTCGAGGGGGGAGGGATGGGTGGGGGTGCACGAGAAGACCGGAAGCAAGCCGCCTATCGAAGACTGAAACGCCGGTTCTGGGTGGCCGCGGCGCTGAGCGTGCCGGTCATGCTCCTGGGCATGTCGGAGCACCTCAGCCTGCCTGTCTCGCAAGCAACATCCTTCTGGCTGCAGTTGCTGCTGACGACGCCGGTGCAGTTCTGGGCCGGCTGGCAGTTCTATAAAGGGGCGTACGCGGTGGCCCGGCACGGGACCACCGACATGAACACCTTGATCGCGCTCGGCACGTCGGCGGCGTACGGCTACAGCGTGGCGGCTACTCTCGTGCCGAACGCATTCACCGCTGCCGGTGCCACACCAGTTGTGTACTTCGATTCGTCCGCGGCGATCATCACGCTCATTCTGCTGGGCCGTGTCCTCGAGGCCCGGGCCAAGGGGCGGACGTCCGAGGCCTTGACCCGACTCATCGGCCTCCAGGCCAAGCAGGCGCGTGTGATCCGCGACGGCCGCGAGAGGGATATCCCGGTCGAAGAAGTCAAGGTCGGCGATATAGTGATCGTCCGCCCCGGCGAAAAGGTGCCGGTGGACGGCGTCATCCTGGAGGGCACGTCCTCGCTGGACGAATCCATGCTGACCGGCGAGTCGATGCCGGTGGACAAGGGCCCCGGCGATCCGTTGATCGGCGCCACGCTGAACAAGACCGGATATTTTCGCTTCAAGGCGTCGCAGGTGGGTGCCGACACCGCGCTCGCCCGGATCGTGCGTCTGGTGGAGGAGGCGCAGGGGTCGAAGCCGCCCATCGCGCGGCTCGCGGACCAGGTGGCGTCGGTCTTCGTGCCGGCCGTCATCGCCGTGGCCGTGCTGACGTTCGGCCTCTGGCTGGCGTTCGGCCCAGCGCCGGCCTTCACCAAGGCGCTGCTGAACTTTGTTGCCGTGCTGATCATCGCCTGCCCGTGCGCGCTGGGGCTGGCGACCCCGACCTCAATTATGGTGGGGATCGGCCGCGGCGCAGAGCTCGGGATCCTGATCCGGAGCGGTGCGGCCTTGGAACAGGCGCAGGCGCTGACGACCGTCGTGCTGGACAAGACCGGTACGCTGACGACGGGCGAGCTGGCGGTTAAGGAGATCGTCGTGCGCCAGGAGGGATGGACACGCGAAAAATTATTGCAGTTCGCCGCGTCGGCCGAGCAGGGCTCGGAACATCCGATCGGAGAAGCCATTGTGAAGATGGCCCGCGAGTTGCGAATTGCGCTGGAGCCTCCGAAGGACTTCGCGGCCGTCCCGGGACACGGTATTCGGGCCACGGTGAAGGACCAGCCGGTGCGCGTCGGCAACCTTCGATTGATGGAAGTGGACGGCCTTAGGGTCGCCGGTCTGGAGGCGGAAACCACGCGGCTGGCCGAGGCCGGCCTGACGCCCATGTTCGTGGCCGTGGACGGCACCGTGGTCGGGGTCATCGCGGTGGCTGACACCGTGAAAAAGCATGCCCGCGAGGCGTTATCGGCGCTCAAGGATATGGGCCTAGACGTGGTGATGATAACCGGGGACAATCCGCGCACGGCAGCGGCGGTGGCCAAGGAAGTCGGCATCGAGCGGGTGCTCGCTGAGGTCTTGCCGGAGGCGAAGGCCAGCGAAGTAAAACGCTTACAGGGCGAGGGCCGGCGGGTGGCCATGGTGGGTGACGGTATCAACGACGCGCCGGCTCTCGCGCAGGCCGACGTGGGGATCGCGATCGGCGCCGGGACGGACGTGGCCATTGAGACGGCGGACATCACGCTGATCGGCGGCGATCTGCGCGGCGTGGCGGCGGCGATTCAACTGAGCCAGGCCACCATGCGTAACATCAAGCAGAATCTCTTCGCCGCCTTCATCTACAACGTCATCTTGATTCCCGTCGCGGCGCTGGGCTGGCTGAACCCGATCCTCGCGGCGGCCGCGATGGGCGCCTCCTCCGTCAGCGTCGTCAGTAACGCGCTCCGCCTCCGGTTCTTTGCCACCACCTGGATATCTTTTTCTTTCCTTTACTCGGATTGTCGGGGTACAAGATGATCCTGCTGCTCAAGGCGGTGCTATGGACGAACTGTTGAACCTGCTCAATAAGATTGAACGCCCTGATACCCTACCTTACCTCCTCGCCATCTTGAGCCTCGCGCTGATCTGGAAGTTCCACGACTTGCAGGTCAAAGCCGGCCGGATCCAGGCCCGGGATTTCTGGGAGCGGTCCGGCGTCCGGCTGTTTCTTCACGCCACGCCCAACGACGTGCTGGCCTGCATGGCGTGCCGCGAGACGACCGGCATGGTCTTCTCACCTGCCGTGGTAACCTCCAAGAAGTTCACGCTGCAGGAGAGGCCATGCATAAACCCTAACGGTTGCCGCTGTGTGACGGTGGGGCTCTATGGTGGTTGGCCGGAGGCTAAGCGTGTGCTAGAGCAGTTGAAGGCGCACAACGGCAGAATGCGCTTGACCGACGAGGAGCTTCGGGGCTTGCTCGAAGCAAGCCACCACGCGCACGCCGGCGCCACCGCGGATCTGTTATCACTCCGCATGCTGCAGGCCATACGCGCAGAAGGCAATGAGCCGGCGGCGGCCATCGAGCACTACCGCTACATCGTGGAGCAGGCGACGGATGAGCGGGACCGTGCGTTCGTCATCTCGGCCTACCTCCGGCTCAGCGACTTGCTGGAGCGAATCGGGCAATCGGACGAGGCGTTCGAAATGATCGAGCGTTGCCTGCGCGACTACGGCGGGAAGAAGAAGGGCCCCGACGCCCCGACAGAGACCCAGCGAGGCATGCTCGAGAAGCGCAAGGCTCGCCTCACGCCCCTCTTAGCGAAGTAAACGCTTCAGTCTTCAGGCAGGCGAAGCCGCCCCTCGGCCGCATCCCGCTG
>JAXIOW010000137.1:0-5004 GCA_045403215.1 Nitrospirales bacterium | reverse complement strand
GCCATGCAGGCCGACTTCATCGTCCTGCGCCACCCGTTGGCCGGCGCGCCGACCATCCTGGCCCGGCTGCTGCGGGCCTCGGTCATCAACGCCGGGGACGGCGAGCATGAACACCCGACCCAGGCCCTTCTGGACCTCTACACGCTGCGCGAGAAAAAGCGCGTGTTCGAGGGCCTGCGCCTGGCCATCGTCGGCGACATCGCCCACAGTCGCGTGGCCCGCTCCAACATCTACGCCCTCGTGAAGCTGGGTGCGGAGGTGCGGGTCGCCGGCCCGCCGACCATGATCCCCCAGGAGGTCGAGCGGCTAGGCGTGACGGTGTTCCACAACCTGGACGAGGCGCTGCGCGGCGTGGACGTCGTCATGATGCTGCGGCTGCAGCTCGAACGGCAGGGGATCGCCCTCTTCCCCAGCATCCGCGAGTACTCGCGGCTCTACTGCCTCACGCCGGAGCGCTTGAAGCTGGCGAGCCCGGACGTCCTCGTGATGCACCCCGGGCCGATCAACCGGGGCGTGGAGATCGCGCCGGAAGTGGCGGACAGCGTCTCGTCCGTGATCCTCGACCAGGTGACCAACGGCGTCGCGGTCCGCATGGCGGTCCTCTACCTCTTGTCAGGCGCGGCATGACCATCGTCATCCACAAGGGCCGCGTCATTGACCCAGGCCGGATCAACGGCCCGGCCGACGTCCTGATCCAGGAAGGAAAGATCGCGCAAGTCGGCAAGGGACTGGCCGTACCATCCGGCGCCATCGTGATTGACGCGAGCGGCAAATGGGTGCTGCCCGGCTTCGTGGACCTGCATGTGCATCTGCGCGAGCCCGGGTTCGAGTACAAGGAGACGATCCAGACCGGCACGGCGGCGGCCGTCGCCGGCGGCTTCACCTCCGTCTGCTGTATGCCGAACACATCGCCGGTGAACGACAACCAGTCCGTGACGGAGTTCATCCTGGACAAGGCCCGCGCCGCGGGGCTCGCCACCGTGTTCCCCATCGGCGCGATCACGAAAGGGTCCGAGGGGAAGGAGCTCGCGGAGTTCGGGGAGCTGAAGGACGCCGGTTGCGTGGCCGTGTCCGATGACGGCAAGCCCGTCATGAACGGCATGGTGATGCGCCGCGCGCTCGAGTACGCGCGGACGTTTAACCTGACCGTCGTGGACCACTGCGAGTGCCTTCACCTCTCGGAAGGGGGCAGCATGCATGAAGGGCTGGTCGCCACTGAGTTGGGCCTGCACAGCATCCCCGCCGCGGCGGAAGACGTCATGGTGGCCCGCAACCTGGCCCTCGCGGAACTGACCGGCGGTCGGCTGCACCTGGCCCATCTCAGCACGGCCGGCTCGGTCCGGATGGTCCGGGAGGCCAAGGCCCGTGGCATCACGGTCACGGCCGAGGCCTGTCCCCACCATTTTCTCCTGACCGACGAGGCCGTGCGCGAATTCAACACCAACGCGAAGATGAACCCGCCGCTGCGAAGCCGCAAGGACGTGGACGCCATCAAGGCGGGGCTGAAGGACGGGACCATCGACGCCATCGCGACGGACCACGCCCCGCACGCGGACTTCGAAAAGCAGCGAGAGTTCGACTATGCCCCCTTCGGGATCGTGGGGCTGGAAACCGCCTGGGGACTTGCGCTCACGCTGGTGGACGAAGGCGTGTTGTCGGTCGAGCAGGTGGTCGCGTCGCTGACCGTGCAGCCGGCCCGCGCGTTCGGCCTCTCCAAGGGCACCCTGGCGGTCGGGGCCGACGCTGATGTGGCGATCGTAGACCCCGAAGCCCAGTGGGTCGTTGAGCCCGAGCAGTTCCGGTCCAAGGGGCGCAACACGCCCTTCGCCGGGTGGAAGCTGAAGGGGCGGGTGGTCTCGACCCTTGTCGGCGGGAGGGTGGTCTATCCGTAAGCTGATCGTGACATGCCATTGCGTTGAAATGCTGGCGCTGGCGTTCTGGGTCGGGGGACTGGTGTCCATCATCGCGGCTGTCATCCCGGCGATCTTCAACACCCCGATCACGATCGAGGCGACAGGCCAGTTGCTGACGAAGACGTTTCACGGGTATGACCTGCTGGTCTTGGTCTCGGCCGGCGCTCTCATGCTCGGCATGCTGGCGCGCGGGGTTGTTGCGAAGGACCTCATCAGCAAACCCGAACTGGCCGTGGCAGGAGTCATGGTGATGCTCGCGCTAGGGTTGACCGTCTACCTCAATCCTGAGGTGGTACGGCTGCAGGAACTGGTGTTCGCCACCAGGGAGACCGGCGCGAAAAAGGCAGCGTACGATGCCTTTTTCAAATATCATTGGATCGCGCGGGCGCTTTATCTCATCAACCTGGGACTGGGCATGACCCTGCTGTGCATGAAGGTGCGGAAATGGGTGCGGTGAAGCCGGCGATGCTGGCGTTGGCGGATGGGACCGTGTTCAAGGGCACAGCCCTGGGCGCGCCGGGGGAAACCGTCGGCGAAGTGGTGTTCAACACCGCCATGTCGGGGTATCAGGAGGTCCTGACGGACCCTTCGTACCGCGGGCAGATGGTCACGATGACCTATCCGCACATCGGCAACTATGGAATCAACCCTGAAGATGTCGAGTCCGCTCGCCCGTGGTTGGCCGGCTTCATCGTGAAAGAAGCATGTCCGTACCCGAGCAACTGGCGGAGCCGACTGTCCCTGGACGTGTATCTGCGTCAGCACGGCATCGTGGGGATCCAGGGGATCGACACACGGGCGCTGACCATGCACCTCCGCGACCACGGCTCGCAGCAGGGCGTCATCTCGCATGCGGACCTCGATCCCACGCGGGTGGTGCGGAAAGCGCGGGAGGCTCCCAGCATCCTCGGCCGGGACTTGGTCAAAGAAGTGACCTGCGCCAAGCCCTATAAATGGATGGAGGACTCCGGTAGGTGGAAGGTGGGTACGGGAGGGGCATCACCAGATGGGGCCCCCTCCCGCTCCACATCCTCCCGTTTTCGCGTCGTGGCCTATGACTTCGGGATCAAGTACAATATCTTGCGGCGGCTGGTGGATGAAGGCTTCGAGGTCACGGTTGTCCCGGCCTCGACCACGGCCGACGCCGCGCTGGCGCTGAATCCCGACGGGATTTTCCTGTCCAACGGCCCGGGCGACCCGGAAGGGGTCCCTTACGCGGTCGAGGCGGTGCGGGCGCTGCTCGGCAAGCGGCCCATCTTCGGGATCTGCCTCGGCCATCAGATCATCGGACTCGCGCTGGGATTGCAAACCTATAAGTTGAAATTCGGGCACCACGGGGCGAACCATCCGGTGCTCGACTTGGAGACTCGCAAGGTGGAGATCACATCCCAGAACCACAACTTTGCGGTGCGGGGTGGAGAGGCCGCCGGAGCCGGCGCCAAACCAGCCCCGTGGACCACGGCCCAGGGCCGCGTGCAACTGACCCATGTCAGCCTGAACGATGACGCCGTCGAGGGCCTGCGCTGTCTCGATCTGCCGGCGTACTCCGTCCAGTACCATCCCGAAGCCTCGCCGGGCCCTCACGACGCGAGGTATCTGTTCCCTCGGTTCACCGACCTGATGGCGAAAGGAAAGGCGTAATGATAAATAGGGTCAGATTCCATTTCCAGGCAAAGCCACAGTCGGCACGTTCCATCAGATGGAAATGGAGTCTGACCCTATTTTTCCTCGCGCTGGTGACCGCCGGTTGCATTTCCATTTCCCTCTTCCCGCAGCCCATGCCGCTGCGGGAGAAGACGGTGCAGGGCACCGCAGCGGACAAGATTCTGTTGATGGATATCTCCGGCGTCATTTCCGAGAAGGGCTCCGACAGTCCCCTGGGTGGGGCGGAAGACCTGGTCGCGCGCATCAAGGAGGAACTGACGCTGGCCGCCGAGGACGGCCAGATCAAGGCGCTGCTGCTGCGGATCAATAGCCCCGGAGGGACCGTCACAGCGTCGGACGTTATTCATCACGAAATCAGCGAATTCAAGTCCAAACGCAAGGTTCCCGTCGTCGCGGTCATCATGGACATCGGCGCCTCCGGCGGGTACTACATCGCCGTTGCCGCCGACCGGATCATTGCCCACCCGACGAGCGTGACCGGCAGCGTGGGGGTCATCATGCTGCGCGTCAACGCGGAGGGCCTGCTCCAGAAGATCGGCGTGGAGGCTGGCGCGATCAAGTCCGGCCCGAAGAAGGACATCGGCTCGCCGTTCCGTCCGATGAGCGAGGAGGAGCGCGCGATCTTCCAGGGTATGATCAACGGGTTCCAGTCGCGCTTCCTCGAGGTGGTCACCAAAGGACGGAAAACCCTGCCGGCCGACCAGCTCAAATTCATCGCGGACGGGCGCGTCCTCACGGGACCGCAGGCCGTGCAGTCGGGGCTGGTGGACCAGATCGGCTACCTGGACGATGGGATCGCGGGGGCCAAGAACCTGGCCGGGCTCGCCGATGCCCGCGTCGTGATGTACGTGCGGCCCGGAGCCTACAAACACAACATCTATTCCCAGGCGCCCGGTACGAGCACGCTCGAAGCCCTGGCGAACCTGGACGTGATGGGGCTGGTCCGCGGCGGGACGCCCCAATTTCTCTATCTATGGATGCCCTGATCGCAACCATGATGAGCAGGCGTGCAGCTCTTGCCAAGGCGCTCCGGCTCGCCGCAGGGCTGTGCGGAGCGTGCCTGACAGGTAGTCTGCTGGACCTGCTACTGGGCTGCACGCGCGCGCCCATCACTGGCCGCGAGCAACTGATATTCTTCTCCGAAGAGACAGAAAATAAAATGGGCATCGAAGCCTACCGCGATGTCCTGCGCCAGTTCCCGCTCAGCACGAACCCCGAGGCCAATGCGATGCTCCGCCGGGTCGGCGAACGGATCGCCGCCGCCGCCAACAAGCCGGGCTATGATTGGGAATTCGCCCTGATCCAGGACGACAAGATCATCAACGCCTTCTGCCTGCCGGGCGGGAAGGTGGCCTTCTTCACCGGCATTCTCAAGCACACGCAGAACGAGACCGGCGTCGCCACGGTGATGGGCCATGAGGTGACC
>JAXIOW010000065.1:0-4584 GCA_045403215.1 Nitrospirales bacterium | reverse complement strand
GCGTTCCTCTACAACCCGGGGCTCGTCGACTCCTGGTTCATCGCCACGGGCGTCTTCGGTCTGCTGCTGATCCTGAACAGCTCCCTGGTCTCGTCGGCGGCCATGGTCAAGGAGCGCGAGGCGGGAACGATCGAGCAGCTGCTCATGTCGCCGGCGAGCACCGCGGAAATCATCATCGCCAAGATCACGCCGCTGTTCGTGTTGCTGAGCATGATGATGCTGCTCGCCCTCGCGGTGCTCAAGCTCGTGTTCCGCGTTCCGTTCCACGGAAGCCTTCCCTTCGTGCTGTTCGGGGGGGTGCTCTGCATTCTTTCTGGCATCAGCCTGGGCACCGTGATCGCGACACTCAGCAAATCCGCGCAGCAGGCGCAGCTCACGGCCTTCTTCATCAACCCGCCGCTGTCGTCGCTCTCGGGAGCGCTCAACCCGGTGGAAGCGATGCCGGGCTGGCTGCAACCCTTGACCGTCCTCAATCCCATTCATCACTTCGCCACCATCGCGCGGGGCAGCATGCTGAAGGGAAGCGGACTCGCGACGCTGTGGCCGAATGTCCTCGCGTTGCTCATCTTCACCCTCGTGCTGGTCTCGTTGAGCATTTGGCGGTTTCGCAAGCAGCTCAGCTAGCGAGGATCGCCACGCGCGAGCGCGGGGGTGCTGGTCAGAGCGAGCGCGACGATTGCGAAGACCAAGGTACGGAAGTGCATAGTGGCAACGAAGTGCGACTATCGCTCCGCGCAGAGCACGAAGCGATCGTCACCGTCAGTGTGGTATTCGAAGATCTTCCCTCCGCCCTGCACCTCGATCAGCCAACCGGGCGTGATCACCTGGAGATAGAGCTGACCGGGTTGTGGGCAGCCGAGCCCACTATCGGGCCACTCGGCGGGCTCCATTCGCGGGATCTGCAGATTTCCTCGGTCGACCCCTGAGCGGGTCGCCGCATCCGCGAGAACGGCCTGAAGGGCTGGGGGTGCGCCCCCCAAGGAGCCGTCCGACGGCATGGAGCCGGCCACGAGATCGAAGGTGAGTACGATTGCGAAGACCATCGCCCTTCTGCGCATCCGGCCGGGCTCCGCGACGTCGAGTCCGTGAAGATGGGTTGAGGGACGAGGACGCCCGGCTTGCCGGACGTCCTCGCTCCTCGGTAGACGCGCTCCCTTAGTAAGCGCCCGCGTACACCAGATCGCCGTAGAAGAGTGTCTTGGGATTCTGGCCGCCGGTCGTGATCGGGTTGTTGGGGTCGCCCAGGAAGCCGTTCGCCGGCTGCCCCGCGGCGTCGCTGCGGAGACTCGACATGACCTGGCTCGGCGTCATCCCGGCGCAGGGGCCGGCGATGCAGGCGGCGGCGGTGCCGGTCACGTGCGGCGTGGCCATGCTGGTGCCGGAAATCGTGTTGTAGCCGCCGCCCTTCCAGGTCGACAGGATGCAGACACCCGGGGCGGCGATGGTGTGGAGTTCGTCGGAGCTACCGACGGTGGTGAAGTTGCTGAAGTCGGCCGAGGTGTCGTCGACGTCCGTCCGGCAGGTCGCAGCCGCCCCGCCGCCGGGCTGGCCGTTGAAGTCCGCCATTGCAGTAACCGTCAGGACCTCGCTGTAGGCCGCGGGCACGAAGCCCGAGAAGTCCGAGTTGCTGTTGCCGGCCGCCACGACGTAGGTGACCCCGGCCGCCACAGAGTTGCAGAGCGCCTTGTGCATCGCGTCGCCGTTGGTGTTGCCGCAGTGGCCGTCGTCCGAGCCGGTGCCCCCGAGGCTCATGTTGGCCACTTTGATATTCAGGCTGGCGGCGTTTGCGGTAACCCAGTCGATGCCGCAGATGACGCTGGCCCAGCTGCCGGAGCCGGCATTGTTCAGGACTCGCACGGAGTAGATGGGGATCCCGGGCGCCACACCGACCACCCCGTCCCCGTTGTTGGTGGCGCCGACGGTGCCCGCCACGTGGGTGCCGTGGCCGTTCCCATCCTTGAAATTGCGGCCTGTGGAGCAGTTCACGCCGCCGGCGATGTTGAGGTCCGGATGTGGTCCGCTGCCGGTGTCGATCACCGCTACGGCGAAGCTCCAGGTGTTGGACCCGAAGTGCAAGCTCAGCTCGCGCTGGATCCGGTCGACGCCGGTCGGCAGCGTCTGCGCGAAGGCCCAAACGGGCCGGTCCGCGGAGACGAAGAGCACGCGGGGATCGTTCTGGACGTCCGCCAGCCGCTCGGGCGCGATGACCGCAGCATAACCCTTGAGCGCGTGGCTGTACACGTGCCGCAGGCCCACGCCGAAGTTGCGGGCGTGCTCGGCGGCAACGGCCGGCGCGTTGAGGGCGTCGTCTTTCAGGACCACGATATAGCCCTCTGGCGGCGCGGCGGAAAGGTGTCGCACCTCTCCACTTGCAACGAGGGCGACCAACAGGAGAGAGGCCCATATCCACTTGTGGCGCATTGGGGAGACTCCTTTCGACTAGACTCTCCTCTCAAGTCTGCACAGTCTGTTCCAGGTCAGCGTGGCCACTTCACGACGACCTCGATCCTCGAAACGCCCACAAGAGCTCAATCTTCAACGCAAAAAGCGAAACCGATCTTAGACTGGAGTCGAACCTGGACCGGAGAGCGGTGTAGTCCCGACACGCGTCAATGCCAAGATGGTGCCTCGAGGCCTAAATGCGGGGATCCGGGTAACTCAGCGTCCGCGGGTCGTGCATGCGCTCAGGTGCGGTGGCGTAGCTTGGGGTCCAGGGCATCCCGAAGCGAATCGCCTAAGAGGTTAAAGCCGAACACCGCCAGGCTGATGGCGATGCCGGGGAAGACCGCCACCCACGCCGCCCTCTCGGCATACGACAGCGCGCTGCCGGAGAGCATTAGCCCCCACGACGGCGTGGGCTCGGCGGTACCCAGCCCCAGGAAGCTCAACGAGGCTTCCACGAGGATGGCGTTCCCGAACTGGGCCGTCAGCATAATCAGATACGGCGCCATGACGTTGGGGATGATGTGGCACAGAATCACCCACGTGTGCGAGCTCCCCACGGCGCGGGCCCCTTCGACATACATGTTTTCTTTGATGCCGAGCGCGCTGGAGCGGACGATGCGAGCCGTGCGGGGAATGATGGGGATGGCGATGGCCATCACCACATTGGGAATCGAACGACCCAGGACGGTCACAATCGCCAGCGCGAGGATCAGCAACGGGAACGCGAGCAGCACATCGATGAGACGCTGCAGGTAGAGGTCCACTCGGCCACCGAGATACGCGCTGACCACGCCGAGAATGGCTCCACAGGTCGCGCCGACGAAGGCGGCGGTCAGGCCGATGAACAGCGCGATGCGCGCGCCGTAGACAATGCGGGTGAACAAATCCCGGCCGAACTCGTCGGTGCCGAACCAGTGGTTCAGGTTCGGGGCGGTGAACTGTATGCTCTGATTGATGGCATGGGGATCATAGGGGGCGAGGACATCGGCAAAGATGGCAGTGAGCACCATCAATAGAATGATGGCGCCACCGGCTGCGCCCAAGGGCTTCGTGATGATGAACTTGCGGATCGTGGGCCACGCCTGCGTGCCCAGCCAGTTCTTATCCCTCGCAACGCCCTTCAGTCGTGGGGTTGTGAGGGGGACTTCATGCGTTAGGGCCATCTCGACCTCCTTAGCGCTGGCTGGCCTTGGCGGTGCGGTAGCTGATCCTGGGGTCCAGCCACGCATAGAGTAGATCGACGATCAGATTGACGAAGACGATGATGAACGCGGTCAGCAGCACCATCGTCTGCACCACTGGAATGTCTCGACGCAAGATGGCATCGACGATGAAGCGACCCAGCCCGTTCAGGGTGAAGACGGTCTCCGTGACCACCAGGCCACCCATCAGGAAGGCGAGCTCCGCGCCGATGATGGTGATCACCGGCAACATGGCGTTCTTCAGGGTATGTTTGACCACTACGAGGAACTCGCGAAGGCCCTTCGCCCAGGCCGTGCGAATGTAATCCTCCCGCATGATCTCCAGCACCGCCGAGCGTGTCAAGCGCGTGCTCACCGCGGCATTGCGGTAGCCCACGGTGACGATGGGCCAGAACAGTTGCTTGAAATTCTCCCACGGGTCCTCCCAGAGCGGGACGAACACCAACGGCGGGCTCCACTGGAAGTAGATGACGAGGAAGAGGATGAGCAGGATGCCAGTCCAGAAGTTCGGGATCGCCAGGCCCCCGATGCTGAAGACGCGCACGACATAGTCCACCCAGGTGTCCTGACGAATGGCCGCCAGCGTGCCCAACGGGATGGCGATCACGGTGGAGACCAGCGTCGCGAAGAGGGCGATCTCGAGGGTCAAGGGGAAACGAATCCGCAGCTCCTCGATCACCGGCGCCCCGGTCCACAGGGAATTGCCGAAGTCCAGGCGGACGATGCCCCAGACCCAGGAGAAGAACTGTACATACAGCGGGCGGTCGAGCCCCAGCTTCTGTCGCACCTTATCGAGCTCGGTCAGGTTGACATCACCGCCCTGCTCACCCGCGCCCAGGATCAACAGGGCGATATCCCCGGGGACGACGTGCATGAGCAGGAAAACCACCAGGGCGACCCCGAGTAGGGTGGGAATCATCAGGAGGAGACGCTTGAG
>JAXIOW010000099.1:0-21055 GCA_045403215.1 Nitrospirales bacterium | reverse complement strand
GCCCTGACGTGCGACGGGGAACCCGTTGCTCTTTGAGCGGGTCCTGCCCCCGCATAGCCCAGCGCAGCTGGGCGTTTCGCCGTCGATGCCCCGCAGACCCGGCTGCACGCCCCGCGCTGCTTCTGGGCACCCCTGCGGTGTCACCCGCTCGATTGCACCGGGTCGAAACGCCGTCGAAGCCCCGCAGACTCGCCTGTATGCCATTCCGCTCCGCCAGGGTCCCATGCGGCGCCACCCGTCGTATCACTCCTGACGAGGGCCTGGCACGCTGAGCCAGCAGATGTCGCCAACGGCGGAGGGGTGACGCCAAGCGGGCGTCCGGGCGGAGCGGAGCACGGCACACCGGAGTCCGCGGGGCTGCGACCGGGAAGCCGTGTGAGCACGTCCGGGCTGCTTGGCGGCAGGCCCCCGGAGCCGTCGGCGGCAGGCCCCGCTCTCATGCTTTGTCGCTTCCCCCACTGTTCCACGTGGAACTGCGCCGTTTCGTTGACACCTTCTCGCCCACTTGATAGCATGGGTCACTTCGATGGGGCGGGTTATCGCCATTGCCAATCAAAAGGGCGGGGTCGGCAAGACCACGACCGCCATCAACCTGGCGGCGTCCTTGGCGGTGGCGGAACGGACCGTCCTCCTGGTGGACCTGGACCCGCAGGCCAACGCCACGAGCGGCATGGGGATCGACCGGGAGGGCATTTCGCTTTCGATGTACGACGTCATGGTCCGAGGCCGGAAGGTCTCGGAAGCGTTAGTGAAAACAGCCGTTCCTCGGCTTGACGTGGTCCCCTCCGAACCGGACCTGGCCGCGGCGGAAGTCGAGCTGACCCCGGTGGAAAACCGGGAGCTGATTCTCCGACGTGCCCTGGGGGATGCGGCCAGCCAATATGAATTCGTGCTGGTGGATTGCCCACCGGCGCTGGGGCTCCTGACCGTGAATGCTCTGGTCGCGGCGCATAGCCTGCTGGTCCCAGTCCAGTGCGAGTTCTACGCGATGGAGGGACTCGGGCGGTTGCTGCAGACCGTCGAGATGGTGCGCCGGTCCTTGAATAAGGCGCTGGTCATCGAAGGCGTCCTCCTGACCCTGTTCGACGGGAGGAACAACCTCCACTGTCAGGTGGCGGAAGAGATACGTAAGCATTTTTCTGACAAGATGTTCAAGACCGTGATCCCCCGCAACATTAGGCTGGCGGAGGCGCCCAGCCACGGGGCGCCGGTGCTCATGTACGATGTCGCATCCTCCGGGGCGGAGGCGTACCTGAGCCTGGCCAAGGAAGTCCTGGCCCATGCAAAAAAAGGCGCTTGGTAGAGGCCTGCAAACGCTGATTCCCGTCGCCACCGGGGGGCGGGATGAGATTGAGGAGATCCCGCTCTCGCTCGTCTCGCCCAACCCCTACCAGCCGCGCCGCGGCTTCAACGCGGCCGAGCTCGAAGAGCTGGCCAACTCGGTCAGGGCGAAGGGCGTGCTGCAGCCGATCCTGGTGCGACGACTGGGGGACGGCGGCTATGAGCTGATCGCTGGCGAGCGCCGCTGGCGCGCGGCCAAGCTCGCGGGCCTGAAAAAAATTCCGTCCATCGTTCGCCCGGCCACGGATGCCGAGGCGATGGAGATGGCGCTGATTGAAAACCTTCAGCGCAAGGATCTCAACGCGATGGAGGCAGCTCGGGCCTACCAGCGCCTCATCAGGGAGTTCGGGCTTACGCAGGAGGCGGTTGCCAAGCAACTCGGCAAGGAGCGCTCGTCGATCGCCAACACCGTGCGGCTCCTATCGCTCCAAGCGGAGGTGCAGGCATGGGTCGAGAACGACCAGTTGTCCCTGGGGCACGCGAAGGTCCTGCTGGCCATTTCCGATCCGGACCAACAGGTCCGTCTGGGGCGGCGCGCGGTGACGGAACGACTGCCGGTGCGGGACCTCGAACGGTTGGTGCAGTCCGACCACCGCGCAGGCCGCTCGGCCCATGCTCGGAAGGGCCGCCGTCCCAGCGAGATCGAGGAGCGGATGACGCGGCGGCTGGGCACCAAGGTGCGGCTGATCGAGGGGAAAACAGGAGGGAAGGTCGTCATCGAGTATTATTCGCCGGCTGATCTGGAGCGGGTCATTGATTTGATTATGGGATAAATGGCTAGGTTAGATACTCAAAGTATGATATTTTAAGGAGGTGTACATATGTGGAAAATGGGTGAGATGACGAAGAAGCAGGACGAGGAACTGGAGGCGCAGTCCTCCGAAGCCGGAGAAGGTGAAGTGATCGCTTTTGTGGGGCGCGGGGTCGAGTTCAAAGGCGTGATCACGTACAACGGGACGGTCCGCATTGATGGTCGGCTGGATGGGGAAATCCACACGGAGGGGGTGCTGGTCGTCGGGGACGATGCGGTCATCACAGCCCAGGTGACCGCTGGCACCGTGATCAGCCACGGCAAGATCACCGGCGACATCGTCGCGTCCGGCAAGGTCAGGCTGCTGGCGCCGGCCGTCCTGAATGGGTCGGTCAAGGCGCCGTTGCTCTCGATCGAAGAGGGTGTGCTCTTCAACGGGAGCCTAGTGATGGCCAAGAAGGCGGAGCAGCCTGACGTGAGCAGAGCGCCTGCTGGCGGTTCTGTCACGCCCATCCGCATCAGCTCCACGATGAAGACGGTGGGCTAGGGAGGATCGGGAACACCTATGTGGTCAAAACGCGAGAAGGACAACCTGTACGCAATGAACGGCGACGAGCCGTTTACCTTCCTCGGCAAGGGGGCACTGTTCAAGGGGATCATCCACTTCGAGGGGATGATTCGCATTGATGGCCGGCTGGCAGGGGAGATCCATATGAAAGGTACGCTGATGGTCGGCGAGCATGCGGTCATCGAAGGGGACATCAGCGCCGATGTCGTGGTCAGCGGGGGCCAGATTAACGGGAACATCGTCGCCTCCCAGAAGGTCCAACTCCTGTCCACCGGGATCGTGAGGGGGACCATCAAGACTCCCCTGCTCTCCATTGAGGAAGGGGTCCGCTTGCACGCCATGTGCGATGCGGAAGGGCGGGAAGAGGTTAGGGCCCTGGACGGGCCGCACGAGGCGGTCCAGCAACAGCAACTGACCAGCGTCGCACGGGAGAGCAGCGCCTGAGCCGGGCTCTTGGACAGCATGTTCGGATCGACCAGCAAGCACAAAGAGTTCAGAATGGCCGGGGAGGAGACGTTCACCTTCCTGGCGCGGGGGTTCAAGTTCAACGGAACCTTGACCTTCGAGGGTACGGTCCGCATCGACGGCGTGGTGTCCGGCGCGATCTATTCGAAGGGCACTGTGATCCTCGGCGAGCATGCGGTGATTGAGGGCGACATCGGCGCCGGAACGATCGTCAGCAGCGGGACGATCAACGGGAACGTGACGGCGACCGAGCTGGTGCACCTCCTCCCGTCCGCTGTGCTGAACGGCGACCTGAAGACACCCTCGCTGAAAGTGGAAGAAGGGGTGCGGTTGCACGGGAACTGCGAGGCAGAAGGGCGCGCCAAGTGTACAGGCGTGGAAGAGTCGAGAGAGGCCGCGCCACGTGCGGCGACGGTCCGCGTCTCACAACGAGGCGAGGCTCTGCAACGATGAAGAAGACGGTCGTGGTCGGCATGTCGGGCGGAGTGGACAGCGCCGTTGCCGCGGCGATCCTCGTGAAGCAGGGCTATCAAGTCCAAGGAGTCACGCTGCAGACCTGGGAGCCCGAGGACGATGCGACGACCTCGAAGAAGTGGCAGGAGCGGGGCTGTTGCAAGCTCGGCATCGCCCGCTTTGTAGCCCAGCAGTTGGGCATTCCGCATCAGATCCTCGACATCCGCGATCGCTTCCGCTCGGCGGTCGTGCAGGACTTCGTCGACGGCTACCTGGCGGGCCTGACGCCGAACCCCTGCGTGCGGTGCAATGAGCGGGTGAAGTTCGGATGCCTCATGGAGGCCGCACGTGACCTGGGAGCGGACTACGTTGCCACAGGCCACTACGCGCGGCTCTTGCCGGACGACACGGGGCAGCCGCACTTGCATAAGGGAGGGGATCCCAGGAAGGACCAGAGCTATTTCCTGTACCGCCTGAACCGAGCATGGCTGCCCCGCATCCTCTTTCCCGTCGGCGGCATGCGCAAGGAGGACGTGTGGCCCCAGGCGGAAGCGATCGGGCTGCCGGCGGACGAGGTCAAGGAGAGCCAGGAGATCTGCTTCGTGACGCAGGGCGACTATCGCAGTTTCCTGGAGGAGCAGGCCCCGCAGGCCGCGCGGCCAGGGCCGTTCGTCGGCACGGATGGGACGGTGTTGGGCATGCATCGCGGCGTGCCGTTCTATACTCCGGGCCAGCGACGCGGGCTTGGGCTCGCGGCGGCGCAGCGCCTTTACGTCGTGCGCGTGAGCGCCGCCAGCAATACCGTAGTGGTAGGTCCTGAGGAGGATCTGCTGGAGCCCGCCTGCCTCGTCGGCGATCTCAACCTCCTGAGCGTGGATGGGCTGGCCGAACCGGTTCGTGCCGAGGTCAAGGTCCGCTACGCGAGCCCGGCGGCTCCGGCCACGATCTGGCCGCTGGCGGACGGGCAGCTGCGCGTCGAGTTTGACTCACCGCAGCGGGCCCTCAGCCCTGGGCAGTCTGCGGTCTTTTACCAGGGAGACAGGGTGCTGGGCGGGGGGATCATCGAAGCCGGGCGGCGCGCGTACTGAAACGTGGCGAGCGGTTACTGACAAGTGGTCCAGACGGCGATTGCATGGCGATACGCGAAGGCGCTGTTCGACTTGCAGGATCTGTCTGGGATCGGCCCGACCGCCGCGGCGCTCCGTCTGTTGGCCGAAGCCTTCGCCACCTCCCGTGAGTTCCGCGCCTTGCTGTTGAGTCCGGTCTTTACCAAGGAGGAGAAGGCCGCCGTCGTCAATCAGGTGGCGGCAAAGGCCGGGTGTCCGCCGATCACCAGCCGGTTCCTCGCCCACGTCGTCCACAAGAACCGGATCGCCCAGATCAGGGAGATCAGCGACGCCTTCGGCAAGCTCGCCGACCAAGCCTCCAATCGCAAGGCGGTCCATGTCGTGGCAGCCCGGCCGCTTTCCGACAAGCAACGAGCCGCGATCCGGGCGCGGCTCGAGCAGGTGACCCGTGGCCAGGTCGACTTGGCGGTCAGGTCGATCCCGACGTGATCAGCGGCCTGGAGATTCGCTTCGGCAGCCGGGTGTACGACGGCACGGTCCGCGGGCAACTGGAACGTCTGCGGGCCATCCTCACGCGAACGTAACCGCACGCCATAGCTCAAGGAGCAGCACGCATGCAGATCAAAGCGGAAGAGATCAGTTCAATCATCCGGGATCAGGTGAAGTCCTTTGAGAAGCAGGTAGACGTGGCCGAAGTCGGCTCCGTGCTCCAGGTCGGGGACAGCATCGCCAAGGTCTACGGGCTGGACGGGGCGATGGCCGGCGAACTGCTGGAGTTCCCCGGCGGCCTCAAGGGGATCGCGCTGAACCTGGAAGAGGACAACGTCGGCGTGGTGATCCTGGGCTCCGACGTTCATATCAAGGAGGGGGATCTCGTCAAGAGGACGGGCCGGATCGCGGAGGTCCCCGTCGGGGAGGCCGTCGTCGGGCGGGTCGTGGACTCGATCGGCGCCCCGCTGGACGGCAAGGGGCCGATTCAGGCCAAGGAATTCCGCCGGGTGGAGGTCAGGGCGCCCGGGGTGATCGAGCGCCAGCCCGTGCGCGAGCCGCTGCAGACCGGGATCAAGGCCATCGACGCGATGATCCCCATCGGGCGTGGCCAGCGAGAGCTGATCATCGGCGACCGGCAGACCGGCAAGACCGCCATCGCGGTGGACACCATCATCAACCAGAAGGGCCAGAACGTCATCTGCATCTACGTCGCCGTGGGCCAGAAGCGCTCCACGGTGGCGCGCGTCATCAAGATATTCGAAGAGTCCGGGGCCATGGCGTACAGCATCATCGTCTGCGCCACGGCCAGCGACCCGGCCTCGTTGCAGTACCTCGCCCCCTACGCCGGCGTGTCGATGGGCGAGTATTTCCGCGACACGGGCCGGCATGCGCTGATCATTTACGACGACCTGTCGAAGCATGCGACGGCGTACCGGCAGCTCTCGCTGCTGCTGCGGCGCCCGCCGGGCCGCGAGGCGTACCCGGGCGACGTGTTCTACCTGCACTCCCGGCTCTTGGAGCGGGCGGCGAAGTTCAGCAAGGAGAAGGGCGGCGGGAGCCTCACGGCCCTGCCGATCATCGAGACCCAGGCCGGCGACGTGTCGGCGTACATTCCCACGAACGTCATCTCGATCACCGACGGGCAGATCTACCTGGGTAGCGACCTCTTCTACTCGGGCATCCGGCCGGCCATCAACGTGGGCCTGTCAGTCTCCCGTGTCGGCGGGTCGGCTCAGATCAAGGCGATGAAGGCCGTGGCCGGCTCGCTCCGCTTGGACCTCGCGCAGTACCGCGAGATGGCCGCGTTCGCCCAGTTCGGCAGCGAGCTCGACAAGGCGACGCAGGCCCAGTTGGCCCGCGGCCAGCGCATGGTGGAGTTGCTCAAGCAGGGGCAGTACCGGCCGATGCCGGTGGAGAACCAGGTGATCAGCATCTTCGCCGGGACCAACGGCTACTTGGACGACGTGCCGGTGAACCGGGTCCGCCAGTTCGAGGAGGAGCTCCTGGACTACGTCACGCGCGAGCACCCGAAGATCCAGCGCGACATCGCTGCCAAAGGGAAGCTGGACGACGAGCTCACGACCGACCTGCGCAACATGCTGACGAAGTTCAAGAGCAAACTGGGTTATCTGATCAAGGCGTAGCCCCGATGCCGAGCTTACAGGGCCTGCGGCGCAAGATCGGCTCCATCAAGAACACGCAGAAGATCACCAAGGCCATGAAGATGGTGGCCGCGGCGAAGCTCAGGCGCGCCCAGGAGCGCATTCTCGCCGCGCGGCCCTACGCGAAGAAGATGGCGGTGGTGCTCAGCAGCCTGGCCAGCCGCGCGAACCGGCAGGCCCACCCGCTGCTGCGCAGGCCCGCCGGGAACCGGATCGAGCTGCTGGTGGTCACGTCCGACCGCGGGCTTTGCGGGGCGTTCAACACGAACATCCTGCGCAAGGCGGTCGAGTTCCTCCGGCAGAAACAGGAGGCTGGCTGCCCCGTCACGGTCAGCGTGGTGGGGCGCAAGGGGCGGGACTTCTTCCGCCGCCGCCCGTGGACGAAACGCCAGGAGTGGGTCGGCGTCTTCGACCGCCTCTCCTACGAGCACGCCCTGGACATCGGCGGTGACATCGTGCAGCAGTTCACGAGCGGGACGTTCGACGAGCTGCACATCGTGTACAACGAGTTCAAGTCCGTGATCCAGCAGCGGGTCGTCGTCGAGAAACTGCTGCCCATCGAATCGCTTGACCAGGAGACGGAGAAGCTCGGCGGCGGGTATCTCTTCGAGCCAGACGAGGAGGGGTTGCTCCAAGTCCTGCTGCCCAAGCACATCGAGGTCCAGACGTTCCACGCCCTAATGGAATCGGCGGCGGCCGAGCTGGGCGCGCGGATGGCCGCGATGGATGGGGCGACCCGCAACGCGGGTGATTTGATCCAGAAGTTGACGCTCTACTACAACAAAACCAGGCAAGCGGCCATCACCAAGGAATTGATGGACATCGTCGGCGGGGCCGAAGCCTTGAAGTAAGGCAACGTTAATCGTTAATCGTTAAGCGTTAAACGCGAGAGGCGGTTCACCGATTAACGTATAACGAATAACGATTCACGAAGGAGAGGAAACGTGGCTAAGGGAAGAGTCGTCCAGGTGATCGGACCGGTTGTGGATGTGGAATTTCCCAAGGGGGAGCTGCCGGAGATCTACAACGCGATCCGGGTCGAGGCGCCGGAGGATCAGAAGACCGGCCGTCCGGAGATCCGCCTCACGCTGGAGGTGGCCCAGCACCTGGGCGAGAACCGTGTGCGGGCCGTTGCCATGTCCAGCACCGACGGGCTGGTCCGCGGGATGGAGGTCGTCGACACCGGTGCGCCCATCTCGATGCCGGTCGGCCGCGAGACGCTCGGCCGTCTGCTCAACGTGCTGGGCGAGCCGATCGACGGCAAAGGGCCGATCAAGGCCAAGAAGAGGCTGCCCATTCATCGCCCCGCGCCGGCTCTACAGGAGCAGGAGACCAAGACCGAGGTGCTGGAAACCGGCATCAAAGTCGTGGACCTGCTCGAGCCGTACTCCAAAGGCGGCAAGGTGGGCCTCTTCGGAGGCGCTGGCGTGGGCAAGACCGTCATCATCATGGAGTTGATCCACAACATCGCGACCCACCACGGCGGGTACTCGGTCTTCGCCGGCGTGGGCGAGCGGACCCGCGAGGGGAACGACCTGTACCTCGAGATGAGCGAGTCCGGCGTCATCAACAAGACCTCCCTCGTGTACGGGCAGATGAACGAGCCGCCCGGCGCGCGCCTGCGCGTCGGCCTGTCGGGCCTGACCGTGGCCGAGTACTTCCGCGACGAGGAAGGGCAGGACGTGCTCCTCTTCATCGACAACATCTTCCGCTTCACCCAGGCCGGCTCCGAGGTGTCGGCCTTGCTGGGCCGCATGCCGTCGGCCGTGGGCTACCAGCCGACCCTCGGCACGGAGATGGGCGAGCTCCAGGAGCGCATCACCTCCACCAAGAAGGGCTCGATCACCTCGGTGCAGGCCATCTACGTGCCGGCCGACGACCTCACCGACCCGGCGCCGGCCACGGCCTTCGCGCACCTGGACGCGACGACCGTGCTGTCGCGGCAACTGGCCGAGCTGGGCATCTATCCCGCGGTGGACCCGTTGGACTCCACCTCGCGCATCCTCGACCCGCAGATCGTGGGTGAGGAGCACTACGCTGTGGCCCGCGGCGTCCAGGCCATCCTCCAGCGGTACAAGGACCTTCAGGACATCATCGCGATCCTGGGCATGGACGAGCTGTCGGAGGACGACAAGCTGACGGTGGCCCGCGCGCGCAAGATCCAGAAGTTCCTCTCGCAACCGTTCAACGTGGCCGAGGCCTTCACCGGCACCAAGGGGAAGTACGTGAAGCAGTCCGACACGGTCCGCAGTTTCAAGGAAGTCATTGAGGGCAAGCATGACGACTTGCCGGAGCAGGCGTTCTACATGGTCGGCGGGATCGAAGAGGTGCTCGAGAAGGCCGAGCGCCTGAAGAAGGGGGCATGAGCAAAATTCTCATCGAAATCGTCACGCCCGACAAGCTCCTCCTCAGCAAGGAGGTGGACGAAGTCATCTGCCCGGGCGCCGACGGGGACTTCGGCGTCCTGCCGGGCCACTGCCAGTTTCTCTCCGCCCTGCGCGTCGGCGAGCTGCAGTACCGGATCGGGGAGGAGACCCACTACTTCTCGATCATGTGGGGGTTCGTGGACGTGACGCCGACACGCGTCACCGTGCTGGCGGAAGTCGCCGAGAAGGCCGAGGACATCGATAGTGAGCGCGCCCAAGCCAAGGTGCTGGAAGCCGAGGCCAAGGTGGCCGCGGGCGGCTCGCGCGACGAGATGGAAGCCGCGCTCACCAGCCTGGAGAAGGCCCGCCTGCGCAAGAAGGTCGCCGAGCGCGCAAAACTCCGCGCGCACTAAAGCCCCTCCGATCACCGCACGATCAAGCTTTGAGGCAGATTAGGCCGAGTGGCCGTAGCCGTCCGGCACCTTCTCGTTCGCGCACTTGACGAGGTGCCAGAGGCGGAGCGGATTCACTTTCTGCTTGTGGAGCACGATGAGGTGAGTGCCGTCCAGGACCGTCGCGAGGGAGAGGTCGGTGCGCCACCCGAGGCGCTTGCAGAAAGGCGAGAGCACCTTTTCGAGCGTGTGGATGATCGGGTTGCCGTTGCTGAAGTGATTCAAGAGGATGATGCGCCCGCCGGGCTTGCAGACCCGCACCATCTCCCGCATCACCTTCCGATAGTCAGGCACCGCCGTGACCACGTAGGCGGCCATCACGGCGTCGAAACTGTCGTCCGGGAATTCCATGGCTGAGGCATCCATGCGCTTGAGGGTCACATGCTCGAGCCCCAGTTCCTTGACGCGTTCGCGGCACTTGGCCAGCATGCCAGCCGAGAGGTCGATCCCGACCACCTCGCAGGATCGTGGATAGAACGGCAAGGACAAGCCGGTCCCCACGCCCACTTCGAGCACGCGCTCGCCCGAGGAGAGGTTCAGGAGACGGACCGCATGCTCGCGCCCGTCGTGGAAGATCTTGCCGAAGATGTGGTCGTAGACTCTCGCGTAGCTAGTGTAAACCCGTTCGACTCGCGCCGTGTCCATAACACCTCGAAGCTCAAACCAGCGAACTTCTTGGTCCGATCGCTCGTGTTACAGGCCGACGCTTCCGTGTGCAGGGACTCGCGGCTCGAACGGACGCTTCAAAGGGCCCAAACGGCCCCCACTGTAGCCAAACTGGGAAAACTTGTCAAGGTGTCGGACGGGGACTAATGCTTTGATTTCATTAGGGGCCTCAGCCGAGATGGTCGGCGTCGTATCCCAGCAGGCGAAGATGCTTGGCGAATTCCGGGAATCCGTGCACGGTGTAGACCTTCTTCGGAGCGGCTTGGCGGACGAGCGCGAGGAGCTCCTGAAAGTCGGCGTGGTCCGAGAGCGGAATGGCTTCGTCCACCCGGTAGCGGAAGCGGCAGTTGCGGTCCATCGCCCAGCCGGTCAGGATGGCCGTGCGGCAGGGGCCGATGTCTTCGAGGATCTGCGAGTGTCGCAGGTGCGGCGGCAGGATGACCACCTGGCCGCGCACACCCTCCGCCCCGAGCGTCGGGTCCAGGAGCTCGTAGCGGCCGAACCGCACGCCGTATTCTTCGTAGATGCGCGCGATGCGGAAGGTCGGCTCGGCCACCGCGCAGTTGTACCCGCGGTCGCCCAGAAGCTTCATGGCCTCCTGCCCCTTGCCTAGCGCGTAGGCCAGCAGCACGGGGGTCCGCCCCTCGTCCCAGGCCCCCTCGATGAAGCGGCAGAGCCGCCGCGCCACCTCGGCCGGCTCCGGGAACGCGTAATGCGGTCTTCCAAACGTACACTCCATCACAAGGACGTCGCAGGGCTCCACGGCGATCGGCTCTGCCGTGAGGCCCTCCCGCATCCGGCAATCGCCCGTGTAGACGATCCGCCGGCCCTTGTGCTCGATGAGGATCTGCGAGGACCCCAGGATGTGCCCGGCCGGCAGGAGGCGGCAGGTCGCGCCGTCCACTTCGAACGGGGCGTGGAATGCGTACGTCTCCGCGAACGTGCGGCCCAGACGGTGTTCGTAGAGCCGGGCGGTCTGCGGCGAGGCGATGATCCGGCGATGGCGGATGGCGTGGTCGCTGTGGGCGTGCGAGACGAAGCACCGATCGCGGGACCGGGTGGCGTCCAGCCAGAGGGCCATTCCCTGCACGCGCAGCCCGCTATCGTGCTCGATCATTGAGCCTCATTTCTATACTCATCCGATGACCGATGCAAGAGGGTTATGCTACCCTCTCGATCCATGCATGCTGCCTTTCTCCTCGGCGCGGTGTTGATCCTTGGCTTGATCGTGGCGGACTGGCTGGCGTTCAACCGCAAGACGCCCGCCTCCGTCCGCTATGGGGCGGTGGTCGGACGGCATGAGGAGCCGCTGGTGGTGCGACGCGACCGCTTCGATGCCGAGGGCCTGCTGCACTTGCCGCGCGGGTGGGCGCGGCTCTTCCCGGAGCACCGCGCCGTCCAGCTCCTGCCCGACCGCAAGCGGTTCGGGATCGCCGTCCGTACGGCCTGGCCGCTGAACGGGTTCGTGCATTACGCGGCCTTGGACGAACGCGCGCCGGTGACGCTGACCAAACGGATTCCGTGGTCATCGGCCCTGTTGACCGGGGCCTGGTTCCTCACGGTCTCGGGCGGGACGCTGGTCTATCTCGTGGCGTATGGCCTCGCCGGCGGGCTGTCTTCGGCCGGCAGCGCCATTCTGGGCGTCGCCTTGAGCGGGCTGGGACTGCTGGTGTGCCTGTTTGGCCTTGTGGTTGTGGTCGCCGCCTATCGGCTGGAGGACAAGCGGCTGATGGCGCTGTACGACGAATTCAAGACGGCCCTTTGAACGCGTCCGCGAAGGGTTGGCACTCGGGGGCGAGGAGCTCGGGGCGGTCGGCCAACAGCTTGCTGATGATGCCCCGGTTCTTTTTCGCCAGGCCGGAGTCAACGAAGATCTGCGCGAAGAGGGCGTTCCGGGAAGCCAGGTCGCTGGCGGTCACGCGCAGGGCAGGCTCCGGCAGGGCCGTGAGCGTGTCGCGCAGGGCCAGGACGGCCTTCTCCACGCTGTGGTAGGGCGGCGTGATCTGCAAGGAACGGTAGAGCAGCGTCACGCGTTGCCGAAAATCCGCCTCCAGCCGGCTGCGGAGCTCGCTGGGAGACAGAGAAGGCGTCGTTGACATGGCGACGGGTATTGTACCAGAGCCCCTGATCTGGTAGCGTCGTGTCCCGTGTGGACCCGCCGTCGATTCGTCCAGGCTGC
This sequence comes from Nitrospirales bacterium, assembly GCA_045403215.1. GTDB lineage: Bacteria > Nitrospirota > Nitrospiria > Nitrospirales > NS-4 > NS-12. The sequence goes on along the minus strand of JAXIOW010000099.1, from coordinate 8,594 downwards.
GCTCGCCGCCGGGCTGGGCGCTTTCATTCCTGCCCTCGGCGGGTGCTCGTCGACACCTTCCGTCGGGGCGATCCGCGAAGCGCTCCAGGCGTTGCGGCGCCAGCGGATCGCGCCGCCGCCGCTCGAAGGATACCGGGAGTTCCGCGGCGTCGTTCATGCCCACACCGAGCTGTCGCATGACAGCACCGGCACCGTCGAGGAGATCCTCCTGGCCGCCGGCTCCGCCAAGCTCGACTTTCTCGTCACGACCGATCACTACACGCCCCGGATCTTCACGGATGGCCTGGACGGCCGTCGGGGCTCGCTGTTGGTGGTGCGCGGAGTCGAGATCCCTCTGGGATGCACGCGACAGGGCGCGCTGACGCGCCGGTGCGCCAGCGTGCTGGCCATCGGGCTTCGCGTTCCGCTCGTCCCGGGCCCCGACGGGCAATGGGACTTGGATGAGCTCTTTAAGACGATCCGGTCTCAAGGCGCGCTGGCCATCATCGCGCATCCACGCGGCCTGATGAACCCGAGCTACTTCCGGTCCGCCGACGGGCTCGAAATTTGCGATCTCGCTGATACGGTCCGGGAACGTCTAGTGGACGTACCCCGCTTTCTCCTGGACTTTCTCCTGGGCTACGACGAGTATCAGGAGGAGCTCCTCTTGCCGCTCATCGTCGAGCGGTCCAATTGGAACCTTGTCGAGTGGGACCGCTTCACGAAGACACGGCGGTTCGTCGGTCTGGCGGGCAACGATGCGCACCAGAATCTGCAGGTGTTTGATTGGCAGGCTGACCCGTATCCGTTGATCTTCAGGGCCGTGAACACGCATGTCCTGGCCCCGCTCGGGGTGGCGGAGAATCTCAGGTCCCTCGCGCCGCCGCTGACGACCGTCAACCTGATGGGTGCCCTCCGTGCGGGACGCTGCTTTGTTGCCTTCAATCTCCTGGCCGACGCGGCCGGCTTTCGTTTCGCGGCACGGGACGGGGACGGAGGACCGGTCGTCGCTGTGATGGGCGATGACGTTCTGCTCCAGGACAAACTCGTCCTGGCGGCGCAATGTCCGGTACCGGGCACCGTGGAGCTCTTGCGTGACGGGGTCCCGATCCGCCGGCAAGAGGGACGCGAGCTCTTCCATCCAGTGGACCGGCCGGGGGTCTATCGGATCGAGGTATCGCTGCGGGTCGTGAACCGCTGGCGTCCCTGGATCTTCTCCAACCCCATCTACGTGCGCGCTTAGGCAGGCACAGCCAGGCGGCGAGCGGCGTTCAGGTCGTGAACACTTTTTTCAGGATGGCACAGGCCTGCTCGATCTGATCCCGTGAGACATCCAAGTGTGTCACCGCGCGGAGCGTGGTCGGGCTGAAGGGCACCAGCAGCAGCCCCTCGGCCTTGAGCAGCGCCAGCACCTCGACGGCCGTGCGGCGCGTCTCGCTGATGTCGAAGACAACGATGTTGGTTTCGACGTGCGCCGGATTGATCCGGACGCCGGGTAGCCCCGCCAGTGCCGCCGCCAGTCGCTTCGCGTGGGCGTGGTCCTCGGCCAGGCGCGCGATGTTGCGCTCGAGCGCGTAGAGCCCCGCCGCCGCAAGGATCCCGGCCTGCCGCATCCCGCCCCCGAACATCTTCCGCAGACGGCGTAGCTTCACCACGCGCTCCCGGTCGGCGCAGATCAGCGAGCCGACCGGAGCCCCGAGTCCCTTGGACAGGCAGAACGTCACCGTTTCGAAGTGCCGCGCGTATTCAGCCGCCGGGACGCCGGTCGCCACGACTGCGTTGAACAGCCGGGCCCCGTCTAAGTGCATGGCGATGCCCCGCGCCTCAGCCATTTTCCGGATGGCCTTGATCGTGTCGAGGGGATAGATCGTCCCGCCGCCGCGGTTGTGGGTGTTCTCCAGGCTGATCAGGGTCGTCGGCGGGTTGTGATAGTCGGGCGGGCGAATGGCCGCTTCGATCTGGTCGACCTCCAGTATTCCGCGGGTGCCGGGGAGCCAGCAGGTCTGCACGCCGGAGAGGCCCGCCGCCGCGCCGCTTTCGTAGCGGACCACGTGCGCGCCGGCCTCGACGACGATCTCATCGCCCGGCTTCGTGTGCAGGCGGACCGACAGTTGGTTGCCCATGGTGCCGGAGGGGACGAAGAGCGCCGCTTCTTTCCCAAGCAGCCGGGCCGCCACGTCCTGGAGCCGGTTGACGGTCGGGTCCTCGCCAAAGACGTCGTCGCCGACCTCCGCTTGCGCCATCGCCTCGCGCATAGCGGGCGAGGGCTTCGTCACCGTGTCGCTGCGCAGATCGATCATCACGACACGGTCTTCCAGAAGAAAACCACCGCGACTCGCTTAGAGCCCAGTTCGTGGTCCCAGCCGAAGTACGCGGTGGCCGAGTGCACGATGTCGGACTTGTACACGAGCAGTCGGTTGAACACGTACGGCACCTCGATGTCTTCCTCCCACATCGACAGATCGGACCCCTTCTCGAAGCTGGGAATTTGCGACAGGCTCTCGTAGGGCGGGGGGCAGATGTTCCCGCCCGGGGTCCCGTCCGGCAGCCGCAGCCGGTAGAACGAGGTCCCCGCGTGCTTGGTCGGCGGGTAGGGGTGCAGGTAGAGCACGCCGGCGTAGTCGCAGAGCTTGCTGGAATCCACGTGCGGGCGGGCCACGGCGTCCCCGCCGCCCACGATCTGCACATGATTATGGCCGGAGACTCCGTCCACCGGCGCGTCTTGCGGGCGCAACGCCCTGACGCCGATCTGGGATTTCACCCAGTCCTCGACGACGGCCAGCTCCTCAGGCCGCAGGGCGTCGGGCGCGCGCATGCCGGGCCAGGGCTCGGGGCGCCATGGCGCCCCCATGGTCCACTCCGTCTTGTTCAGGCAGCGTTCGACGACCGGAAACGGATCCGGCAGGATGTTGTCCTTGATCCAGTAGTGCTTGCCGAGTTCCGGCTTGCGGTAGGGCAGCGTGTCGGTTCGGAGTTTCATGTCCGCCAAGACGCGATCGTCTCAATTCACGCTGATCTTGACCACGTCCGAGAACATGATGCGCCCGCTCGCGCCGCCGGAACCGCCGCGGGGCTCCGCGCGGCCGTTGCGTATCACCGTCCCCAGCGGGCGGACCTTTTCCGTCCCGTAATAGAAGGCCGCCGCCAGGGAATAGCTCCCGGGTTCCGGCGGGGTCCGGAGCACCCATGTGGTGCGGGTCTCATCGACCCGTTTCGTCACCGGGTCCCCCTCGATGCCCGTGATCATGACGGTATTGAGTCCCATGTCCGCTCCACGCAGCCGGCGCTCGGCCCACTGCGCCTGCGGCTGCCCGCTCGGGCCCACCACAAGAGCCGGGCCGACGACCTTGAAGCCGCTCGCGCTGATCGGCCGGGCCTGATAGCGGATCGCGCTGTCCACCAGGGACACGCCCACCACGGGGCCTGCGCCCCCGCGGGTGACCACCGTCACTTCAATCCGGCTGTTCCGCCTGGCCTGGGCCGGCGCCTGGATCGTGACCGACGCCTGCTCATCCAGCCACTTGATGGCGGCGATCAACTGCTCCCGATCGGCGGGGCTGAGGCCCTTGTACGCGGGGTCCGTTCTGATCCCGCTGAAGTGCTTGCCTTCAATGGTCTCGCCGGCCGCGACGTCGGCGGGAAGGTCTTGCATCTGGGCCGGGCTGGTGGACGCATGGCACGCGGCGCAGAACGGCGCCATGTCGGTGACCGCATACGGAGGCCCGTAGGGGTCGGCCAAGGCCACGGCGGCGCCGATCATGACGAGCGACAGCGTTGGCACGAGGAACCGCATCGAACGTCACTGTACCATGAAATCCCAGAGCGAGTGAACTGGACGATCTTTGCCGTTACGGAGGCGTGTCCTCTCGGCGCTGTTTGATCAGATCGGCTGTGTACAGGACAATGAGCGCACCGACTGCCAGCAGGTATGCCCCGCCGAATGGGATGAAGAAAAATCGCTCGGCCAGTTGGAAGGCGGCAGTCTCGCCGATCGAAGGCAACATCCAGGCGAGCGTCAGCCATCCGAAGGGGTACAGGAGTCCCAGCGACGCCCAGAGACTCAAGGCGGTCTTGGTCCGGGGCGAGAACCCCGTGTTGGCCAGGATCGTCAGCAGGATGATCGTGACCAGCCCCAGGCCATGGCTGTGGAGGTGGAAGGTGTGCACGCGAGCCAGCGAGCGGTCAGCCACCCGCTCGAGGATCACTTGGTCAATGTCCTCCACTCCCGTGAGCTGATGGACTACAGGGTGTGCCTGCGCCGTGGCGATCGCGTATTGGCGGATCTCCTGACGATAGCTGCCCTGCAAAGCCCCTGAGAGCTCGCCGAACCCAAACAGGACCAGACAAGCGAGAATGCCCAGGCCGGGCGGGGCCTTGAGAGCGCGGGCGCTCACCCGGGCAACCCTGGCAGCAACTCCGCCGCAAAATGCGACAGCAATGCCTGGCTCAACTGCCGCCTCAAGTGCTCGAACTGGGGGACTGCGTGCTGTCGCACCGCGCTGTCCATGCGGTCCAGGATCTGTTCCAGCGCCTTGATCTGAGCCGGCCTTCTGCGACCGAAGGTCTCCTCGAAGATATGGGAGAAGTAGTCGCGGGCCAGGTCCATCACCACCTTGCGGGTTTCGGATTTGACGTCCCGGTTCCGGAGCATGGCGGTGAGATGGTCTAATTTCTCGAACAGCAGGAGATAGGTCAACGAATAGATGACGCTCTTCAGCCGAGCCGCGTCGCGCGCCGCAATTGCCAGCCCCAACTCGTCGGCCACTGCCGTACGATAGGCCTGATCCAGCTTGGCCGCCGTCTGGGTCAAACCGAGCAACCCCTTCGTCTGCAGCAACTCTTCGACCGTCCCGATCAGGTAGATTGCCTCATCCGTCTTTCCTCGCTCCAGCAGGAGCAGCACCCCGTACATGCGGTCGAGCAGGATCGGGATCGGCTGCCGCATCTCGTGGGCCTCGACGGGCGGAACGGCGAGACCCACGAGCAGCAACATCCACAAAACGTGGACCATCATCGGCGGGTCCTGTCGCCGAGCAGCCCCGCCGAGCGGCGCCTTTCGGCGTTGCAGCCCCGCAGACTCGCCTGTAGGCGCCCTGGCTCGTCGGGGCGCCCCGCTCGCGCCACCCGCCGGAATACAGACAGGACCCGTTGCAATCGAGCGGGTGACACCGCATGGGCGCCCAGGTGCAGCGCGGGGCGTACAGCCGGGTCTGCGGGGCCTCGACGGCGAAACGCCCAGCTGCGCTGGGCTATGCGGGGGCAGGACCCGCTCAAAGAGCAACGGGTCCCCCATCGCTGGTGACCCATTGCATTGGAAGAGCAACAGGTGCCCCGGTGATGCGGCGACAGGACCCGTCGTCTTTGTCGCCTCACAACTTACAGGTGCTCTGGTCTCGGTTTCCTGCGACGGCGTCGCCCGGTACGGTGGCCAGGATCTGATAGTGGCCGAGGCCGAGTTCCTTGCCGTAGGCCTGGCCGACGAGCACGTCCTGCACGTGCTGGTGATCCCAGGCCCGGAAGTAGGAGCGGCCTTCTTTGCACCCATCGAACTCATGGCCTTCCAGAGCCTTAATCACGGCGGCGGTGTCGGTCGTGCCGGCCCGGCGCACCGCTTCCAGGATTTGCATCATGGCCGCGTAGCCGAGGTAGCAGCGCGAGGTGGGCGTGTGGTTGTACTTGTCGATCACGCCTTGAATAAACCGCTTCGAGCTTTCCGTGTTGATCTTCGGGTCCCAGATCAGCCCCCAGACGCCGGCGTTGTTGGCATACCCCAGCGGCCGGCCGATCTGCTCGCCCCCGATCATGCCGCCTACGCCGATCTTCTCCTTGACCAGCTCCAGCTTCGCGTATCCCTTCAGCGCGTTGACCAGGTCCCAGCCGTAGAGGTTCAGGATGATGGCGCTGGGCTTTGCTGCCTTTGCCTCAGTGAGTGCCGAAGTGAAATCGGTTGTCCCGAATGGCGTCGTCACCGCGCCGACCACCTCGCCACCGTTGGCCTTGAGGGCGTCGGTCATGGCCTGGAGCGCCGACTTGCCGTCCACGGTGTCCGCGGTGACCATGTACCAGCGGTTCCCGAAGGCCTTTATGATGTGCGGCGTCACTGCTTGCGCCATCATGCGGGCGTTGGGCATAAACGCGAACGTGTGTGCGTTACACCGTGATCCCGTGAGCTCCATGATGTGGGGGCAGGTGGCCATGAATAATTTGTTCTCTTGCTTCGCCACATCGCCGACAGCGAGGGCCACGTCGCCGTTGAAGGTCCCCATCAGAAAGTCCACGCGGTCTTCCTTAATCAGCTTGTTCGCGACTTTGATCGCGGTCTGCACGTTCGAGGCGTCGTCGGCCTCCACGATGCTGACCTGACGGCCGAGCACCCCTCCGCGCTTGTTGTACATCTCCAGAGCCACCGTGGCCCCGTGCACGTCGTGAATTGAGGAGGTCTTGTAGGGGCTGGACAGCGGGTCAATGATGCCGACCTTGATCGGCTCAGCTGCGTATGCTGAACGGGTCCATCCCGTGAGCCCGAGTGCCCGATCGGCCAGGTCGCCGAAGACCAGCGCGCCGCCGGCCGCCGCTGAGAGTTGAAGAAATCGTCTGCGTGATATCGTGCTCATGGGGAAAATCCTCCTGTAAAGTTCATCGATGGCACGGGCCGCTAGTTGTCCTGGAACCAAGCGCACGATAGGCGGGGTCGAGAAAGTTGTCAATAATCAGGCCTGTGGTATAGTGCGGGCACGAGAGGACGGCATGCCGGATTATCGGTCAGTGGCGGTGGCGGCGGCGCAGCAGGCGGGCAAGATTATCGCGGATGCCTACCGGACTGACTTCCGGGTGGAGTTCAAGCAGGGACGGCATACCAACCTGGTCACCGACGTGGACCGCCGGTCCGAGAAGGCGATCGTCGAAACGCTGCTGGCCGCCTTTCCGGACCACCAGATCCTCGCCGAAGAAAGCGGCAATCACAAGCACGGGGCTTCGCCGTACCGCTGGATCGTGGATCCCTTGGATGGTACCACGAACTTCGCGCACGGGTACCCGGCGTTCTGTGTCTCAATCGGGCTTGAGCTGGAGGGGCGCGTTGTCCTCGGGGTGGTGTATGACCCGCTCCGCCATGAGCTCTTCGAAGCCGAGGTGGGCCTCGGCGCCTCTCTCAACGGCGAGCGGATCCATGTCTCGAAAGTGGCTTCTCTCAACACGGCGCTTCTCGTCACCGGGTTTGCTTACGACCGGGAGAACCGGCAGCGCAACCTCGTTCACTTCTCGCGCTTCATTCTGGAATCTCACGGGATCAGGCGGACCGGCTCGGCCGCGCTGGACCTCTGCTACGTGGCCGCCGGCCGCGCCGACGGTTTCTGGGAGCTCAAGCTGTCCCCTTGGGACGTGGCGGCCGGCAGTCTGATCGTGACCGAGGCTGGGGGGCGCATCACAGACTTTGCCGGCAACCCCTTCAAGACCGATGGCGCCCAGACGCTCGCGACCAACGGGCTTATTCATCAGGAAATGGTGGAGGTGCTGTCGAATCGTTAGCCGAAGGGGTTGTGCTCTTTTTCTTCGCGCACGGTCGTGGAGGGGCCGTGGCCGGGAAACAGGAGGAGAGGGTCGGGTAGCGTCAGGAGCCGATCCCGGACGCTGGCGATTTGGGTGGCATAGAGGGTCGCCGGATTGGCCCGCCCGATGGAGCCTGCGAAGAGCGTATCGCCGACGAACACGCACGCGTCCGCACGGTAGCACACGCCGCCCGGTGTATGGCCAGGCGTCGTCATAAATGTGATCTCTTTCCCGCCCACCTGCAGCGCGTCCCCATCACGCACGAACGTGCGTAAGGCTGTCGGCGGCTTCCAGCCCAGCAAGGGCCAGTCTCCTTCCCCGATGTACACGGGCACGGAGTGTCGCGCCAGGATCGTGTCGATCCCGCTGGCGTGATCGGCATGGCCATGCGTCAGGCCAATGGCGGTGAGCTTCAGCCGGTGCTGCTCGATCGCGCGGAGTACGGCCTCGGGATGATAGGCGGTGTCAATGAGGACAGCGTCGCGGGTGGCGGGGTCATGGTAGAGGTATCCCTTGACGGCATAGCCCCCGATGTCGCCGTGGATCGTGATGACGTCCTGGACCGTGCTCGCGACGGGATGGCGGGGATGCCACCCGTCGCAGGCGATGGCGGCGAGCTTGGCGCCGTCAAGGCGGAGCGCCGCGGCGAGCGCGTGGACCTCCTCCCGGGTCGGCGCGCGCTGGCCCGCTTCCAGCTCCCGCAGCGCCAGCGTACTCAGACCGGCGTCCCTGGCAACCTGGTTGGGATCTCGTCCCAAGCCGGTGCGCGCCTTCTTGATGATGTCGCAGAACTCGTCTTCCAACATGGCTTCGGATCCAGCCGCCCCGCAAATCTACTTTACCGTGTATGATGCCGTCAGGGGAAGGTGAAACTGTGCCCATGACTAGCCGGCTCCGCGCCGCTCTCGCCAAGCCGTTCCTGCCTGTGGTCTTTTTCTTCGCCGGCGTGACTTACGACACTGTCACACTGACGCGCATCGACCGCCTGCTGGACAACCTGATCATGCTCCTCTATTTGAGCCTGCTGGGCGGGCTGATCGTCCTGACCGCGCGCGCCGACCTGGGCA
>JAXIOW010000103.1:0-2801 GCA_045403215.1 Nitrospirales bacterium | reverse complement strand
CGCATTGCCGGTTGACATGGCAAGAAAAATTCGCAATATTTACCTTGAACTCTCCTCGACCAGACAATCAAGATCGGCCTTTAGCAGCCCGATGGGCAGGCTACGATTCGGTGTGCGCGAGTGGGCTTTGGTATAAGTGCTGCATAGGCTATCGGTGACATCTACATAATGGAAAGCAAAGGTCCACGGCCGACGCCCGCCCCCACTCCGCTGATCCCCGCGTCGGACGCGCCGAAAATCGCCGCGTTCACCCACATGCACGACTACCTGACCTACGTCCGCGACATCGAGGGCTCGGACCTGCACATCAACGTGGCGTCTCCCCCCGTCATCCGGAAGCACGGTCGGCTCGTGCCGCTTCCGCGCCCGCCGTTCACCGCCGCGGAGACCGAAGCTCTCCTGTTTAAGATTCTGACCGACGAACAACGGCGGCGCATCCAGACAGAGCTGGCACTCGACTTTCGCTACAGCATCCCAGGCCAGGGCGGGTACCGTAGCTGTATCGTCAAGCAGCGGATAGGATGGGACGGTTCCTTCCGGGTGGTGCAGTCCCGCGTTCCGTCTTTCGAAGAGTTGGGCCTCCCCCAGCAGTTGCAGCGCCTCACCGAGTTCAATCAGGGGCTCGTCCTGGTCACGGGGCCGAACGGCTGCGGCAAGTCCACCACCCTGGCCGCCATGGTGGAGCTGGTGAATCAGCACCGCGACGAACACATCATCACGATTGAAGATCCGGTCGAGTTCAACTTCGTGCCGGCCAAATCTCAAATCAACCAGCGGGAGGTTGGCTCGCACACCAAGAGCTTCTCGTTGGCGCTGCGAGCTGCGCTGCGCGAAGACCCGGACGTGATCATGATCGGAGAGATGCGCGATCGCGAGACCGTGTCGCTGGCCATCACCGCGGCTGAGACCGGGCACCTGGTGTTCGGCACGATCCATACGACCTCGGCGGCGCGCACGATCGATCGGATCCTCGATACGTTCCCGCCCGACGAACAGGCACAGGTGCGCAGCATGATCTCGGAGTCCATCAGAGGGATTCTGTGCCAGCAACTCATCCCGCGCAAAGACGGCAACGGACGCGCCCTGGCGATGGAAATTTTGCTGAACACGCCGGCGGTCAGCAACCTCATTCGCGAGCGCAAGCTGTTCCAGATCCCCTCGATCATCCAGACGTCCCGACAGCAGGGGATGATCCTGCTCGACAACTCGTTGATGGATCTCGTGACCCGGGGGGTCATCGACGGTATCGAAGCGTACTTTGCCGCCGACAAGAAGGAGCAGTTCCTCAAGTGGGCGCCACGCATTGACGGAATCGCGCTCGAGGCTTGAGCGATGGCGCGGATCGATCGGTTATTCACTGACATGTTATCCGGGCACGGCTCGGACTTGCACCTCGCCGAAGGGCAACCCCCCAAGATCCGCCTCCATGGCCGGCTGGTCGCGCTCGACCATCCGATTCTGACCGCAGAGACGATGCGCGGCTACCTTCAGGAAATTTGCCCCGCGGAATACTGGGAGCGTTTCCTCGAAACCGGCGACCTCGATTTCGCGTATGCCCTTGGGACCGTCGCACGCTTCCGAGCGAACTACTTTAAACAATCACACGGCATGGGGGCTGTGTTCCGCACCATACCCGCCAAGATCAAGACCCTCGATGAGCTGAACTTGCCACCGGTGCTGAAGACCTTGAGCCTGCTACGCTCGGGACTGGTGCTGGTGACCGGCCCGACCGGCTCCGGCAAATCCACCACGCTGGCGGCGATCATCGACTTGATCAACGAGACCAACTCGCGCCACATTCTAACGATCGAGGAGCCCATCGAGTTCGTCCACCTGGCCAAGAAGTCGATCATCTGCCAGCGCGAGGTCGGCACCGACGTGAACTCGTTTGCGGATGGCTTGAGAGCGGCGGGACGTCAGGATTGCGACGTGGTCCTGGTCGGTGAGATGCGTGATCATGAAACCATCTCGCTCGCAGTCAGTGCCGCAACGATGGGATCGTTGGTGTTCGGGACCTTGCACACCAATTCGGCCGTTAAGACGGTGGACCGGATCATCGACGTGTTTCCGGCCGCGCAACAACCCCAGATTCGATCCATGCTGGCCGATTCGCTCAAGGGCGTCTGTGCCCAGATTCTGCTCCGCACAGCGGACGGGAAGGGCCGGATCGCCTGCAACGAGATCCTGCTGTCGAACTCCGCGCTGTCGAGCTCCATCCGCGAGGGCAAGACGACCAACATTCGGAACGTCATCCAAGGCGGCAAGAACCAGGGGATGCAGCTCATGGACGATGTGCTCCAGAAGTACCTGAGCGAGCAGAAGATCACCGCTGTAGAGGCCTACATGAAGGCCACCGACAAATCCCGCTTCAGCCAAGCCGCAGCGCACGCGTGATACCGCGCGAACCGATGACGGGACAGAAAAGGGGAAGGGTTCTGGATTTGACAGTGTCCAGCCGGGCCGGTATGATGCACCCAAGATCTCTCGTTAAGGCTGCCTGATGATCCGACCGCTGCTCAAGCCGATTGCGTGCACGCTGGCGGTGGCCCTCTTCCTCATGCTGGGGATCACCACCGGCAGCGCCTTTGTGCACGAGGTCCAGCATGCCGCCCATCACAATGCCGGCATGCATGCCACGGCTATCTGCGCGTGGATGTGCGCGACGGCTGGCGCGGTCACTACTGCTGCGTTCCACGCCACAGCGGGCACTGTCAGTGTAGAGACGGCGCTACCGTACTTCGATGGCCTGCGCTCGTTCGTTACGTTCTCGCGGCTCCACGCCCGCGCTCCTCCCGTTCTCC
>JAXIOW010000119.1:0-8990 GCA_045403215.1 Nitrospirales bacterium | reverse complement strand
TCGACGTGCAGCGCCTCGTGCGCGGCGATCACGAAATTCAAAAAGTCCATGGAGTCGATGTCCAATTGGTCGCGAAAGCTCACGTCCGGCTTGATCGTCGTGAGGTCCGCCTCGGGCGCGATCTCGCCGAGCGCCCGGAGCACAGTGTTTCGGATTTCGTCCTTCGTGGGCTTCGCAGTCATAGCCGGCCAGGCTCCTGCAGCAGGCGATCCACGGCCGCCAGAAACAGAGCACCGCGATGCCCGTCGCTCACCCGGTGGTCGGCGGACAGCGTGGCGGTCAGCACGGACCGTGGGACGATCTGCTTGTCCACGACCCAGGGCCGCTCCACAAGCTTGCCGAAGCCAACGATCGCGACCTGCGGCGGATAGATGACGGCATAGACCGACTCGACGCCCTGCTCGCCGAGGCTGGTCACGGTGATGGTCGGATCGGAGAGCTCCGAACTCCGCAGGGCGCCGGCGCGGGCCCGGTTCACGAGATCGCGGAAGTTCCGCATAAGGTCGCCCAGGCTCTGGCGGTCGGTGTCATGCAGCGCGGGGGCCACGAGGCCGCACTGCCGCAGCGAAATCGCCAGACCGACGTGGATGGCCTCGCTTCGCATGACTTCGCTGCCTTTCCACACCGCGTTCAGTTCGGGCACTTCCCGCAAGGCCAGCGCCACCGCTTTGAGGAGCAGGACACCGTAGAGCAGGCGCTCTTTCACTGGTCGTTTGAGGTTCTCCTCGTTGAGCCACTCCAGGGCCCGGCTCATGTCAATCGTCGTGCTCACATAGTAATGGGGGATCTCCCGTTTGGAGCGGGACATGGCGGCCGCGATGGTCTGCCGCATCCGCGCCTGTTTGTCGGCCTCGGCTACAGGCCCCTCACCCTTACCCTCTCCCCTGAGGGGAGAGGGCTGGGTGAGGGGGGCTGCCACGGCAAGCCTGGCTGCCGCACGCTCGATGTCTTGCCGCGTGATCGCGCCTTCTGGACCTGTGCCCTGCACGGTGGAGAGATCCACCCCCAGCTCGGCGGCGCGTTGCTTCGCCGAAGGAGACACGCGGAGGCGTCCTGTTTCAGCAGCTGGCAACTGCGGAGCGGGAGAGACAGGCACAGCAGTTGGTTGAGGCGGCGCGCCTGCGACCGGCGGCGCGGGCTTTAGTTCCGCGCTTGGCTTCCCCTCTTCGCGGATGATCGCCAGCACCGTACCGACCGGAACCTTGGTCATCGGCTCGACAAGGGTTCGTTCCAGGGTTCCGTTGGTGAAACACTCGATCTCGATGATGCCCTTCTCGGTCTCGACCTCCGCGATGATGTCGCCTTTCTTGACGGCCTCGCCCGGCTTCTTCAGCCAAGCGACCAAAGTGCCGGCCTCCATGTCCGCCCCGAGAGAGGGCATCGTGAACTCAGCCATGGGACTGAAGCAGTTCCTGCACCGCCTTCACGATCGTGGCTGCCTGCGGCAGCGCCGCGTCCTCCAGATGCTTGGGATAGGGCATCGGCACTTCGGCGCTGCACACCCGCGCCACCGGCGCGTCGAGGTCGTAGAACGCGCCTTCCACAATCTGCGCGCTGACCTCCGCCGCGAAGCTCCCCGTGCGCCAGGCCTCATCCACGATCACGGCGCGATGCGTCTTACGGACCGATCCCAGGATCGTCGCCGTGTCCAGCGGACGGAGCACGCGGAGATCGATCACCTCGGCCTCGATCCCTGAGGCGGCCAGATGCTCGGCGGCCTCCAGGCTCTTCCACAGCGAGCCGCCGAACGCGATCACGGTGACGTCCTTTCCCGCTCGACGCACCGCTGCCTTGCTGATGTCCGCCGGACCGGCTTTCTCATCCAATTCGCCCTCCATGGGATAGAGCATGGCGTGTTCGAAGATGAAGACCGGGTCCGGCTCGCGGAGCGCGGTCAGCAGCATCCCCTTCGCATCGGCGAGCGTCGCGGGCGTCACCACCTTGATGCCGGGGATGTGCGCGTACCAGCCTTCCAGGCTGTGGGAGTGCTGCGCGGCAACCTGGCGCCCCGCGCCGGTGGCCATGCGCACGACGAGCGGGATGCTGAACTGGCCGCCCGACATGTGCCGGATGGTGGCGGCGTTGTTGATGATCTGATCCAGCGCGAGCAGGCTGAAGTTGACCGTCATCACCTCGACGATCGGCCGCATCCCACCAAGCGCCGCGCCGATGCCGGCCCCGACGAAGGTGCTCTCTGATAGCGGCGTGTCACGAATGCGCTCGGGACCAAACTCCTCCAGCAACCCGTGGCTGCATGCGTAGGTGCCGCCGTACCGGCCGACGTCCTCGCCCATGAGAAAGACGCGCGGGTCGCTCTTGAGCGCCTCCCGGAGCCCGGCGCGCACCGCCTCGCGGTACTTCGTCTTGATCATGGCGTGTATACGTCCTTCGTCAGGTCCTCGACCGGTTCCCAGGGTCCGGCTTCCGCAAAGGCGACCGCTTCCGCGACCTCAGCATCCACGGCCGCCTCGATCTTGGCTTTTTCCGCATCAGTGAGCAACCCCCACTGTCGAAGACGCGCCTCGTAGGTCACGAGCGGGTCACGCTTCTTCCACTGTTCGACTTCTTCCCTGCTGCGATACAGCTCGGGATCATACATCGAATGGGCGCGAAACCGGTAGGTCCGGAACTCCAGGAAACACGGTCCCTCGCCGCCGCGCACTGCCTCTGCGGCCCGCCGAGTCGCCGTCTCGACCGCCAGTACATCCATCCCGTCGGCCACGCCGGCTCGAAGGCCGTAGCTCTCGGCTTTGAGCGCGATGTCGGTCTGCGCCTGGTGTCGCGCCAGCGCCGTTCCCATCGCGTACAGATTATTCTCGCAGAGGAAGAGCACCGGGAGCTTCCAGAGGGCGGCGAGGTTGAGCGACTCATGGAACTCGCCTTCCGCCACCGCGCCATCACCGAAGTAACATGCGGTCACGCGCGCCCGCCCTTGGAGTTTGTCGGCCAGCGCGAGCCCGACCGCGACCGGCAACCCGCCGCCCACGATCGCCAGACCTCCGTAGAACCGGCGCGCGGCGTCGAAGAAATGCATCGAGCCTCCCCGGCCGCGGCTGCAGCCGTTGGCCTTGCCATATAGTTCCGCCATGAGCGGGCCCATTGGTGTGCCCCGCACGAGCGAGTGCCCGTGCTCGCGGTAAGTCGCAACGATGGCGTCCTCCAAGGTGAGCGACTGCATCGAGCCGACCGCCACGGCTTCCTCCCCTATATAAAGATGGAGAAAACCCCGGATCTTCCCCGCGCTATACAGCTCCACAGACTTTTCCTCGAAGCGGCGGATGCGGAGCATCTCGCCGAGGAGCTTGAGCGCATGCTTGCGGTCCACTTAACTTCCCTCCAACGTCGAGGTGTCCCCGACCGGCAGCCCCAATTCTTGTGCCTTGAGCAGCCGCCGCACGATCTTTCCGCTCCGGGTCTTGGGCAGCGTGGGCCGGAACTCGAGCTCCTTGGGCGCAACCACCGCGCCCAGTCGCACGCGTGCGAATCCCAGCAGCTCCTTCCGCAGCTCGTGCGTCGGCTCGAACCCGTCCTTGAGCGAGACGAACGCCTTCACCACTTCCCCCGCCACGGGATCGGGCTTGCCGATCACGCCGGCCTCGGCCACGGCTTTGTGTTCCATCAGGACGCTCTCGACCTCGAACGGCCCGATCAGATGGCCGGAGGTCTTGATCACGTCGTCCGTGCGCCCGACGAACCAGAAGTAGCCGTCCTTGTCCCGCTTGGCGAGGTCGCCGGTGAGGTACCATCCGCCGACGAAGCACTTCCGGTAGCGATCCGGCTCGTTCCAATAGCCGCGGAACATGGAGGGCCACCCTGGCCGCAGCGCCAGTTCGCCCTGCACGTCAGGCTCGAAGATCTCCTCCACGGTCTCCTCGTCGGTCTTCCGCACGATCGTCGCGTCAATCCCAGGCAGCGGGCGGCCCATCGAGCCGGGCCGGATGTCCATGGCGGCATAGTTGGCGATCATGATCCCGCCCGTCTCGGTCTGCCACCAGTTGTCGTGGAACGGCAGGCCGAACGCCTGCTGCCCCCAGACGACCGCTTCGGGGTTGAGGGGCTCGCCGACGCTGGCGAGGAAGCGGAGCGAATGGAGATCGTACTTGCGGATCGGCTCGATGCCGGTCTTCATCATCATGCGGATGGCGGTCGGCGCGGTGTACCAGATGGTGACCTTCTGATCCTGGATGATGCGGTACCATCGCTCCGCCTCGAAGTCGGCCTCATCAATGATGCTCGTCACGCCGTTCGTCAGCGGGGCGATGGTACCGTATGAGGTGCCCGTCACCCAACCAGGGTCCGCCGTGCACCAGAAGATGTCGTCCTTCTGCAGATCGAGCGCGAGCTTGCCGGTGATATGGTGCGCCACGACCGCCTCGTGGACGTGGATCGCGCCCTTGGGCGTGCCGGTGGTCCCGCTGGTGAAGTGCAGGAGGGCCCTGTCCTCGGGATCGGTCGGGCCGATCTCGAACTGGTCGCCAGCGTCGTCCATCAGGCGGCGGTAGTCGCGCGTGCCGGGCGCGTAGGTCTGCCGGTGATCGTCCCCGACCAGGATGACGTGTTCGAGATCGGGCAGCGAGGCGCGCAGCGCTTCTACCTTGCGATGGTAGAGTGTCTCGGCGGTGACGAGCACCTTGGCCTGGCCGATCGTCATCCGTGCGCGGATGGGCTCTGGGCCGAAGGCCGAGAACAGCGGACAGAAGACGCTCCGGTTCTTGAGCGTGCCGAGCGCGGCGATGTACAGCTCGGGAATCCGGCCCGCCAGCACGAAGACCCGATCGCCTTTGGCAACGCCGAGTCCCTGCAGCACGTTCGCGAACCGGTTCGTGAGAACGTGCAGGTCGGCATAGGTGTAGTCCTGGACCTCGCCGTTCCTGCCCAGCCACCGAATGGCCAGGCGATGTTGATGAACGCCATGCGCGTGCCGATCCACGGCCTCATGCGCAATGTTAAGCCCCTGCCCGCCGGGCAAACCGTCCAATTCCCGGCGCGCCTTCTCCCAGGAGAAACCCGCCCGCACCTGCCCGTACTCGTGGAGATTCGGAACAATCGCCCAATCCCGCCGCGACTTGATGATGGTCTCCCAGGCCATCCAGACGCCTATCTTACCGGCCCTTGCAGGCCAGGTGCTCGCAGGGGCACTTGGCGCCCTGGCCGGCCTCGTGCGAGGCGCACTTAGCGCTGCAGTACATCTTGTCCTCCGGCGTCTGGCAGGAACAGGCGGGATGCGCGCATTTCTTAGTGGGCATCATACTCCCCCTCACTCCAGTGTTACGTAGTACCCATACTCAGAACCACCTGCTGGTTACTTGAACGTCATCATGTACGCCGTGATGTCGAACACGTCCTGCCGGGTGACGTTTTGAATCGGAGAGGGCACGAACGCACCGCTGTCCGGCACGAAGTCGAGCGGGTTCTGGTTGAAGCGATGGAGCCAATCGGCCTGATAGCGCTTGCCGGACTCACGCAGGTCCGTGCTGGTGTCCCCGCCTGTCCATCCTTGGGGATTGTCGGCGGGTGTGCGATGACAGGCGAAGCACTGCAAGACCTCGTAGCGTGCCTTCCCGCGTTCAATATTGGCCGGAGTCACCTTGGCCATGACGCCGTGCTTGACCAGCGGTTCCTTCAGCGTGCCCAGATATTCCACCACGGCCTCGGCGTCACCGGCAGAGAGGGTAAGGTGCCGTCCCTTGCGGTCCTCCTGAAAGTCGTAGCCCATCGGGTAGAACTTGAACTTCGGATTCTTGAGCCAGGCCAGCAACCAGGCGCGCTGGTACTTGTCGCCGGCCCCGATCAGATCAGGCGCCTTCTTGAAACGCCGGCCGATCGCCTGCCCTTCGAGGCGATGGCATTGCGCGCATTGGGTCTTGACGATCTTCACACCGGGACTCTCCGCCCCAGACCCGGCACCCACTCCCAAAAGAAGGAGGACAACCGTAATCGCAGCAGCACTCAACATGCCGACACCATATCGCATCTCATACCTCACAGCTTGGGGAGAATCAGATTGATCTTCACCTTCGGCGGCACGGTGAGCGATTGGTGGACCGTGCAGCCGTGGGCGACCTTCAGCAGCTTGTCCCGCTGGTCCGGTGTCAGTTCCGTGGGAAGATTGAGTTTGATCTCGACCGCCCCGACCCGATGAGGCTGTTCGGCATAGGACCATTCGGCGTCCACCGTGAACCCTTCGCACGGTATCTGGTGCCGCACGCAGTAGCGGGCCACGAAGTAGCCGACGCAGCTCGCAAGCGAGCCGACGAAGAGCTCCACCGGGCTCATGCCGGCGTCGCCTTCACCATCCTCGACCGGTTGATCGGTCACGACTGTATGCTTGCCGCTCGTGACATCAAACCGGACGCCACCGCGATATGCGATCCGCATGGTCATCGCGCTCCGCTCTTCAGGAACTCAAGGATGGCGGCCTTCTCCCGATCATTGATCGCGTGGCGGGCGGCGAAGTACGAGTAGTCCTGCATCCGGTCCACCACGGCCGGCCATTCGGCTGCGACATGCTGGCGCGGATGGGGCGGATCGTGGCACTGCGAGCAGTAGTTGAGATACGCCATCGCGCCGTCCCCTTTCAGAGGAACCGGAGGCCCGGAGTAGAGGGATTCATAGGCGTTCTGCCGAAGATACGTCAGGATGGTCCGTTGCTCCTCCGCCGTCGGGACCGCCAGTTGCAACAGGTTGCAGCGGCGGCTCCCGAGAGTCTTCATCCGAAGCGCCATCCGCTCCATTACGTCGGGCCACTTGTCCCCGCTGTAGGACTTCGGGTCGGGCAACCCGTGGCATTGCGTGCAGTAGGTGGTGAGGAGCTTGGCGCCGCGACTGTTCGGCTCAGGCAGGGCGATTGATTCGTTCCGAGGCGGAACCCACGCGCGCATCAATTCAGCCAGCACTTCACGCAAGGCTTTCTTGTCGGGCATGGGCCCGCAGTCGCCGGCAGCTGGCTGGGCCGCCTTCCCCGGATCAGATCCCGCGGCCAGCGCCCAAGAAAGTCCGAAGACGCCGCACCCGGCGAGCGCAACAACGAGCACAACTCTAGGGATGAGAGGATTCATTGCGTGTACTCCTTACCGACGTTGTAGACTGCGAAGGTCCGTATGTATTGCAGGACATCCCACATCTCCTGGTCCGACAGAATGTCTCGCTTGCCGTGCATGGGGCTATAGACGACCCCATGGGCGATGATCACGAGGAGTTCAAGGTCTGATTTCATCTGCGACTTCGACGACTGGAAATTGGCCGGCGGGACGATGAGGTAAGCGGCATCGGGGCCATCCCCCTTCCCGGTCAACCCGTGACAGCGCAGGCAGTGTTGCTCGTAGATCGCATGCCCTCTGTTGGGATCGCCTGGAATGTATTGCGCCACAGCCCAAGAATTCAAGAGAGAGATGCCGAGGACAGCAAGAAGCACGACCGTTCCTTTCAGGCCCATTCCCACTGTCACCCTGATCGCTCTCTCAGTGCCTCCCAAATTGCACGTCATGCTTGTCCCTCATTACGCCGTCCTCTCTCGCTTCGTTACGCAAGATCTATGCGCGTAGGAAGGAACCGCGGTGAGTGAGTAATAATCGAAGAATCGGGCAGTTGTGGACAGGCACGATACGGCTTTGTTCCGAAGTGCCACAGGAACGTGGGCCAGCCCTGTAGCAGAGAGCTACAGTCGTTGGATTAATCAGCGGACTTTCGTGAGACCTATTTCGGCTTTGAGGGAGGGCTATTGCTCTGGCTGAAGCTGCGCACGTAGAGGATCAGTTGCCAGGCCTCTTCTTCGGTGACGACCAGCGGGATAAAAGGCCCCATATCGGTCCCGGGACTGCCGTTCTTCAAAATCCACATCAGCTCGCCGTCGGTCCGTCTCGCCTGCCACGTCTTGTCCGTGAAGTTCCGCGGCAATGGGCCCTTCAAGGAGCCCGGCTCGATATCCGGACCTGATAACCCTTTGCCGTCCGCCCCGTGACAAGCGCGACAGAAGGCCTTGCCTTCGAACAGGGTCTTGCCCTTCGCGATCATCTCGGGCGTGGCCGGCAGCGGATTCTGGACGGCGCGTGCGGCTTCGATCTGGTCTTTCGGGACGCGAGGCCGTAGAACCTCCGGATCGGCCGCCCAGACCATAGCCATTCCGTGCAGGAACACAACAGCCGCGAGCGGAACAAGCCGAAAGGCGCGCATGTCAGACCCGCAGGGGGAACGCCTCGCGACGCTCCCCCTGCTCAACCTGCACCGGGATTCAACTATTCCTTGCGAGGCTTATGTCCGACCGACTGGGGGTGTCCGACTACGCCGTTCGGCGCTTTGGCTCCCTCCGGCCACAAGTGGAAGATGATCCCATCGGTCTTCGCCGCCGTCGCTGCAATCTCCTTGGCCTGAGCCTCGGGTACATCCAAAACCTGGACCCGGCCGGAGTCAATCTCCACCTGGTGGTCATGATAGAACTGGTTCCAGATCTTCAGCGGGACGTGCGCGCGGGACACCGGCTTGGCGATGAAGTATTCGACTTCAACCAGTAGCGCGTTCGGAGCGGTGGACTCAAAAAGCAGGCACTGCAAAACTTCAGGCGAGATGCCCTTGCAGTAATGGTGGAACGGCCCGTGGATCGTGCCGTCTTCAAACTTATGCGGGGCCATGACGTGGATGGTAAACCCCTCCGCCGGAGTCGGCTTCTTCTCTTCGGCGAGAGCCAGACCTGACGACAAGATGAACAGACTGAACACGCCGACGACACTCAGCATCTTAGGCATAGAGTCTCCTTTGTGGGTGAGAGTGAACTGCTATGGTTCCTTCGACACACACGTCTGAAAAAGGATTCAGTGTGGCTGCTCTTCTTTCTTTGGCTTCGCCGGTGGAGGGCTGCCGTGGCGGCCCATCATGCCCCCTTCCATGCGCATCATCATCCTCTCATGCTCGACCTGCTCTTTCTCGCGCTGCTCCGGCGTGAGCAACGCGAGCGCCGCCCGCTTGGCCTTGATGGCTGCCATCCGAAGACCGAC
>JAXIOW010000163.1:0-4057 GCA_045403215.1 Nitrospirales bacterium | reverse complement strand
TTCTCGAGTCTTGTCAGGAGAGTCCTCCAGCAAATTAATGGGCTTGTCTCACTCATGGAGCAATTCGCGGTCATCGTCTGGACCCCAAGAGAGATCGAGCGTGCCTCGAGGGCTTACTGGAATAACCCGGAACAGGTACGGAATTATGCAAGGGAAGATGACTGGCTCTGTGAGACAGAACAAGCTCTCGTCGAGAGATATTTTTCAAAAAAAGGAGAGCTGCTCAACGTGGCGTGCGGCGCCGGACGGGAGGCCCTGCTGCTCGCCCGGCGAGGGATGAAGGTGACAGCCTGCGATTGGAGTCCTCGGATGATCGCTGAGGCGCAACGGCGCGCTCGGGAAGCGAACGTGCCGGTACGCTTTGCGGTGGCCGACCTGTGTGACCTCCCCTACCCTGAGAAGGCCTTTGACTGTCTGTTGCTGACGAATATCGCCTATAGCTATGTCTTCACCAGGCGCCGCCGGATGCGCTTATTGGAACAGGCCTACTCGATCTTGCGACCCGGCGGAGCGTTCATCATATCATTTGAGCGCGCAGTGGGTGGCTCCGTGGGTCAAGGAATTTCGCAATGGCTCTTTATGAGATTGAAACGCTCCGCGCTCTTTAATAGGGACTATGAGCCCGGCGATCGCTTCTGCTCCTCGTTTATCCACTTTTTCCAGCCGGAAGAGTTGAGACAGGAATTCGACGAGGCGAAGTTCCTCGTTAAAGAGTGGCTGTGGGATGAACAATTTGCCGTGCTAGCCAAAGAGTGAGTGAAGGGAAGCCGGCTCCATTGGAGGGGCGTGTTACGAGCACTTTCCGAACTAGCGGCTACTTTTAGATCAGCGCACGTCGTCGTCCTCTGCTATCACCAAATCCGAAGCCGTGCGCGGTTTGCCGACCAGATGGCCGCTCTCTCAGAGCGCGGGTACTCGGTGCTTTCCATGCCGCAATTCACGGAATGGCTGAACGGTCCTCTCCCGCCTTCCCGCCCCGCCGCATTGCTGACCTTCGACGGCTGTTATGATGAGCAGCTCGAGAGCGCCGTGCCGGTGCTCGATTCGCTGAAGTTCCCGGCCACCTTTTTCCCCGCCTCCGAAGGCCTCGTCTGCGGGCTTCCGGATGTGGCGGCTCACTGGCGCAATAGACTTCTGGAGCTCACGAAAGCAGGGCACACCATCGGTTGCCACACTCAGAGCCATCCGGACCTGACGAAACTGCCCATGGACGAAGTGAGACAAGAGGTGCTGGGCTCGAAGCTGGCGCTTGAAGACGCTCTGGGCCAACGAGTGAGCGCATTCTGCTACCCATACGGAGCCTATAACGCCCGTGTCAGAGAAGTTGTCCAGGAGGCAGGGTTCGACGTCGCCTTCACCGTGGATCTTGGGGGGGTGAAGCGGGGGGATGATCCCTACGCGCTCAAGCGCGTGCCGGTCCTGGGTGAACCCGGCTCCGCCGAGTTCGGGGTCTATCTATCCGGGAGATTCCTCCTTTCCGGCTCCCTCCTCCTGTGCTGGAAGGTACGAGAGCGCTTCTTGGACTGAAAGGCATTTCGGCCGGAGCGAGAAGGATGAAGACCGCCGAACTTGAGCGGTACCTCATGGACTATTCCCGCATCAGGTCCGGGAATAAGATCAAATTTGAAAAATTACGCGCGGTGCTGAGCCAGATGCAGAAGGCGGGGATCGACTGCCTCCTGCTCAAGGGCGCCGATCTGATCCCCCGTCTCTATGGCGTCCTGTGCGTGCGACCGCTGGGCGACGCTGACCTCCTCGTTCATGAATCCGACCTGCCGGCGCTCGACCACCTCCTCACGCAATTGGGCTACCGCCCCCTCATAGACGGCAATCCAGCGTATGTTGATCCTGACAACACGCTGGCTTTGGATATCATCACCAACGTGTGGTACGTGGACAATCAGGAGGGAATTTGGGAACGAGCGGAGCGGAGGGACTTCGAGGGGATCCCGATCAAATGCCTGGAAGGGAGCGATCTCCTTGTTTATCTGACGGCCTACAATGTCGTCCACCGAGGATATCTGTCCGCTTCCTTTGCGCGAGATACCGCGCTCCTTGTACAAAAGGAAGACATGGATTGGGACTTCGTCGTGGACGAGGCTTCCCGATGCCATCTCAAAATTCCGATGTATCACGGCCTTTCCTTCGTGGCGTCGAGATACGCCGGAGTCCCCATTCCGGATCATGTCCTCAGAAGCCTTGCTCCCTCAACCCTCAGTGAAAGGCTCTGGTACTGGTTCTTCCAGAAACTCGTGACGGACGTGCCGGTTGCCGAATTGGGTCATCTGCTGCTGTTCATCACACATCCAGGGTTGAAGAAGTGGAGCTGGCTGAGAGATGTCTTCTTCCCCTCCCCTGCTTTCCTGACCTACCGATACGGCGACCGATGGAGCACTCATCCTCTTCTGACACGTCTTTGCAGACCGTTCTCTCTGCTGTCACAAGCCCTGCGCTTATCTCTCAGAATACTGGGGCTGCTCCTCAAACGACCCACGTGAGTCGCCAAAGACTGCAGGCTTCCACAGTCTCGCTCGGTGGACTCCTGCTACTGTTCGTCGCGAGCCGTCTCCTGTACCTGGTGCTCATCGATCCAAGGTACCTGTCCCCCCAACCAGCCGACGAATTGTACGTGGGTACCATTGCTCAGGAACTCGTCACGGGCCTCTCCATGCCCTTCGCAGAGTACCGCTCATCTAACTATATGTTAGGAACTTTGGTGATGGGGGCGCTCGCCGCCGGCTTCTTCCTGCTGTTCGGGCCGACCGTGTTCGCCCTGAAGCTCGCCTCGCTCCTGTTCTTCACACTGGCGCTGGTGTTCTGGCTCCTGACCTTGCAGCGGCATGGGAGCGAGCGCATCGCGCTGTATTTCGCTCTGCTCTTTTGTTTCTCACCGCCACTGTTTACCGCCTACTCCATGGCCACACTCGGTGACCATGCTGAATCTATCCTGTTCTCTGCACTGACTGTATTTCTCCTCTTCAGCATGCTCTCGGTGGGTGCGGGAGGGGCGCGGGGACCCGTTGCTCTCTCGAATGCAACGGGTGGTGGGTCCCCTCCCGCTCTAGAGGAGAAGCCCGCGCCGGCGTATCCCGTGCTCCTGGGACTTACCGCGGGGGTCGGGCTCTGGTTTACCTACATCTACGGGCTCACCCTCCTGGCCCTGCTGGGGTTCTGGCTCTGGCACGACAAGGGGAGGTTTTGGCGAACGCGCTTCGCATGTTTCGCGCTGAGCTTTGTCGTGGGCTTTGCCCCCTGGATCGTCATCAACATGCAGGCTCACTTTGCCGGGCTCGTGGTTCAGGGCACGAATGTGTGGGAGCACTTCGGGCTCGCACCGCTGTGGGACGGTTTGGCCCATCCCCGACGACTCGCCCCGGTTGAATTCTTCGCCGATATTGCGTCCAACGATCCGCGGGATCTGCCACGACGGGCCGTGAACCTGCTCTATTCCCTCCTCTATCTGGGTCCCATCCTGACCGTCGGCGTGTTGCGCCTGAAGACTGGGCGCTCCGCACCGGCCGGACCCAGCTATAGCGGGAGGGGGCCGACCCGACCCACGCTCGTGGTGTTTGCCGTCCTGTACCTTGTCGTGTTCGTCCTGGCCGTGCAATTCAGCGATTTGAGGGCCACCAGGTACTACCTGCCGGCGTATCCCTTCCTGTTCTTGCTCACGGCCTACTCGCTGATGCGCTGTGAGGACACGTTCCCGCTTGTCCGGAGGAAGATTCAGACCGTCTTCCTGGCCAGCGTGGTCATCTTGGGACTGGGGACGCACTCGCCCCTCTTATCCCTGGACCGACCGGGCTTTGCCCTCTCCGCCAAGGGATATTCCTACGCCTGGATGCCCGAGATTTATATGAACACTCACGCGCCGGCAGACTGGGACGATCGCACGTTCCTCCCGCAACTGGTACAACGGCCCATCCTCTCCGACATCCTCCCCAAACTGTCGTCCGACGATCAGCGGGAGCTTTCCAATGCGATCGCGCTGCAACTCGCCGAGGTGGCCCCGTTGAACGGACAGGCCGAGGACTTCGCCCGGCTCGAGCGGCTGGTC
>JAXIOW010000191.1:0-6348 GCA_045403215.1 Nitrospirales bacterium | reverse complement strand
GTTCTGCATCGGTAAATGATCATCCGGGCGCACGACGACCGGTTCGACGTGATCGTGGTCGGCGGCGGCCACGCCGGCTGCGAAGCCGCGCTGGCCGCGGCCCGCATGGGCGCGCGCACCGCCCAGCGCGTCGATCTCCTTCACGAGGTGGCCCTTGGCGATGCCGCCGATCGCGGGATTGCAGGACATCTGCGCGATCTTGTCCTCCTCCATCGTGAGCAGGGCCGTGCGCGCGCCCATGCGGGCCGCGGCCAGCGCGGCTTCGCAGCCGGCGTGGCCGCCGCCGACCACGATCACGTCGAACCGGTCGTCGTGCGCCCGGATGATCATTTACCGATGCAGAACTCCTTGAAGATGCGGTCGAGGATATCGTCCGTCGTCGTCTCGCCGATGATTTCGCCGATCGCATTGATGGCCACCCGCAGGTCCGCCGAGACGCACTCGGCCGCCATGTGCCGCTGGACCGACACGAGCGCCTGATCGAGCGAGGTCTTGGCCCGCGCCAGGGCCGAGCGGTGCCGCAGGTGGGTGATCAGCACGCCCTCGCTCGGCTCCAATCCCTGCGTGAGCACGGTGTCGCGGATCGCGTCCCGCAGCTCGTCCAGGCCGGCCCCCGTGATCGCCGAGGCCCAGACGATCCGCCGTGTCTCGGCGAGACCCTTGAGGTCCGCGGGCTCCACGCGGGGTGGAAGATCTGCCTTGTTCACGACCAGCACCGCCGACTTCTCCTGGAGCAGCGTCAGCATACGATGGTCTTCGGGCTCGAGCGGCGCGCTCCCGTCGAGGACCGCCAAGACCAGCTCGGCGAGGGCCAGCGCGTCGTGCGTGCGGCGCACCCCTTCACGCTCGACGACATCCTGGGCCTCCCGCAGGCCGGCCGTGTCCTGCAGGCGAACAGGGATGCCGCGCACGTTGACGAACTCTTCCAGTACGTCCCGCGTCGTGCCGGGGATCGGCGTCACGATCGCGCGGTCCGCCTTCGCCAGCGCGTTCAGCAGGCTGGACTTGCCCACGTTGGGCCGCCCAACCAGCACGACCGTCACGCCTTCCCGCACGATGCGCCCGTCCTCGGCGGTCCGGATGAGCCGCTCGACGCGCTCGGCAACTTTCTCAATGCCAGCGGCCAGGGCCTGCGGCGAGATGAACGTGATGCCCTCGTCGGAAAAATCGATGCCGGCCTCGACCTCTACCAGCAGGCGCGTCAGGTCTTCCCGGATCCGGCCGAGCTCGTCGGATAGGGCCCCCCGGAGTTGCTCCAGCGCGACCCGCAGGCCGGTCTGCGACCGGGCCTGGATCAGGTCCATGACCGCCTCGGCCTGCGCGAGGTCCAGCCGGCCGTTGAGGAAGGCGCGCTTCGTGAACTCTCCCGGCTCGGCCAGTCGCGCGCCGCTGCGGATCAACACCTCGAGCCCCAGGCGGAGCACCAGGGGACCGCCGTGGCAATGGAACTCCACCACGTCCTCGCACGTGTAGCTGCGGGGCGCCTTCATGACGGCGACCAGGACCTCGTCGATGCGCTCGCCGGTGTCGGGCGCGCGCAGCTCGCCGTGATGCAGCGTGTGGGTCTTGTAGTCGCGGACCGTCCGGCCTCCGGAGCCGACGAAGACCGCCGAGGCAATGTCGATGGCCTTTTCGCCGGACAGCCGGATGATGCCGATCCCGCCCTCACCAGGCGGAGTGGCAATCGCGCAGATCGTGTCAGCGGCATTCATGGGAGGTCATTGGGTGGCCGGAACCGCAGTCCTGGGCAGGATGTACCGGTCCGTGATGACTTGCTGGGCGATCGTGAGTGCGTTGTTCGTCAACCAGTAGAGCACGAGCCCGGCCGGAAAGGTGATGAACAGGAACGTGAGGAACACCGGCAGCAGCAGCATGATCTGCGCCTGCTTGGGGTCCATGGTGGTCGGCTGGATCTTCTGCTGGATGAACATGGTGACCCCCATGAGGATCGGCAGGACGTAGTAGGGGTCCTGCACCGAGAGATCCTTCACCCACAGGATGAACGGCGCCTGCCTGAGCTCGATGGTCATGTACAGGATATTGAAGAGCGCGATGAACACGGGGATCTGGAAGAACATCGGCAGGCAGCCGCCGACCGGGTTCACCTTGCGCTCCTTGTAGAACTTGAGTAGCTCCTTGTTGAGCCGCTCGCGGTCGTCGGCGTACTTCTTCTGCAGCACGATCATCTCGGGCTGCACGGCCGCCATGTCCTTCATGGACTTGTAGCTCTTGTACGCGAGGGGCGCGAGCAGCAGCTTGATGAAGACCGTAATCAAGATGATCGCGACGCCGTAGTTGTGCGTGAGCTCGTGGAGGTAGCGCATGGCGTAGAACAGCGGCTTGGCCACCGCCCGCACGAAGGACCAGCTCCCGTAGATGAACCAGCCGAAATCGATCGTCTCCTCCAGTTCGAGCTTGAGCGACGCCAGGGTGTCGTATTCTTTAGGGCCGACAAACAACCGGTACTTGCCCGTGACCGGCGTGGGGGAGACCGGCGTGCGCAGGCCGACCGAGACCAGCTTTTCGCCCTCCTTGCGGACGACCGCGATCCGGGTCCCGGGATCGGCCGGGATCGCGGCCGCCAGAAAGTACTTGTCTTGCAGCGCCGCCCAGACCATCTGCCCCGCCCGGAGATCCTCCCTGTCGGGAGTGACCTTGTTGAGCTTGCCGCTGATGTAGGTGGCCGGCCCGATGAAGCCGACGAAGCCTTCCTCCCACTGATGGATCCCGAAGTTCGTGCCAAGCGACAGCGTCGTGGAGCTGCTGATGCCAGACGTCTCCACGGTGAGGTCTACCAGGTATCCGTCGTGGTGGAAGGTGAGCCGCTTGTTGACCCGCGCGCCGGTCTCCGGGTCCGTGTAGGAGAAGCCGATGTCGGCGGTGGGCTGCATCGCGCTGAGCGTGACGTCCTTGCCGGACACCGTGTAGAGCCCGCGCGCGAGGCGCTCCTGCAGCTTGGCGTCCGGGACTTCCAGGGTCAACGGGAGCGTGAGCGACACGTCCTTCGCCATGGCGGGCACGAGCTGGATGGGCTGGGGATCTCTAGGGTCGCTCGTCAGATACCGCTTGAGCTCCCAGCGCTTGATCAACCCGCCACGGTTCGAGAGCACGACCTTGACGAGATCGGTCTCGACCGTCACCTCTTGTTCGCGCGCCTCGGCGGCCGGTGTCGGCACCCTGGCGGACGGGGCGGGGGTCGGCAGGATCTGCGCGGAAGGCGAGGCGGGGGCCGTCACCGTGGCCGGCGCGGTGGTGTCCTTCTTCGGAGCGACGGCCCTGGGCGCCGCCGGAGCCGGCCGTTTGGCGAGGCCCATCTTCTCCAGCAAATACGGATAGAGCACGATGACAGCCATCGAGAGGATGAGGAAGAGGATGATGCGCTTTTCCATGATGACTCTTCCTCAGCGGACTGGGTCGTAGCCCCCCGGATGGAACGGGTGGCACTTGAGCAGGCGCCACGCCGCCAGGACGAGTCCCCATGCCAAGCCATGGCGCACCAGCGACTCGCGCGCATAGCTCGAGCACGTGGGCACGAATCGGCAGCAGGGCGGCCCGAGCGGCGAGAGCCACCGCTGATAGAAGGCGATCAGAGCCACGACGATTCGGGTCATTGAGTCTCTCCTGGGACTAGCAGCTTCGCCCGCGCCAGGAGCGCCTGCCAGCTTTCGCGCAGGTACTGGGCGGGCTCGGTCACGGATTCCCGTTTCGGCAAGATCAGCAGGTCCAGGCCGGCCGGCAGCCGGGGCAGACTCCGACGGGCCAGCTCCCGGAACCGTCGCTTGGAGCGATTGCGCCACACCGCACCACCCAGTTTCTTCCCCACCACCACCCCGACGCGTGTGTGGTCCAACGCGTTCCGGCGGTAGAGCAGGGTGAACAACGGGCACGACACCCGCCTGCCTTCCTTGAAGACCAACCGGATCGCGGCGCTGTTGCGAAGGAGAAGCTGGGAGCTGGCGGAGCGGGGCGAGACCACCGATCGCCGAGTCAGACGGTCAGCTTGTGCCGTCCCTTGGCCCTACGGCGCGCCAGTACTTTGCGGCCCCCTTTGGTTTTCATCCGTTCGAGAAACCCGTGCGTGCGCTTCCGGGCCAAATTCGAGGGCTGCCGCATCGTGACGGACATGAGAAACCTCCGTTCTCTTCAATGCTCAAAACGAGGATGCATTATAAGAGTCGCCCTAACGAAGTGTCAATCAGATCACTCACTGTCATCCGGCGCGCCGCCGGATCGGGCCAGGTCGTCAATCTTGATCGTGTCGGGGTTCAGCTTGCCAGCGGCCTTCGTCATGCGATCGAAGGTCTCATCGAAAGAGAGCGGCTCGGCCTCCTTGGGCCGGAAGCGAATCGGATTGATCCGCGCGACGACGAAGCTCTTGAGATACGGGCTGGTGAGGCCCCGGGCCTTCAACGCCTCGACCTTCTGGGCGACCAGATCGTCCAGCGCCAGCACGGTTTGGGCCCGCGCCTGGCGGGCCTCCACCGCCACGCGCAAGGAGCCTTTCAAGAACTGGTCCACGCGCTTGAGCACCGGATGGTAGGCGCCGCCGCTGAACCGCGGCCGCTCCTCGTAGCAGAGGCCCAGCGTGATGAGGGCCGGCTCCTCGAACTCCAGTGCGTAAGTCTCCTCCGTGGCGCTGTCGAGCCTCGCCAGTTCCTTGTACATGCGGATGACCTCCAGCGCCTTCTCCCGCAAATTGTGTGCCTTCTCGGTGTTCAGCGCAAGGATCTGATAGGCCGCGGCGGGCTCCGGCACCACGATCGCCGTGATGCTCTTCGCGCCCAGGGTCTTCATGGCCGAGAGGCGATGGTGGCCGTTCGGCGTCCAATACCCGGCCGTGCCTGCCTGCGGCGCGCGTACCGCGATGATCGGATCAAGGAAGCGCCCGAGCTTGCCGATCACGGCCTCGAGCTTGCGGACGTGCGTCTCCGAGAGGTTGCGTTGGTAGGGGGTGGGCTCCACCTTCTCAATCGGGAGCGCGGCCATGAGGAGCCAGCGTCCGCCGAAGGGCTCACGGTACACGGCGAGCACCTTTCCGCCGTCGTCCTCAATCGCGCGATGGAGTACCGCGACCTCTCCCGGGGGCGCCGCCGCCAGCAGTTCCGCCGCCGCCAGTCCAGTCGAAACCCCGGCCGGCTTCCGCCGTCGCACGGTGCCCGTGTTCTTTGCTTTCCGAGGCTTTCTCTCCGCCATAGGGAATGCTTATAGTAAGGGAGCCCGTCGCAAAAGAAAAGCCCGCGGCGCCACCGTGCTTGCTATCGCCTCCTGCTTTCTGTAGCCTACGCTCTGCTTGGCTGTCCTGCCTGAGGAACTCATCCGTGAAAGGCTCCGCGCTCGCCCGTTCGGTGATGGTGGTTCTTGCCGGCTTGCTCACCGCGCCGATCGCGCCTGCAGAGATCCAGAACCTGGCGCTCCCTCTGCAGCCCGCCGGCGGACCGACCACGAGTGAGTACTGGGCGTTGATCATCGGCATCGACAACTACCACCACGGGCCTCCGTTGCAGGCCGCAGTCAGGGACGCCTTGGAGGTGCGCGACGAGCTCGCAAAGCGATACGGGGTCCGGCGCGAGCGGCTCACCGAGCTGCTGAACGAGCAGGCCACGCGACGGAACATCGCATATGCCCTCTTTCGCCTGAGCTACGAAGCGAAACCTGACGATATTGTCCTGATCTACTTCGCCGGCCACGCGCAATACGACAAGGACGGCCATCTGGGGTGGCTGGTCCCCGTGGACGGTCTGCCGCAGCAGCCCGACACCTTGATCACGCCGGCGTCGTTCCGGTTGAACATCGAGGAGATGAAGACCAGGCAGGTAACCCTGTTCCATCTGAATAGTGGGACCGTGACGGCGCTCAACGTCAGCCAGCCCCCCCTGCAGGCCGAGCGCGAGGCCCAGGGGCGGGGAAAGCAGCAGGCCGAGGAGCGTGCGAAACTGGACGCCGAGGGGCTCGCCCGCGAAAAGGAAGAACAGGCCGCGAAGCTGGCTCAGCAGAAACAACTGGAGGAAGAGCAAAAGCGGCTCGCTGCAGAACAGGCCCGACGCGAAGCCGCAGATGCGGCGCGGCGGGAGGCCATCGAAGAGGCTCGCGTCCGTCCCTTTACGCCTCCACCTGCAGGCCGGGAGCTGATCGGTAAGGACGGCGCACCGATGGTGCTGGTTCCCGCCGGCGAGTTCACGATGGGCGGCGACAATATTGATAACCCCAGGCACCCGGTCTATCTCGACGCTTTCTACATGGACAAGTACGAAGTGACCACCTCGCGCTACGCCGGATTCCTGAAGGCGACCGGGCGACAGCTGCCGTATAAATGGAGCGAGGTGGGCCTGGTGAGCCATGGGGCCCGAC
>JAXIOW010000110.1:0-7902 GCA_045403215.1 Nitrospirales bacterium | reverse complement strand
GGCCGGTCGGCTCCGGATTGACCCAGTCGGGCGGGTGCACGTTGCGGACGAGCGCGCGGTTGAATTCGTCATCCGGCTGGATCGTGACAGGCATGAAAACAATTCTCCAGGATTCTGCTTAAAGAAGCAAGGCGCACCGGGACGCCCCGCGGTTGACAATCCGGCTCCAATGTCTCATGCATCAGGGCGTTATGAGGAAGGCACGGGCGGTGGAGGCGTTTCTCCTGCTGGGGACGTGGTGCGGCGCGCTCGCGATCGCGCCCCCCGCCCAAGCGGCCGGTCCCGACGCCCCGGACTCCGATCTGGAAGAAATCGTGGTCACCGCCACGCGCACGCCCGTGCCGGCACGCCAGGCGCCGGGCTCCCCCACGATCCTGACCCGCGAGCAGATCGACGCGACGCCGCTCCGAGGCGGGCATCAGATCGACGACCTGCTGCGCGCGGTGCCCGGCGTGCAGCCCAGCCTCCTCAGCAGCCGGTACAACCACCCGACCGCGCAACTCTTCAGCTTGCGCGGGCTCGGCAGTCGGCGCGGGCTGGTGCTCCTCGACGGCGTGCCTCTCAACGACGGCTTTGGGGGATGGATCAACTGGGGTCGCATGCCGGACACCATCGAGCGGATCGAGGTGGTCCCGGGTGGCGGCTCCAACCTGTACGGCACGTGGGCCATGGGCGGCGTCGTCCAGATCCTGACAGAGCAGCCAGGGCCGGGCGAGCACGCCCGCGCGGAAAGCCGCGCCGGGAACCTCAACACGTACACCGAATCGCTGTCGGGCCGCTATGGCACCGACCGGATCGGCCTGGGCCTGGGCTACCGGTGGTTTCACACGAACGGGTTCATCACGGTCCCGGCGTATCAGCGCGGCCCCGTGGATCGCACCGACGACTCGCGACACGAGAACTTCGCCGGCACCCTGCGGATCGCGCCGGACGCAAGCACGACGGTCACTCTCGGCGGCAACCTGTTTCGGGAGGACCGCACGTTCGGGACAGCCTTGAGCGTGGCCGCCCGCACGATCGGCAGCGCCACTCTCGGCCTGGAGCACGAGCTCGGCGGAGTCGGCCGCTGGGAAGCCAAGCTCTTTGCCCAGTGGCAGACCTTCCGCAATCAGACCGGACAGGTCCTGCCTTCGCCGACGGTCCGACTCACCGAACTGCCGGATCGCATCCAGGTCATTCCCAGCGATGATTACGGCGGGCTGTGGCAGTGGACCATCCCGGTCGCGCCCTGCACTCAACTCGTCGTAGGAACGGATGCGCGCGCGATCCTGGGCCAGTCGGAAGAACGGGTCTTCGCCGCCGGCACCGGCGCGCCGGTCGGTCGCAGTCTGGCGGGGGGCAAGCAAGTCGGCTGGGGCCTGTTCGGCGAATGGATCAGCGCTCCCTCAGACCGCTGGACCGTGGTGCCCAGCGTGCACTGGGACTGGTGGAAGAACCTCGACGGGCGGATTGAGAGCGAGTTCGGCGCCGTGCGGACCCCACGGGACAACGTCGAGAGCGCCCTGAACCCCAAGCTCGCGGTGCAGTACCAGGTCACGGATCGCACCCGCGTCGGGGCGTCGGTCTACCAGGCCTTCCGGGCGCCGACCTTGAACGAGCTCTACCGGGGGTTTAGCTTCGGCGGGTTCACATTCCTGCCGAACGAGAACTTGACGCCGGAGCGCTTGACCGGTGGAGAGGCGACGATCGAGAGCGCCCTCCTGGCGAACCGCCGCCTGACGATGCGGCTCACGGGACATTACGACGAAGTCAAAGACCAGATCGTCTTCATCACGCAAGGCCCCGCGGCTGCCCAACGGCAGAATGTCGGCCGGACCCGCACGCTCGGCGGAGAAGCGGACCTCACGGCCCAACCCTGGGAGCCGGTCTCCATCACGGCCGGGTACGCGTACGCCGACTCGGTGGTGACGAGCTTCCCGAGCGACCCGACGCGGGAAGGCCTGCGACTCCCCGCAGTGTCCCGCCACCAGGTGACCCTCACGCTAACGCTCGGCCATCCGGACCGCGTGCAGGTCACGCTGCTGGGCCGGTACCTATCCCGCCAGTTCGCGGACGACCTCAACACGCAACCGGTCGCGGACTTCGTGGTGCTCGACGCCTCGATCCAGAAGAAGCTCGGCCGGTTCGCCCGACTCTTCTTGGACGCGGAGAACTTGACGGACCGGCAGTATATCGCCACGCAGACCGGCGCGATCAAAACCCTGGGAGCGCCGTTCCTCGTGATGGGAGGCGTGCGTCTTGAATATTAAGGTCGCCGGCGCCCTGCTGCTCGGATTCGGGCTCCTGAGCGGGTGCGTGCTGCTCCGGCCGGGGACGCCGCCCGCCGCCGTCTATGACTTCGACCTGAACGGGAACGGCCTGCCTGACACGCACCTGGCTCTCGGGCCCTGCGCGACCGTTCCAGGGTCCACGTGCCTCTTGGTCGCGTCAACGGTAACGCCCACGGAAGAAGTGGTGCTGTCGTCGTCCCCCAGCCTGTGCCGAGGCCATGTGGTGGGACGCCCCCTGGCGCTGATCGGAGACCATGTGAACGATCCCCTCCAGGAGGTCGCGGTGCTCTACTGCGAGAACAGTGGTGCGGGGACGCCACCCGCCCTCGCGGTAGTGGACGTGAGCGGAGGGCAGGTCGTCGCACGCGCGGTGGCGCCACCGGGCCAGGAGAATGCGTTCGCCGACTCCCCGAGGGACCCGGACGGCAAACGCTATCCGTTCCTGGCCCCATCCTACGGAGACAGCGCGATTTCACAGGATCATCCCACGTGGGGCTATCTCTGCCTCTATAAACCCGACCGGCCAGCGGATGCGAGGTGCGGGAACGGGTTCGTCGCAGTGGACACCAGCCCCCGTGAGGGATTCTTCCGGGAGGTCGGCGGCTATCTGCAAGACCTCGACGGGGACGGCTGGGAAGACATCACCCTTCTCTTCCACCGGCTGATCTACACCGTGTCCGCCAGAACCGCCGCCCCCATTGGAACGACCGAGTACGACGTCGCCGCTGCGATCGAGCCAGGGTCGCCCAAGTGGTTTCATGACGGACGCAACTACGGCACCCATTCTGCTTTCACAGACACCGATGGCAAGCTGCGGACTGTCATGGCGGGCGGCATGCCGGTCGGCGGCTTCGACAATGTGATGTGCGGCGTGACGTCGTACGTCGCCGTGCTGGAATCGTCGCCGGGCCAGCCTGCCACGCGGCAGTTGCGCTGGTCGCGGTACTACGGCTTCCATTCGGCCACGTTCCGAGAGGTCGATCCCAGATACGCGGACGATCCCTCGGCCGTGGTGTCACGGAAAGCCGACCACCAGAACGGCTGCATTCACACGTTCTCGGACTCACGGAGCGTGATGGACCGGGAGCGCGTCATCATAGTCAACGCCTTCCGGGAAGACGCGCCGGTGAACAGTTGCCTCCGGGAGCAATACCGCCTGTACCTGGACCCTCCCTGGACCCCCGGCAAGCAGCGCGCCTGGTACGCCTGCATCGCCGCCAACCGCCAGTCGCCCGGGACGTGGAACATGCAGGTGCTGAGAGAACGCGACGGGGCCCTGCGGGCGGAGAGCGCGAACGTCTACATCTGGGGCGCGACGAGGGATCTGCTGCCGACCGGCGAGACGGTGTACCTCGTGGAGCCTCTGCCGCCGCATCCTGTGCCGTTCGATCTGCGCGAGCGCCAGCCCGGCTCCCTGCTCGTGCGAGCCCTCATCGACGGGCAGTGGAGCGAGCGGGGGACCCTTCCGATTGCAGGACGCCCGCTGATCCGCCAGGACTGGGGCGGCGGTCCGAGAGGGTATGGCTCGTACACGTACTTTGCGGAGCTGACCCTCGAGGACATTGACGGGGACGGGCTCAAGGACCTTCAACTGGCCGACGGGACATGGGTCGGCTACTCCGCAAGCGCGCAGGCCTTCATCCAAAAGACCCGGTGAGCGCCGCGCCGCTCGGCTCACGCGTCCTTCAGGTAGGTCTCGAACGCCGACACGGTGATCTTGTAGGTCCGGCTGCACGCGCCGCACCGGAGCTTCACGGAGTCGTGCACCACGTCCACCCTGCTGACGCGCAGGTCCGCCGGGTGCGCCGCGACGCATTTCGCCAGGTCGTCCTTTGCCTCCCGCTCCGGACTCCCCTCCTCGCCCGCGCGGGTCGTGAGGGCCCGCACGGTGAACCGGTGGCGCATGCCGCAACTCGTGCACAGCACCGCAACCCGGTCGGGCAAGATGAGCGCCTTGAAGCTCAGTGCCAGCGGATGCGAGACGAAACATTGCTGGACGAAGGCGCCGCTCTTGTACGTGGGCATCGGGTCGCTCCGAGCGTGATGGTTATGGTCCGGCCTGGGCCGTGCTGCGCGGCCGACGCATGGTGCCATGAACCAGCTTGAATTCAAAGAGGCGGCACTCCAGCGCGCCGTTGAAGAGGGGCGTTCGGCGCGACGCCGCCAGCCCGATCAGTTTGGGCAGGCGCAGGTCCGCCGTGAAGATGTGGGCGCGCCAGCCGGCGAAGTTGCGTTTGAGCGCATCGCCCAGCCGCGGGTAGAACTCGGCCAGGACCGCCTGGTCGCCCAGCCGCACGCCATAAGGCGGGTTCGTGACGATGACGCCTGCAGCGGCCGGTGGCTGTACGTCCAGCACATCGGCCTGCGTCAGGACTGCCGCATCGGCCAGCCCGGCGGCCTCGAAGTTGGCACGCGCCGCCTGGAGCGCGCGCCTGTCACGGTCGCTTCCATAAATGGCATGGGACGCCTCAGGGGTCTGCGCCGCCCGGCTGGCCTCGCACAGGTCGCGCCACGCCTTCGCATCGAAGCTCTGCAGCTTCTCGAACGCAAAGCGGCGACCCAGGCCCGGCGCGATGTGCCGCGCCATGAGGACAGCTTCCATTAGGATCGTGCCGCCTCCGCACATGGGATCGAGCAGGGCCTGCCCGGGCGTCCACCCGGACAACCTCAAAATTCCCGCCGCCAGGTTCTCGCGGAGCGGCGCCTCGCCGCTCGCCTTGCGCAACCCACGCTTGAACAACGGCTCGCCGGACGTGTCGAGGTACAAGGTCACGTGCTGGTCGTCCAGAAAGGCGTCAATGCGAATGTCCGGTTGGCGGGTGTCCACGCTGGGACGAGCGCCGGTCGCCGCGCGGAACTTGTCGCAGACGGCGTCTTTGATCTTGAGCGTGACGTAATCAAGGCTCGTGAGCGGGCAGTGTTGCGCGCTGACCTTGATCTTGATCGTGCGGCGGGCGGAAAACCAGTCGCGCCAGGGCAGGTTATAGGCCGCCTGGTATACATCCTGCTCGGTCCGGTAGCGGCCGTGAAAGACGCGCCAGAGGACCCGGCTGGCGATCCGGCTTTCCAAATTGACCTGGTAGCAGAGGCTGAAGGGTCCGGCAAACCCAACGCCGCCGGCGGTCGCAGCGACGTCTCGCGCGCCTAACTCCGCCAACTCGGCGGCGAGCACGCCCTCCAGCCCGCGCGGGCACGGTGCAAAATAGCGTTCCACCGGCTTATCCTCGCCCGTCGACCTGTGGCATAATCCGGGCGAAGAGGACCCGGCCATGAACTTCTGCAGCAATTGCGGGGCGCCTGTCTCGCGGAAAGTTCCGCCCGGCGACAATCTGCCCCGCTTCGTGTGCGACGCCTGCCAGGCCGTCCATTATGAAAACCCCAAGATCGTGGCCGGGTGCATTCCCGAGTGGGCGGACCAGATCCTCCTCTGCCGGCGGGCCATCGAGCCGAAATACGGCCTGTGGACGGTGCCCGCCGGGTTCATGGAGCAAGGCGAAACCGCCGAGCAGGCCGCCGCCAGGGAAGCCCTGGAAGAAGCCAAGGCGGACGTGGAAATTACTTCCCTCTATGCCGTCTTCAGCATCCCGCATATCAGCCAGGTCTATATGATTTTCCGCGGCAGGATGCGCACCCCCTCCTTCGGCACCAGCGCCGAGAGCCTGGAGGTCCAGCTTTTCACCCACGCGGACATCCCCTGGGACTCGTTGGCCTTCCCCGTCATTCACGAAGCCCTGCAACGCTACGTCCAGGACCGGAGAAGGGGCAGCTTCCAAGTCCACCTGGGCATGGTGCCGCCGAAGCGTAAATGAAATGAGCACTCCGGGCAAGGAAGGTTTTTTCATTGCCGACGACCTGAACGGTTTATATAATAGGCGAGACGGCCCGGCAGGAGAGCAACTCCCAAACGGAAAGGAGGCCCGGTGATGCTCCTCGAAGCCATGTTCGTGGTCTGGTTGTCCGCCCAGACGGACTCCCGGGATTGTTTCATCTTTGGAGAAGTCTCCGCCACCCAGGAGCAGGTCTTCAATCTTCAGGCGACCGGCTGCCCGATCAAGATTGAACGCAAGGGCAAGCTCATCAAGCTGACGTCGCCGAAGTACGTCGTCGAGATCACCATACCCGATGGCGCCGGCACCCAGAAGTTCATGTACCAGTGGGGCCAATCCGAGGCGACGATCGGCGATCAGCCCGTCCAGATCTCGTACCGCGAGGTGGGGGGAGGCTGAGGGAGGGACGCGCATGAGACGGCGTAACAGTTTAGTGTGGGCCTGGGGAGTGTTTCTCATCTTCTGCTTCGTCGCCGGCTGCAACTCCGGCTACTCGTGAGTTTGAAAATCGCCACCTTCAACGTCAATTCCATCCGCAAGCGCCTCCCGCTCGTGCTCGACTGGCTCCAGCACCACACGCCCGACGTGCTCTGCCTTCAGGAGACCAAGGTGCAGGACTCGGACTTTCCCTCACTGGCGCTTGCCGCACCCGGCTACCACGTCACGTTCCGCGGCATGAAGTCCTACAACGGCGTCGCCGTGCTGAGCCGCACCGAGCCGGAAGCCGTCTCCTACGGGCTGGATGATGGCGGCAGCCCCGACGAGGAGCGGCTCATCCGGGTCGTCGTCCGAGGTCTTTCGATCATCAACACCTACGTCCCCCAGGGCTACGAGCTGGACTCGCCGAAGTACGTCTACAAGCTGAACTGGTTCAGACGGTTGCGCGCGTACTTCCAGAAGCATCTTTCGCCGAACAAGCCGGCGATCTGGTGCGGGGACATGAACGTGGCGCCGACGCCGATCGACGTGCACAGTCCGGAGAAACACCTCAAGCACGTCTGTTATCACGAGGACGCGCGCACGGCCTACCGGGAGGCGGTCTCCTGGGGCTTCGTGGACGTGTTCCGCAAGCTCTACCCCGACCGCCAGCAATACACCTTCTGGGACTACCGCAAGCCGAGCTCGCTGGACGCCAACAAGGGCTGGCGTATCGACCACATCCTGGTGACCCCGCCCCTGGCCGAGCTATGCACGAAGTGCGACGTGGATGTCGAGCCGAGGCGGGACCCGAACGCGTCCGACCACACGTTTCTCTGGGCCGAGTTTGCGCTGTAGGCCGGACGATGATGTTCGTGCTTGCGTCTGCCCGGAACCTGTGGTATCGTATGGACGTGCTTCATCGTTGAAGGGGTCTGGCGGTGAAGCGCCGGAAATGCGAAGACCTCATCGCGATAGTGCCTTGCAGTAGGGATTCGATCGGAAAGTCTGCCCTGAAAGACGCTGACGTCTGTGCGCCTTCGGTGCTCCCCTTGCCCCTCTGGTTCCTTACTCCCAAGACCGCATCGCATCAGTAAAGGAGGTACCCAATGGGTACGAAGTTGTATGTGGGCGGCCTGCCCTATTCATCCACCGAGCAACAGCTTCAGGAGCTGTTCTCACAGCACGGGTCGGTGACGTCGGCCAAGATCATCACCGACAAGTACACCGGCCAGTCTCGTGGCTTCGGATTCGTGGAGATGGCAACCGGTGAAGAGGCCCAGAAGGCGATCACGGCGCTGAACGGCACTCAACTGGATGGCCGGACGCTCACCGTGAACGAGGCCAAGCCCCAGGAGAAGCGCACTGGCGGCGGCGGCGGGGACCGG
>JAXIOW010000017.1:0-2116 GCA_045403215.1 Nitrospirales bacterium | reverse complement strand
TGATCGTGTCGGGGGGCTTGCCGTAGTGGACGGCCAGGTGCTGGACTGCCGCGAGATACGACTCCTGGGTGCGCGCGGCCAGGCCACGCAGCTGCAGGTCCTCGCGCATGCGTTGCCGTAACGGGGTCATGGGAACACCTCCTATCGTTGAACCGAATGCCGATAGGAGGGATGATCATACTACGGCTGAGGCATGACAAGGGGTGGGCAACGTGGCGCGGACGAGGCACCTGCGCGCAGCGCTTCGTTCAACGAGAAGTAGATCGACTTTCGTCAATCTATACCGATTTCACGGGAGTACGTCCACCTATTTCTGGTCACACTTCAATCGTCTCCGCGTTGACTTCTCGTGCGCACCTCTGCCTCGCAGCGTAATAGCTGATCCCTTCGCTGGAGGCGCCGCGCCCCTCTGGAAGCCCCAGGCCGGCGCGGTTCTCTTTTTGGCAGTAATACTGATCACCATAACCGCAACTGTTCCGGGATGCGCCGGCCATCAAGCAGAACATACGGCGCTGCCCAGCCAGTGGTGACACCAAGCGCCTTTAATTGGGTGATGTCCCGGAGCCGGGCCTCACGTCGTGCCGCAATAATTTTGTCAGCGCTCTTTGGGCCAATACCGGGAACCTTCAGCAGAACGTGACGGGGTGCCCGGTTGACCTCAATCGGCTCGTGCAGGTGGCCTTCGGCCCAGGCTTGCTTTGGGGTTTTATCGCGCGGCAGCAGCCCCTGCTCGTCAAACGGTAGTTCATCGTAGCGGAACCCATAGTCCCGAATCATGAAATCAGATTGGTAGAGTCTGAGTGCGCGGGTCGGGTCTTCAGCAGGTGCGTCAGCAAATGGTGAACGCTCGATAGGGTGGAAAGCGCTAAAGTAGGCTCGCCACAACCCAAGCTCGCGATGCGCCCGTTGTACCGTTTCCAGCAACTCGCGATCGCTCTCGCCAACTGCGCCAACCACAAACTGAGTGGTCAGGCTGCGAGCCGCCTGTCGTCCCTCATGACGGGCTCGCTTCATCAGCTCAGCCGCCCAAGCCATGCGCCCCCACATATTCCCGGCAAATTCCTTATCCGGAGCCAAATCATTCAGGCGTGCCTGATTGGGCGCTTCAAGATTCAACGATACACGATCTGCCAGCTCAACCGCTCGTTCGATATACTCGAATGATGCGCCAGGAATGAGCTTGAGATGGATATAGCCAGTGTAGTGCTCTTTGAGCCGGAGCCGCTCGACCGTGCCAAGCATCTTCTCCATCGTCGTATCGGCATCCGGCACGATCCCTGAGGAGAGAAACAGGCCATCGACGCGCTTTTCGCGGTTGAGTGCAACAAAGGTGGTCGCCAGCTCATCGGGCTTAAACGTCGTGCGCTTGCGCTTGATCGCGCAGGAGGTGAAGCAGTACTTACAAAGATACTGGTCACACTTCAATCGCCAGGTTCTTAACGTTCAACGCGCGCCTGTGTCTTGCCACGTAGTATAGCACAATTGTTCAACAGCTCCGGCCGAGTCTAGCGCATATTCTTGGCTCTTCGCCACTTTCTGCGGAGCGCGAGCATCACGCTGCTCCTACGCGGATGCGCATCGAAGTGCCTCATCGGCGAGGTGGATGAAGAGGCGTCACAATGTTGCCGGCAGACGGCCGAGCGTGGCGATTCGGGCGCGACCTCACTCAATTCAACGCGAGCGCGATCGCTTGCTCGGTAGTCATCGCCGCGCCTTTCGACCATGCCATTTCATATGCCACATCCCCGAGTTGAGCGCGCAGCCTGGGAAAAGCAGCTACTTGATCTTTCTGCTCTATGTACTCGAGCGGCGCTCCAATTCGAATGCGCAAGGTTTCGGCTGCTGCCCAGAGTTGAACCGCTCGCTCGTAGCGCTCTTCTCTTTCGTTGACCTGGGCGAGCTGTTCAAATGAGTAGGCATATCCTCGTCGCAAGCCCAAATGGTGGCGCATGCGCAGCGCGTCGCAAAGTAATTCTCGTGCCCTCGTATATTCTCCCAGCGCTTGAGCGACGCATCCCAGGTTATGCATGGCGAGGGCGACACCGCGCCGGTAGCCGAGCGATTGGTAGATATCCCGGCATTCGAGCAATGCCTGTCGGCTTGCAGCGTATTCGTG
>JAXIOW010000178.1:0-6609 GCA_045403215.1 Nitrospirales bacterium | reverse complement strand
ACACGTACACGCATAGGGGCGGCCCCTTGGCCGAGGGAGAGATCTCGGGCCACGAAGTGACCTGCCCCTGGCACGGCGCGAGGTTCGACGTTCGGACAGGGGAGGTCGTTGGTCCGCCGGCATAGCAAGCTGTCGCGCGCTACGGCGTCCGCGTGACGGACAGCGACATCGAGGTCGAGATGTAGGAACGACCGCATCGCGCGGCCAGAAGGAAAGGAAGCTTGAGGCATGCAGACCACTGGTCCGCACCACGACCACGACCACGCGCCAAACGCGTCGTCCCAGCAGCCTTCCGCCGGTCCTGAAAAGCTGCCAGGCATCAGGCACGTCATCGCGGTGGGCAGCGGCAAGGGCGGCGTGGGGAAGTCCACCGTCAGCGTGAATCTCGCGTTCGCGCTCCAGCAACTCGGCGGTCGCATCGGGCTCGTTGACGCGGACGTCCTAGGCCCGAGCATCCCCGTGATGCTGGGACTTTCCACCGGCCAGCCGCCCGCGCTGGCCGGGGACCAGAAGATCATCCCCGCGGACCGGCACGGCCTGAAGGCGATATCGATGGGCATGCTCACCGGGGACGACGAGCCGGCCATCTTGCGCGGGCCGATGGTGAGCAAGTACCTACAAATGTTCATCGGCTCTGTGCAGTGGGGACACCTGGACTATTTGATTATCGACCTCCCGCCCGGGACCGGCGACACGCAACTGACCTTGGCCCAGAGCGTTCCTCTGTCCGGCGCGGTCATCGTGACGACGCCGCAGGATGTGAGCCTCAAGATCGCCCGCCGCGGGCTGCGAATGTTCGAGACCGTGCATGTCTCCATCCTCGGTATCATCGAGAATATGAGCACCTTCACGTGCCCTCACTGTGGAAAGGGCACAGACGTCTTCCGCCGCGGCGGCGGCGAGCGGATGAGTCGGCAGCTCGGCGTCCCGTTCCTGGGTACGATTCCTCTCGACGCCGACATCGTCACGGGCGGGGACGAAGGGCGTCCGATCGTGCTCGAGAAGCCGACTTCGTTCGCAGCCCAGGCCTACCTCGCTATCGCCACGGAACTCGCTGGCCGACTCCAGGGACTCCCAACAACGGTGCTGAAGCCGTTCGCGTGGACCTGGGAAACCAACGAGGGTGAGCCGGCCTGGGTAGAGAGCGCTGTCCGGCCGACGGGCTCCCAGACCACTCCCGTCGGTTTCCGCCGGCGAGATGCGCGCACGTTGTCTGTCCTTTGGGAGGACGGGCACCGTAACGACTTCGACGTCCGCGACCTTCGACTGGAATGCCCGTGCGCCCGCTGCGTCGAGGAAATGAGCGGACGGCCGCTCCTCGATCCAAAGAGCGTGCTGCCGGACGTGGCCCCACGCACGATCACCAGCGGAGGCAATTACGCCATCACTTTCGGCTGGAACGACGGCCACAGTACCGGGATCTACTCGTTCAAGCACCTGCGGGCCCTCGCTGAGCGCGACGCGGCCAAGGTCGTGGAAGATGTCTGATGTCCTGCCTGTCGACGCGACGATCACGATCCGCGCCGAGACCTCCGTCGCCGATCCCGACACGTGCAAGTTCACCGTAAGTCGGACGGTGCATCCGGGTGGTCCCTTCTTCTTCCACGCCAAAGAATTGGCCGCTGGTTCGCCCCTCGTCGAGCGGTTGTTCACGCTTCCCGGTGTCGCGCACGTGCTCGTTGCTGAGAACGTCGTGACGGTCGGGAAGGACTCAGGCGCCTCGTGGGCCGCACTGAAACCGGGGATCGGAACGGTCATCCGTGCGCAGCTCGTCACAGGGGTGCCGGCCATCCTCGAGGCCCCTCGCACCGCAGGTGCGTGGGGACGCACCGACGCCGAGGTTCGTGCGGTTGTTCAGGAACTCTTGGACCGGCAAGTCAACCGTTCCATCGCGGCCCACGGCGGGCAGATTTCCATTGTCGACGTGAGGGACAGAAACCTGTTTGTCGCCATGGGTGGCGGGTGCCAGGGATGCGCGGCCTCTCAAGTGACTCTGCGACACGGGTTCGAGGTCATGGTGCGGAGGGTCGCTCCGGAGATCGTGGACATCGTCGACACCACGGACCACGCGGCGGGGAAGAAGCCATTCTACGAGCGGACAGGGTAGAGCAGGAGGCTTCGATGGCTTCGATGACAACACCGGAGGAACGATGAAATTGTCGAAGACCGGCTCCGCTACGCGCGTAGTAGAAGGAAGATGACGACCCCGGTTACCGAGACGTAGAGCCAAATGGGCAGGAACACGCGATTCAAACGCCGGTGGCGTCCGAAGGCGTGGGTGAAGGCGAAGTAGAACGAGGTGAGCGCGAGCGGCACCACGGTGATGGACAGGACCACGTGGGTGATCAAGATGAAGAAGTACACCGCCCGGAGGGGCCCCGTGCCCGTGAACGGGGTGTCTCCGTGGACGAAGTGGTAAGCGAGGTAGCCCACCAGGAAGACGGCGGACAGGATGAAGGCTGAGACCATGCACACGCGGTGCACATGGACGGCCCGCCGGCGTATGGCCACGTAGCCCACGACCAGGCACAGCGCGGAGAGCCCGTTGCAGACCGCATTGACGGCGGGCATGAAGGCCAGGTCGGGGTCGCCCGCCGCCGTCCTGTCCCGCAGCAAGATGAAGGCGATGAACGCCACGGCCGCGCTGGAGATGAGCGCGTTGAAGAGGAAGAAGGCTCGATCGGACCGGGGCGTTAGCGTGGCGGCGGCATCCAAGGTTGCGGACCTCGCGTACAAGCGTAATTCTGCGCGGTGGGCCCTGTCCAGCAGCGGCCAGTGACATGTCAAAGCGGCCCGTGACACCTTCTTCCCGTCGAGAAACGGCTTCTGTCCCTAGGCGACGCTGCACCTGACAGGAGCACCAGGCCTCGGTACGTCACGAACGCTGATCCTGTCTGGTCTCTCTAATATGCAGACCGTTCAGTAAACCGACAAGCCGCGCGCTACGCCACGGACGGACACTGCGGCGTTTGAGACGCCGTCAAGTGGGTATGCTCGAGGGTCACGCCACTTGGCGGGCACGTACAACGCGTAACAGAAGAGCGTCGCCTCTTCGGGCCAAGTACCCGACGGATTGGCGAGGCCGAAATCGATCGCGCTTAGCAACGGCCTGAGGAGCATAGACCGATGACCGTCAGCCGACTCCGGCGTTCGCGAGGTGACTCGGGTTGGTCGGACGACAGATCAGCCAGGATCTCTGTTGGCGTCATCGTGGGACCGGCGGAGTCACCGGCTCGTGTGCGTCGCGGATGGATCGCGCTGGCCCGGTCGATCGAGCACCGAGACGACAAGCTCGTGGCGAGCCTGCTATCAGGACGGTACGTGGCGATTGTTGCCACGGGATACTGCGCTGGGCGGCTGGAATGTGATCTCGAAGCGATCGTCGGATCGTGAGCGTTGCACGCAGCTCCGGATGCGCCCAAAGCATTCCCGGCAAGCCACGGCAGGATGCTCGCCCGCTATGATGGTCACATGGCTGGCTGGCACCTCGAGCACACCTACGCGGAGCTGCCGCAGCTCTTCTACTCGCATGAGGCACCGACTCCGGTTCGCGAGCCGCGCCTGGCCGCTTTCAACCGGCCGCTCGCGACGATGCTCGGACTCGAGCCGGAGGCGCTCGAGGGTCTCGAAGGCGCCGCGATTTTCGCGGGCAATGCCGTGCCCGAAGGCGGGCGACCCATCGCGCAGGCGTACGCCGGCCACCAGTTCGGCCACTTCACTGCTCTCGGCGATGGCCGTGCGATCCTGCTTGGCGAGCAGATCACGCCATCCGGCGATCGCGTGGACATTCAACTGAAAGGGGCAGGGCAGACGCGGTTCTCCCGCCGGGGTGACGGGCGCGCCGCGCTCGGGCCGATGCTGCGGGAACACATCATCAGCGAGGCGATG
Source organism: Nitrospirales bacterium (assembly GCA_045403215.1). Taxonomy (GTDB): domain Bacteria; phylum Nitrospirota; class Nitrospiria; order Nitrospirales; family NS-4; genus NS-12. Next base: position 2,721 of record JAXIOW010000178.1, on the reverse strand, counting down.
CACGCGCTCGGCATTCCGACCACCCGGAGCCTGGCAGTGGTGAAGACGGGCGAGTCTGTCTATCGCGAGACGGTGCTCGACGGCGCAGTGCTGACGCGCGTTGCCGCGAGCCATATCCGCGTCGGCACCATGCAGTGGGCAGCGGCACACGACGACCAGGAAGCCGTGCGGGCGCTTGCGGACTACACGCGTGCGCGACACTACCCGGAGCTCGCCGATTCGCCAGAGCGCCACATCGCGCTGTTTGACGCGATCCTCGGACGGCAGGCGTACCTGATCGCCCGCTGGCAGCTGGTCGGCTTCATCCATGGCGTGATGAACACCGACAACATGGCACTCTCTGGCGAAACGATCGACTACGGCCCGTGCGCGTTCATGGATAGGTACGATCCCGCCACAGTGTTCAGCTCCATCGACCATGGCGGGCGATACGCGTACGGTAACCAGCCGTCGGTCGCGCAGTGGAACCTCGCCCGACTTGCCGAAGCGATGCTGCCGCTGTTCGATCGGGACGTCGATCGCTCAGTGGAGCGTGCCACGGCGGCGCTCGACCGCTTCCCGGACCTGTTCGAGCAGCACTGGCTCGACGGCATGCGAGGGAAGCTTGGACTGTTCACGCAGGAAGAAGGAGACAAGGCGCTCGTCGACGACCTCCTCGCCTGGATGCAGCGGCGGTCGGCCGACTTCACGAACACCTTCCGGTCGCTGACCAGCGGGCGCCTGGTCGGGGACTCCACGAACGCCGATCCCGAACTCGAGGCGTGGCATCACCGGTTGGCGGCGCGCCGCGGGCGGCAGCCGCAGTCGCCCGCCGAGGCCGAGGACCTAATGCGACGGCACAACCCGGCGTTCATCCCGCGCAATCACAACGTGGAGGAGGCGCTCCAGGCGGCGACCAACGCGGACGACGATTCCGTGATGGAGCGACTGCTTGACGTGCTGGCGACACCCTACGACCATGGGCGCGACTTGCCGATGTTCAGCACGTCCAGTTCGGGCGAGCAGCCTTACCGCACGTTCTGCGGCACGTAGCCCGCCCACGCGCTCTGCGTATAGAGCCATGGTAGGAGACGCACTCGGTTCAACGGTGGCCGAGGTGACGCGGCCGGTGTAGCGATGTGCTCGGGCATCCAACTCGAAGCAGGTGCACCATGCAGATGGACTGAGATCGATGCTTTGGATCCAATTCCGAATGGACGTTGCACACGGCGAGCGGTGAGAGCAGTATCGACCGAGGGCGGCAAAGGGTGCTTACAGCTGTCGCTCGTACTTCGCGATCTCCGAGTCCGCACTGATCGAGAGCAAGTCCCTGATTATGGTCCCGCACTGACGCAACAGATAGGGACCACGCCGCTCGTGCACTCCTCGCCCAGCAGAAAACCCGTTAGCGAGGTCAATGTCGTATTTTGAGGCGAGACCGAGGGTCGTGGGCGCCGCGACCGCGCGTGCAATAGCGTGCAAGGCGTCACGGCAACGCTGGCATTTACGGCAATCACGGCATTGCAGAATCTGTAACTTACAGAATGTAAAGCGTCCTGGCGGGTTCGAACCCGACCCTCACTGAGTCACCAAGACAGGCCTCGCATCACGCTGCACGGATGAGCCAGTTGCGGAAATCGTCCAGTGTGGTGAGCCAATCCCTTCAACAACTTGCGAACGACGCACCTTTCGTCGTCCCTTCACGTTGCCCTTTTTCGACCCCATTTCATACGGGTTTTTTGTTAGTGATTGAAGGCACCCGGATGCTCGCGCGCCGGCGATCACGTTTCATGCTCACGCCCTCGCAACCCGTTCATGTTCAACATGATCCTACAGGCGAAAGTCGCGACAACGTTTTCACCCGCCGCTTCGTTGGAACGAGCCGCGTCAAGACTCTTGCCGTTCCAGTAGACCAGCCGATCCATTCGATGGACATCGTTTACCGGATTGTCGAAACCCGCTAGAAGAACGACTGTTTCAAGAAGTTCGAGGAACTCTTGGAATCGACAGTTATCGGCAGATTTATTGGCGTGTGTGCATCCTGCCAGCGGTCCGGTGACCTCTAGCGGTCCCCAGAAGCCTCAAGAAATCGCTCGGCGTGTCAGGAGTGGTGGGCGCACTGGTGGGCGCTCCGAACTGCCGTGAGTAGCGAAGTCAAGGCCGCTCAAGCGGCGGTAGTGGGTCAGTTTGAGGGTAGTGGGCAAGTTTGGCAGGCCCAGCCGTCCGCCCTGGCGGCAGCGATCTCGGCTCGCCACTCGCGTTCCTTGGCGATCATCGCGTCCGCTGTCGCGCAGCCTGACACGGTGACGCTGTTGGCCTCCACGAGTCGGCAACTCCAGTGGCCAGGCGTCAGGCCGCTGTTGATGGTCCACCGCCTAACCGCGCCGTGGCGGCGCAACGTCACGTCAAGAATCACGGCGCCCGGTGGGGTGAAGAGGGGCACAGGCCAGGACGCTACCACGGATAAACTCGCGCCCATCCCGACAATCCGGTACCCTCTGGGGAGCCAGGAAGCGGAGGCTCACATGCAGTGGGAATATGAAATCGTTCAAGTCTCAGACGTCGGTAACCTGCAAAAGACGCTGAACGTGAAGGGCGAAATGGGCTGGGAAGCTGTCGGCGCGTTTGTCTCTGGCAGAAGCCCTGCAGTGATTCTCAAGCGGGAAAAAGCGTCGAAGTCGAATTGAGGCTACCTGGGGACGAACTCGGCCATCTCCCCCCACAGGCGATCCGGTATGCGAG
>JAXIOW010000040.1:0-5176 GCA_045403215.1 Nitrospirales bacterium | reverse complement strand
CCTTGAACTTTGTCACCTCGGCGCCCACGGCCTGAACGCGACCCACGATCTCGTGACCAGGCACGCACGGGTAGGTGCTCGGCGCCCAGTCGCTGCGGGCGATGTGGATGTCAGAGTGGCAGATGCCGCAGTAAAGGATTTCGATCAGCACATCGTGGGGACCCGGTTCGCGCCGCTCGATGGTGAACGGTTCGAGAACGGAGGTAGGACCTTTGGTTGCGTATCCACGTGTCGGTAGCATGTCTTGACCTCCTCCTAGTCAGCCCCAACGCTTACGTTGTGACGAATGTGCCCTGGCGGAGTTCTTGCAGCGTCTGCTCGATCTCCTCTTCGGTGTTCATCACGAACGGGCCATACCGCGCAATGGGCTCGTGCAGCGGTTTCCCGGACACCAGCAGAAAGCGAACAGGAGTCTTACCCGTGACCACCTTTACATAATCGCCGTCACCCAACACGACGAGCCTGGGGTGCGAAATCATGGTGCCGTCTTCTTTCTCGTCGCCGGCAAATTTCGCCTCGCCCTCGAATACATACGCGAACGCCGTGTGCCCTCGGTGGATCGGCTGGAGGAAGGAGGCATGAGCGGGAACGAACACATCCAGGTAGATAGGATTGGCGGCAATGCCGGTCACCGGACCGCTGACCCCATCGATGGTTCCTGTGATGACCCGGATTCTGGCACCGTCCACTCTATGGGTTTCGGGAATGCTCCCGGATCGGATATCCTGGTAGCGCGGTTTGGTCATCTTGAGCTTCGCCGGCAGGTTGACCCAGAGTTGGAATCCCGCAATCCCTTCAGGACGCACCTGCGGCATCTCCTCGTGCATGATGCCGCGTCCAGCCGTCATCCACTGGACGTCCCCGGCCCCGATGCTACCTGAGTTACCGAGGGTATCCTTGTGATGCACCTCTCCCCGCAGCACGTAGGTCACCGTCTCGATCCCTCTATGGGGATGCAGGGGGAATCCGGCCTCATAATCACGCGGATTGCTGGACGCAAAGTGATCCAGCAACAGGAACGGATCAAGATAGTCCAGCCTGCGCGTCCCAATGCTTCGGTTGAGCCTGACTCCGGCGCCTTCAACGACAGGTTCCGGCTCAATGATCGTTTCAATCTTTCGCGGCAACGACTTCATGGCCCCCTCCTTTAGAGACGTTCCTCTTCCAAGTCGTACACGTCGAACTAAACGACCTGTACGCATTGTAGTCAATTTCGGCGAACTTCAGCCACCGCGGATCGAGCGGGCAGGTGGAGTGGTATTCGCCCTGCCAGCCGACGAGGACGGCGCGGCACTTGTCCAGCGCGCGGGCAGCGAGCACGTAGCCGGCCAGCGTTTCGCGCGGGCCGCGCGGGAACTCTTTGCCGTTCCGCAGATCGCGGGCCAGCAGTTGGACTTTTTCGAGGTTTTCTTTCATGGTCATGAAAAAGTAGCCAGTGCGCATTTTCGTCATTCAGAAGATGGGTTGCTCGTAAGCCTGCTGCCGCCTGACGCTCTCATTGGGGAGGCGAAGCACGACGAGCACTTTCAGCGGCCGTGTCTGGCTCGCGTTCTTGAGCACATGGCCTTGCTTCGGCTGTAACGTCGTCACGGCCCCAGGATTCAACGCGACCGGCGGCTTGCCATCCGCTTCCAAGTATCCCGCGCCTTCCAGGACATAGACGAGCTCGACGCCAGGATGGAAATGCCGCGCGTCCGCCGTCCCGGGCGCCAGCTCGACGGTAACGACCTTCCATTCCCTGCCTTCCGCCCCCGCGGCATCGGCGATGGCGAAAGATCCCAGTACCATCACGAAAATCGCCAGTGTTATCTGTTTCATCGCTTTCTCCTTGTTGGGCATCCGGTCAGCCCTCACGCCTTCCTTTCCTCTGACTGTGTAATCCCTTCCACGATGCACTTGTTCAAGCACCCCGTCGCCACCAACCTGGCGCCTTCGTGGTGGATCCGGCCGAGCAGGTCTTTCCCCTCTGCATCGATAAAGGTGACCGACGACAAATCTACGCGCACGGGATGGATCCGCTGCGTGCTGGCAGCGGAGCGCCAGCAGAGCTCCAACTCCTTCACCCAAGGCCCTGCAAGCTTTCCTTCAAGCTCAAAGGTCATCACACCGGACTCTATTCTCATGGTGATTTTCAACATACAGAGCTCTTTAAACCTCTCTCATTTTTCTCGAGACCGCTTAGCAGCCGAAGGCGGCGATTCCGCCTCCCCTTCAACATTCCGTCAGGCCGAATCGGGTCCTGACTCGATCCAACGCGGGTTTGTTCGGCACATAGAACACGACTGAAACATCCTTGGCTGGAGCGAGGCACTCCATCTCCAGTTGCTGAACCGTCAGACCTTCGAGACTGTGCGTCGGCACGATGCCCGCGCGCGTTCCGTTGGGTAGAGTAAAGGTCAGTTCCATCGCGGGTTCCTCCTTCTCCGTTAGATGCGTCATGCCACAAGTAATGGCAATTCATGTTCCAGGCAGACTCCAGATCAGCAGAAGTCAGCTAACTCGCCGAAACTACAAATGGTTAGAGCTTGCTAGAAGGCTGGCTTTTGTCGTGAGAGGGATGCGGTGCCGAAGAAACAGTGCCGAAATATCGGCAGATGCCGAATTATCGGCACGAGCCGATTAGAGGGAAAGTCGAAGTTGTCTTACTTCGTTGATGCGCGCTCGATCGCAGCCCGGTCCCACCCGCCGAGGTTCGCCGCGGCTTCGTACGTGCTCTGGAGAAACACCAGCAGGACATGGTCAGGCGAATCCGCAGTTCGGACCGCATCGTACGGCAGCAGGAACTCTCTCATCTCCTCACTGTAGAAGGCCTCTTTGGGCTGGATGGGATACTTTTTGAAACCCTCAGGCTCCGGGTAGGCATAGGCATAGAAGACCGCCCTGTCCACGGGCCCACCACCCGGCCAGAACCCGCAACTGCTCACCTCGTGCGAGTACGCTTCGCGCGCCACAAATTTGGCCACGTAGGGCGCGCCTGGGTGCTTGGGCGCAGGGCGGCCGGAGAATCGGGTGACCGCCAGGTCAAAAGCCCCCCAGAAGAAGTGCACCGGGCTTACCTTGCCGCTGAATCGTGAGCGAAAGTCCGTGAGCACGCGGGTCGCTTGCGCCAGAACCCGCCAGCATCGCTGCGCATATTCAGGATCATAGGCCGCATGTTTGTAATCCTGTTCGAAGGGAGTTCGGTCTTCCACTTCAACCGGTGTCGTCCAGATGCTCACCTCGATGCCAAGCGATCGTAGGGCCGCCATCGTTTCCCGATAAAATTCGGCCACGGAGCGTGGCGCGAGCGCTAGGGAACGGGTTCCTCCGTCCGCCGTCTGAATCAATAGCTTGTGGTCGAGGAAGTCAAAATCGATCTGAAAAATGCGCGTGCCGTACGGGATCGGAGAAGTCGTCAGCCCACGGGGCGTGACGTATAGGGTCACTTGCCACCAGTGACACACCATCGGCGCCAGCGCAAGCCTGATTTTACCGATGACCTGCATCCACATATGAAGAGTGGCGTAGGTATCTCGCCACGCCTCCAGGGGCAGACTGGGCCACACATCCGTCATAAGCGCCTTTGCTCTTCTGCCACGAGGCGCTGGATATGATTCAGGACCGGCGGGAGATTCGAAGCTTTCTCATCTTCGATTGCAACGTCGTGCGTTTCATGCCGAGGCGAGCAGCCGCACCGGAGGAACCGCCGATCACCCAATTGACTTCCCGGAGGACGCGCAGGATGTGTTCGCGCTCGGCAGCCTCCAACGTGGTCGCTCCGTTAGGAGCAGCCGGCGCCTGCGCTTTCAATTCTCCAAGAGGCACATGCAGGTCAGGTCCGCGGGACAGAATCACGGAACGCTCGACCAAATTTTCGAGCTCCCGGATATTGCCGGGCCAGTAGTACTTCGAAAGAGCCACCATCGTTTCCGCTGGGATGGACTCGATCCGCTTGTTCATGCGGCAGGCGTACTTTTGCGCGAAATAGCGGACGAGCAAGGGGATGTCCTCGGGGCGCTCCCGCAAGGGAGGAGCCACGATGGGGAACACGTTGAAGCGGTAATAGAGATCGCTGCGGAATTGCTTATCGGCGACCATCTGGGAAAGGTCCCGGTTCGTGGCCGCCACCAGGCGGACGTCCACACGAATCGTGCGGTTGCTCCCTAACCGCTCGAACTCCTGTTCCTGTAAGACACGCAGCAGCTTGGACTGCAACTCGAGCGGGATATCGCCGACCTCGTCGAGAAACAGCGTGCCTCCGTGGGCCAGCTCGAACCGGCCGACCTTTTGTGCGATGGCGCCGGTGAAGGCGCCCCGTTCATGACCGAATAGCTCGCTTTCGAGCAGGCCCGTCGGGATCGCCGCGCAGTTCATCTTGACGAAGGTCCGCTCGCGTCGCTTACTCAGGTTGTGGATCGCGCGAGCGATGAGCTCCTTGCCGGTTCCGGTCTCCCCCTGAATCAGCACCGTGGAGTCGGTCGGCGCGACGGTCTCCACCTGCTTCAGGATGCGCTTCAGCGCTGCGCTCTCCCCGATGATCTCCTCGAAGTTGTACTCGGTGCGGATCTCGTCCTCGAGGTAGAGCTTCTCCTTGGTCAGTTTGTCCTTCAACTCGGTGATCTGTTGATAGGCCAGCGCGTTGTCCACAGCGACCGCGATTTGTTTGCCGACTTGCTGGAGGAATTCCACGTCCGCCTCGCCATAGGCCTCTTTCTTCAAACTCGCGAATGTCATGGCTCCCAGGCGCCGCGCGGCCGTGGTCAGAGGAACGATACAAAACGAACTAATACCGTCCTCCTGCATGAGCCCGGTGACCTTCGGCCAGCGACCTTCCTCGGCAAGATCCGGAACGATGAGGGGCTGCTGCGTCTGCCACACCAATCCACCCGGAGAATCTCCAATCGGGCATTCGTGACCACCTACGATGTCGGCCGGAACATTCGCCTGAACGGTGTGGAGCCGCAACACGTTGCGCTCGGGATCGTGTAAGCACAGACCCACGAAATTCACATGCACCACGCGAGGCAGGCGCTGGGCGAGATCTCGACACAGCTCATGCAGATCCCGCTGGACGGAGATGGCCTCCACGACCTCCAACAGGGTCCGGTACTGCTCCTCTAGCGTCTCGCAGGGAGATGCAGAATGTAGGCCCATAGGCGTTAAGTATGACCGATTACTGTGGTGTCCTCAAGGGGTC
>JAXIOW010000020.1:0-12425 GCA_045403215.1 Nitrospirales bacterium | reverse complement strand
GACCATGTCGAGGGGCTGTCGGCGAATCTCACGACGTCCTCCTTGGTGCTCGTCTCAGCCACGATGGGCTTGCCCGTTTCGACGACGCACGTCAGCGGTTCGGCGATCATCGGCATCGGGCTCCTGAAGGGCCTGCAGGCCGTCCGCTGGGCGACCGTCCGGGACATGGTGCTGGCCTGGATCGTCACGCTGCCGGTGGCTGCAATGCTAGCGGGACTGGCCTACGTCGTCTTAAGCCAGATGTTCTAGCTACCTACATCATGCAAGCAAAAACGACAGCGGAGTCGTTTCGATGAGCGACATCATGGGATGGATGTGGGCGCTCACGGGTGTCGGCTTCCTCATCCTGGTGGTCATCGTGTTCGTCAGTCAGATGAAAAAGTAACGGCAACCCTGACAAGGAGAGCTCGTGGCTGTTGTCACAACGAGGAGTGGCCTCAAGTATAAGGACCTGATCGTGGGAACCGGCCCTGTCGCGAAAGCAGGGCAGACCGTTACGGTTCACTTCACTGGCTGGCTGCTAGACGGAAAGAAGTTTGATTCCAGCAGAGACCGCAACCGGCCCATTAGTTTTCGGCTCGGCGCAGGGCGAGTGATCAAGGGCTGGGACGAAGGGATAGCCGGGATGCGGGTCGGGGGGAAACGGAAGTTGAGGGTTCCTCCCGGGCTCGGCTATGGCGCGAAGGGTTTCGGCCCGTTCATTCCGCCCAATGCCGCGCTGCTCTACGAGATTGAGCTGCTGAGGGTCGAGTAAGTCAGGACGCGTGCTTCAGGTATTTGGAGAAGCAGATGAAATCGGTGTGGTGGTAGTGGTCGTGGAGAACGGACTCGGGACGGTAGCCGAGGCTCAAGAACAGGGTGGTGTTCCGGGAGGTGCGGAGCATGGTGCAGACGTAGAGCTTGTGCGCGTCCGTAGCCAGGCGCTCAATCTCCCGCATCAAGGCCTTCCCGATGCCCCGGCCCTGGTAGCCGGGCTTCACGGAGAGCAGCCGGATCACGCAGACGCCCGCCACGACCCAGAAGCGGACGGAGCCCACCAGCATCCCCTCCCATTCCGCGACCAGGATGACCTTGTCCCGCGCGTCCAGGTTGACGTTCTCCAAGGATTCTTTCGTCCAGGCGTTCACATCGTAGAGGCCCTGATACTCGCCGAAGGCTTCCGCCTGGATCTTCAGAATGTCCGGAAAGTCCTGTTCCCTGCCGCGTCTGATCGTCAGCATCGGAGAGCCGTCACCATACCTTAGCGCAGAGTTTTCCGCCGTGTTCGGGGAGAGCGCGGCGCCGTCTATCGGTGAGCGTTCCCCCTCCCGCCGTCAGAGCACTAGGTCTACGGCCGCCTGCCGCTTGGTGACCTTGTCGTCGGGGTTGTAGTTGGCGACGATCTCCTTCTTCACGTTGTTCGCCGAGATGACGATCTTCGTGCCGACGTCCTCGTTGTGAATGTGAAGGAAAATCTCGTAATAGCCTTCCTTGTTCGTCTTGACTGTGTGGCCCTCGCGGCCGGGTTTTAAGGGCTGGGCCATCACGGGCAGGTCCGGAACCGGCTTGCCGTTCTTGTCGCGCACGTACCCGTACACGATGAAGCCATGCTCCACCTTGGTCTTCACGAAGATCGGTTTGGGGGTCTCGACGGCCGGGTTTTTCAGCGTGGTCAGGTACGCGGCCAGGGCAGTGACTTCCTCATCGGTCATCAGCTCCTTGTACTTGTCCGGCATCTGCCCCTTCTTGTGCTCCTTCTCGAAGCCGTCGGCATAGAGGTAGCCGGGGTCGAAGACCTTCTTCTTGATGTCTTCCTGCGTCAGGAGGTTGCCGATGTTGTCCAATACCGGACCGCGTTTCTTCACAGACCCCTTGCCGCCGATCTTGTGGCAGTTGTAGCACTCGTGCAGGTCGTAGACTTCCATGCCGCGTGCGATGATGTCTCCTCCAGCTGCGGAGGCTAGTTGTGCGACGGCGCCTGCCGCCGGCACGCTTGCGGGAGCCGACGGCGCGAGTTTTTCGAGTTTCGCCTGGAGGGTTTCGGTCTTGGCTTGCAATGCTTCGGTTTTCTTGAGCAGTTCTTCCAATTTAGCCCGGCGCGCTGCAGGGGTTTCCAATTTGGGCTTTACGATCTTCTCGATCTTGCCCCTCTCCACGGCCGGATCGTACTGGGGCAGGTAGGACGCGCCCAGGATGTACGCGGCCGAGAGGACCAGGTAAAAGCTGATTAGCGCCGCCACGGCTTTCCATCCCTCAACCAGGGGAACGGACGGCGCATCCAGTAACAGGAACACGCCAAGACCCAGCAGGAGGTAGATCATGAACATGACCTGGAAGACGCGGGGGAAATGCATGGCCGCGCTGCCGAACCAGACGAGGGGGAACAGGAGCGCCGCGATGAGGAGCTTGCGAATCATCATTGCCTCGTCCTCCAGTAGAAGGTCAGGGCCATTATAACAGCCGTCCGGCCAGTTTCAGCAGCAGGAACGCTGTGATCGGGAGGTACATGAAGAGGCCGGTGGTGCCTATCACGGGCTCGTTGATCCAGAAGGCGACCGCCAGATTGAACGCGAGGACGCCGTAGTAGAGGACACACCCCAGCAGGAGCGGGCGCGTGATGGTGGGCGCGTTCGTGGCGTCCGGCAGGTGGCGGTCGATCCGTTGGAACACGCCGAGAGCGACCAACCCCACCACGGCCCAGCCCAGGTAGTTCTCAATCGGAACGCCGAAGTGCACGCCCGGCTCCGGGTAGTCGTAGATCTTGCCGAGAAACCAGCGGTCCCCCCGGAGGGCGACAGGATCGATGACCACGTCCAGCAGCACGAAAAAGAGCGTCGTGAGCGCGAGGACCGGGCCTGACTGGCGTATCACCGGGTTGTCACGCAACTCCAGGGACAGTCCGTGGCCGCGGGCCGGCAGGAGGAAGACCAGGGCCAGGCAGTAGCTTGTGAACAGGAGGAACGAGAACGACAGTGAGTCCATGAACGGTACGTTGCTGAAATACAACTCCTGGTTACGGGTCGAGCCAGTATAGAAGTACCAGCCGAACGGAATGCCGGTGCGGGTGGAGGAGAACTCGCAGGCAAAAGCGGTCGCCCAGGTGAGGAGAAAGAAGATCGCCGTCCGCTTGGATCCCATCAGCCAAACGGAAGTGGTAAGGGCGATGGCCAGAAAAAGAAAGACGTACGGGCGGAGCAGGAGGGTCTTGCCGAGGAGTTCCAGGAATTCCATTTAGGCGTAGCGGTGTTCACGGAACCAGCGGACCGCTTTCTCCAGGGCCACCTCCACGGGTGTCTGCGGCAGCCCCAGATCCCGGAGGGCTTTGGAGCAGTCGTAGTGCATGACGTACTTGGCCATCTTGACGCCATCCAGCGGGATGCGCGGCGGCTGGTGCGTCACGTAGTCGGCCAGCCACTGGTTGGCGTAGGCCAGCGGCAGGATGGTCCAGCGCGGGAGCTTGATGGTGGGAGCAGGCACGCCGGTCAGCCGGCTCAGGATCGCGAACACCTCGCGGAGCATCAGGTTGCGGTTGCCGAGGATGTAGCGTTCGCCGATCCGTCCTTTCTCCATGGCCCGGAGGTGCCCCACGGCGACGTCGTCCACGTCCACGAGGTTCATGCCGGTCTCGATATAGGCGGGCATCCGCCCTTTCATGAAGTCCACGATCACCTGCCCGGTGGGCGTCGGCCTGATATCGCGGGCTCCGACAGGCGCGCTGGGATTGACGATGACGACCGGCAGCCCCGCCTGGGCCAGCTTGTGCACTTCCTGCTCGGCCAGGAACTTCGAGCGTTTGTAGTGTCCCACCATCTGCTCCAGCAACACCGGCGTCTCTTCAGTGCCAAGCCCGCCGCCCGGCGGCAGGCCGATCGCTCCGATGGTGCTGGTGTAGACGATCCGTTCGACGCTGCTGTCCCGCGCCGCCTCCATGAGGTTGCGCGTGCCGGTGACGTTGATGTCGTAGAAGATCTGCGGATCGGGCGCCCATAGGGCGTAGTGCGCGGCGACGTGGTAGAGCTGGCGGCAGCCGACCAGGGCCTGCCGCAGGGACGCGACGTCGCGCAGGTCGCCATGGGCCTGCTCGACCTTGAGTCCTTCGAGGTTGCGCAGGTCGCTGTCGCGGCGCACGAGGACGCGGACGTCCACACCGCGTTCGAGCAGGCACCGGGCGACGGCGGCGCCGACGAATCCAGTGGCCCCCGTGACCAGCACTTTCATTACACCCACCCTCCCCAGGCGTTATCACACCCGCCGCACCCCGATCCTGCCAGGTCAGGCTCTTTTCCCATGGGACGCGCCCCTTCCCGTGTTAATTTTTTCTTCTGGTGATGTAAAGAGCAAGCTCGCGGAGCGGATCGGCTTTCTGGTCGAAGTCCTTGAGATGAGCGATGGCCGAGGCGACGCGTTCCTCGGCCCGCTTGCGGGCGCCGTCTACGCCGAAGAACGTCGGGTAGGTTTTCTTCCCGCGGGAGGCATCCGTGTTGGCGTCCTTCCCGAGCTGCTCCCGCGTGCCCACGACGTTCAGCACGTCGTCCGCGATCTGGAAGGCGAGGCCGATGTCCTCGGCGTAGGCGGTGAGGCGATGCAGTTGCCGGTCGGTGGCCCCGCCGACGATCCCGCCGATGCGGACCGCGGCGCGGATGAGCTTGCCGGTCTTCCAGCGGTGCACGCTCTCCAGCGTCGCCAGGTCAATGTCCTTGCCTTCGGCCTCGATGTCGGCCACCTGTCCGCCCACCATCCCCGCGTTGCCGGAGCCGGCGGCGAGTTCTTGGATCACCCGCACCTGCGCGCGGGGATCGAGGCCGTTGACCAGTTCGGGCCGGCTGGCGAGATCGAAGGCCATGGTGAGCAGGGCGTCGCCTGCCAGGATGGCCATGGCTTCGCCAAAGACCTTGTGGTTGGTCAGCTTGCCCCGCCGGTAGTCGTCGTTATCCATGGCTGGCAGGTCGTCGTGGATCAGTGAGTAGGTGTGAATCAGCTCCAGCGTCGAGGCGAGGGGCAGGACGAGCGGCGAGGCGCCGCAGACTGCCTCGCAAGCTGCGATGGCCAGGATGGGCCGCACGCGCTTCCCGCCGGCGAACAGGCTGTAGCGCATGGCCTTGTGGAGCGTGGCGGGCGGGGCGTCCTCGGCCGGCATGATGGACTCGAGGAAACGGTCCACGTCCTGCCGTGTTTGCTCCAGGTAAGTCTTGATGTCCATACGTGGGTGTGGGAGGGGCGTCTTCGGGGCCCTCTCCCACTAATTAATGTTGCGCAGGTTAGCAAAGCCCTCTAAAGCGTGTCAACGAACCGAATCTCCCTCGACCCTCCGGGGAGAGGGCAGGGTGAGGGGTCACGGAATGGATGCGAAGTCCAGGTCGAATGAGAGTTCCCCGCCGGTCCGCGGGAAGACGGAGAGCTGGGTCTTCGCGAGCGGATCGAAGTCGCCGTACGTGAAGGACGCCACCACCTTGGCGCGATAGGCCGGGGATTTCGGCCAGGCGGATGTGCGGTCGGCCATGTCGTCCGCACGGATTCGCGCCGGCATGATTTTCCTGTCGCCCTGGACGAGCATCACGAAGGTGTTCTGCGCGAAGTTCCGGCGGTCGCCGTAGAGCGTGACGGATACTTGGAGGTATTGGTCGTCCAGGATCCGCCGGAGCTCCTGCTCGTTCGGCTGCTGGGCACGCAGCGCGAAGTGGGCCGACAGCACGGCCAGGCCCGAGAGCTTCGTCATGAGGAACCCGCGGGGCCGGAACTCGTTCGCAGGATCGTTCGGTGGCCCGAACCACGAATACAGTTCGACCGGCGGGGTGCGAACAGTGGCGGCGGCCCGGCCGCGTTCCAGCTCCGTGGCGATCTGCGCGGAGCTCGGGTGGAGCTCGATGGCCTGTGACCGTACGGGCGCGACGCACATGATGATCAGCGCACAAACCAGGGAGGTTCTCATTCTTGTCTCCAAGCTTGCAGGATTCGGAACGGCTTGTCTATACTGAGCGCCGCGATGGGGTGGCGATGCATCAAGCAGGGGATCGAGCTGCTGACGCTGGAGATCCAGCCAACCTCCTGCCCGGTCTGCCGGAAGGTCCTCTACCGGAACATCACATTCTTCACCGGTGGGTGGGCCCGGTGCACGGTGTGCAACGAGATGGTCCATTACGCCTGCCTCAGCGGGGGGAGATTCCTGAAGGATCGTCCTCGCGTCTGCGAGGATTGCAAGGCTGGTCGCGTCCGTCCCGCTCAGAAGATGCCGATGCCGCCCTCATGAGCGGGCCGACAACAGCGGACGGTTCGAGCTGCGGGAGATGGTTTGGTGAGTTCTTCCTGGTCGTCGTGATCCCGACCGTCCATGCGGCCGGCGGGTTTTTCATTTTGGATTTCCTGCTCAGCGGCAACTATACGTGGGGGCGCACCCTCCGCACGTTCGTCCTGTTCCTGAGCAACTTAGTCCTGGCGTACGAGTTCGTGTATCGGGACCTCCAGGCGCGCAATCCAGACTGGCTGGATCAGCGCCTGCTGAAGAGCGTGTTGACCTATTCGGTCTTTCCCTTCTGCGTCGGGATGGCGGGGCTCGTGCTGCTCCTCGTGGTGACTCGCCTGGTGAAATGAGGGGTTACGCGAACTTTGCGGTGTGTTGGAACCTACACTTCGGACAGAGGTAGTGCAGGTACTTGCCGTTGCCGACCAGGCGCTTGGACATCGCTACCTTGCACCACGTGCAGGTCCGGTCGGGGGTGTCACAGGCGGCGCAGACTTGCGTGGTGGCGCCGTTCCGGGTCACCGGCACGGTCTGGTTTTGACACTTGGGGCAGGGCATGGTGTTTTTTCGCACAGCGAAATGAGGCTTGTCAAATGAGCGGTTCGGCCGTACGGGCGTTCTTCGAGGCGCTCCCGTCCCGGTTCCATGCTGAGGCGGCGGAAGGCGTCACTGCCGTATATCAGTTCGACCTGTCCGGGGAGGAAGGCGGGCAATACCAGCTCCATGTCGCAGACCGGACCTGCCGGGTCGCATCAGGCGTCCATCCCTCGCCGGACATCACGCTCCGGATGGCAGGCGAGGATTGCGTGGCGATCCTCGACGGGCGATTGAACGGCGTATCAGCCTACCTCAGTGGCCGGTTGAAGATGGAAGGGGACCTCGGCCTGGCAATGAAGCTGGCAGCGTTCTTTCCGGACCTGCGCCCGAAGTAGTCACTTTTTCTTCTTCTTGTCCCGCTCCAACGCCCGGGTGATGGCTTCCTTGGCGCCGACCATCACCGGGTTGCCATGGTCGGGGCAGAGCGTTGTGAAATCCAGGGTTAGTAAAGAGCGGACGCTCTCGCGCGAGCGCGCCGGCTCATCCTGGTACTCGTCGGACACAAAGGCTAATCCGCCCTTCCCGGCGTTGGTGAGCAGGTCTGCGCAGAAGACCGCACCTCCATTCCGTTCCAGGAAGAAGGAGTAATGGGCCTCGGTCGGACCGGGCGTGTGGACGGCCAGCAGGTTGCCCGGCAGGCGGTCGGTGGCCTTGTACCAGCGGTCCGGCGTCTCTTCGAAATCCACCCCGCCCTGCGGCGCATAGACCGTCACGTTCAGCTCTCGGCGGTAGCGCCAGGCGGACCGCTCATGGCACGACCCGGTCAGGCAGATGGCCTCAACGGGACCGAGCTTTTTGAGGTCCTTCTTGGCCATCGGCAGGGGATCGATGAGGATGGCCCTGCCGTTCTCGATGACGGCGTAACTGTCGCTTTGGAAATCGATCCGGTCGTCATGGATCGTGAAGCGATACACCCCGGGAAGGATTTCTCCCACGAGCTTTGCGGTTCCGCCCGGCTCGGGCATGTCTCGCCTATTTTTTGAGTTCAGCCCAGGCCTGCTGGTAGTCCTCGAACGTATCCACCTCCATCCAGCCCTTGTAGATGGGGAGGCAGGAGACGTCGTGCCCCCGGTCCACCAGTTCCTGCAGCATGTCGGTGAGGGAGGCCTTCGCAAGCGAGGGCGCTTCGTGGAAGGGGGCCGCGGGGTTCTTCGCCACGTTCTTGTACGCGGACTTGAACTGATCGGTCCCCCGTTCCGAGAGCATCGCCAGGCCGATGAATTCGCCGTGCGCCCGCTCCGGGTCCAGGTTCTGGCCGATCTTCACCAGCCGGTTGGGCCCGTCCGGAGGGACGAACCGGTAGCCGGTCGCCGGCGGGTTGTCGAGGAACACCAGGTCCGGCTTGAAGTGCGGGCGCGACAGCTTGCGCTGGTCCGCCCAGGCCAGGTCCACGACGATGGTGATGTCGGCGGGGCTCTTCAGGAGCTTCAGCAGAATGCCGGTCTCGAAGATGATGTCGGAGTACAGGAGCAGGCAGCGCCCCTTCAGCTCCTGTTCGGCGCAGAAGATCGATGTCAGCTCCCCCGTGTCCTCGTACCGATCGTTGTCGTAGTACCGCAGGTTGGAGAAGGCGATTTTCTCCTTCTGGTACCCGCGGACGACGGCGATGTCCTTGATATTGACCTCGTTCAGCGTCGCGATCTGCCGTTCGAGGATCGTCTTGCCTTTGATGTCCAGCAGGCACTTGGGTTTGTCCTGAATGAGCGGCAGCAACTGCTTCTCGAAGCCCGCCGCCGGGATGATGGCCGTGATCTTCTCGGCGCCCACCGGGAGGAACTTGCGCTCATCTTCTTCCAGCTTGGTCACGCCGACCAGATCGTAGACCTCCTGGAGCGACACCATGCGGTCGACCACCGCTTCGGCGCGGTGCTCGCGCTTCAGCACGTCCAGGGTGTCGCGCATCGCCTTGATGGCCGTGCGGATGACCTGATTGGCGAAGATGACGATCTTGAAGCCGTGCCGCGCCAGTTCGTCAGCCGTGACCGAGCCGAAGATGGTGGGGACCACGACGAGCGGGACGCGACCGGACCACTGCTGCGACACGGCGCGCAGCTCGTCGAACGTAGGAGCCTTGGAATGGATGAGCACGGCGTCGGCGCCGGCGTCGGCGTAGGCCTCGGCGCGCTTCAGCGCCTCGTCTTGGCCCCAGCCCGCGATCAGGGCCTCGGTGCGGGCGATCACGACAAAATCGGGCGAGGCTTGCGCCGACTTGGCCGCGCGGACCTTGCCCGCGTGCTCGTCGATGGAGACCAGCTCGCGACGGACGCCGGCATAGAACGAGCAGCGCTTGGGAAACACGTTGTCCTCGATGCAGATGCCGGCGATCCCTGCCTTCTCGTAGTCCTGGACTGTCCGCAACACGTTGAGGGCGTTGCCGAACCCGGTGTCGCAGTCGGCGATGACCGGGATGCGTACGGCTTCGACGATGTTCTTCGTGACCTCCAGTTGCTCTGTCATCGTGAGGAAGCTGCCGTCGGGAATGCACTTGAGCGAGGCCGAGATGCCAAAGCCAGACGCCCAGATCGCGTCGAACCCGGCCTCTTCGATCAGCTTGGCGCTGAGCGCGTCGTGCGCCCCGACCGTCTTGATGATCCCCGGCCGGCGCATCAACTCGCGGAGATTGGCGGCTTGTGTCATGGGTCTGTATAGTGGGTGAGGCCTTATTGCAAAGTCAATGGGCAGGCATTCCCGCGGGAGGATTGTCATGGCTGGAGCGGAATGCTATAAGTCCTTACGATGGCCGCTAAAGTCGCATTGATCACGGGCGGGGCGAAGGGGATCGGCCGCGCGATCGGCCTGGACTTGGCCGCGTCGGGCTGGGACATCGCCCTGTGCTACCGGAGATCCGAGCACGAAGCGTCGGAGACCGCCTCGCGCATCACGCAGGCCGGCCGGCGCGCGATCGCCGAGCGCTGCGACGTCTCCGATGCGGCGGCGGCCGAGGCGTTCGTGCGCAAGGTCGAGAAGGAACTAGGCGCAGTGGACGCCCTCATCAACTGCGCCGGCCCGTACCATCGGATCAATATCCTGGACGAGACGCCGGCCGGCTGGACCGAGATGTTCGCCCACAACCTGCATTCCGTCTTCTACATGAGCAAGGCGGTGGCGCCGGGCATGAAGGCGCGCAAAGCGGGACGGATCGTCACCTTCTCGATGGCGAACGCGGACCAGATGGTGGCACAGACAGAGGTGACGGCCCATTACATCGCCAAGGCCGGTGTCCTGATCCTCACCCGCACGCTGGCCAAGGCGCTCGCGCCCTACGGGATCACGGTCAACGCCATCTCGCCGGGCTTCGTCAATTCGGGCAGCGCGCCCGAGACGGAGCTGGTCGGCATGATGAAGAAGATCCCGGCCGGCTACGTCGGCGAGCTCAAGGACCCGGTGGCGGCCGTCCGCTTTCTCCTCTCGGACGAGGCGCGCTACGTCACGGGCACAAACATCCACCTCAGCGGCGGCTGGGGGATCTGACCCGCCTTTGATTCCAGCCTGATCGACTAGTCGCTTTTTCACGCTCGTCCGCTGAATACTGGTACCTGGAAATGTAAATACAGCTATTTATAGGGAAAATAAGATATAGATAATATAGTATTGACATTATCAATATCTGTATTTTATCATCCTCTCCGATCCTGGTGTGGCGGTCACATCCTTGGTTGGGGAGGTGAGCAATGATAATTAGGATTATCGGGCTTGTGTTGGCACTCTTAATGATAACAACCGCATCGGCGTCGGCGGACGATCGCCGGATTCTCGATGTGCTGCTCAAAAAGGGAGTTATCAATCAGAAAGAATATGATGAGATCCTCAAAGAAGCCGCAGAGGAGCCGAAGCCGCCTGCGAAGAGTGAGACGAAGCCGTCAATTGCAGACGAGATACAGAAGGCGGTCGAGACGCAGAAGGAGGCAGACAAGCAGAGAGCTGCGATCGACAAGCAGGCGGTGAAGGAAGGCCAAGAAAAAGGGTTTTGGGGTGCTCTGAAAGAAGGCTTTACGCCGAGTGACTCGGACTATGAAAAGGCCCCATATACTCCGATGCTGCTCCACCTGCGTCGCCAGGAGCGGTTAGGCTTCCATATACACAACCTTGAGCCACGGTATTCAGATCAGGCCGGGCTGGCAACATCATTGGGAACCACCAAGAGCCAGTTCCAGGTCGCGACCGCCGAGCTTGAAGCCTCCGGTTACATCTTCCCTGGGCTTCTGTTCGCGCAGGTGGTCATCGAACCTCGCGATAATCTCGGACGCGGTCTCGGCGATTCCATCGCGAAAAACATCCCGCCCGGAAACAACGCACCATCGGGGATCTTGCGTGATGGATTTGCCGACCTCGTGCTGTCCGAACCGGAGATGGTGATCCGGGTAGGACAGCAGCGGATCCCCTTCGGCATCGAACCCCAGACCCCCGGGGGCCTCCTGCCGTTTACCAGCCGCGCTTATCTTGATCTCAAGTTGACCCGGAATGCTGGGCTTGATAATACAAAATTTAGCAACGCTGAATTTATTCAGGAGCGAGATATTGGAATCCAGACCAGAGGACGTCTATTTGGCGATTCTTTCGATTACGCGCTGGGTGTGTTCAATGGTGCCGGTATCAACGTCAGCGACACGAATAATTCCAAGGATTTTATTGGCCGTCTGGGGTTCAACCCTCACCGGGGACTGCGGTTTGGAGTTTCGGGGTACGAGGGCACCCAGGTTGATATCCAGCAGGCCAGCGGGCTTCGTAACCGGATTGGAGGTGACTTTGAACTGACGCAGGACCTCCTCCCGCGGTTCCGGCTCATGGGGGAAGCGGCCGATGGACGCGACGGCCCGTTCGAGCGTCGGACCTGGTACCTTGCCGGCTTTTATGAGCTGATCCCGCAACGGACGCCGACATCGCCGGGGCTCCTGCTCGGCGTTCGGTATGATCAGATGAAGCAAAATATCGGCGGAAACGATGACAACATTTATGATCGATGGACCGTCGGGCTGAACTATTATTTCCTGAACGCAGTCAAGGTGTCCTCTGGATATTGGCAGCAGGTTAAGTTCCAGCTTGAATATGAGATTCGAAAGCACAATGCCTTGTCCGCCGCCACCAACAGCACGGACACCTTCGCGCATAACTTTCTGATTGCGCAGCTCACGGTGCGGTACTGATCATGATGGGGAGGTCTAAGCGGGCGTTTGCAGCTCTTGTGGGGACGCTGTGCTTATGGGCGGCCACAGCACAAGGGGCAGAGATTTCAGTTGCCGCGGCGTCCGATCTGAACTTTGCGTTCAAGGAGATCGTCGCGGACTTCGAAAAGAAGACCGGCAATGCAGTCAAGCTCTCGTTGGGCTCGTCTGGGAACTTCTATGCGCAGCTTTCAAACGGCGCGCCGTTCGATCTGTTCTTTTCGGCGGACATCTCGTATCCCAAGAAGTTGGAAGAGGCCGGGCTGGCGGAACCAGACACGTTGTGCATGTATGCTGTCGGCAGGATTGTGGTCTGGGTGCCCAAGGGCTCTCCGATTGATGTCAGGTCATTGGGGATTAAGTCCCTGCTGCATCCCTCGGTCAAAAAGATCGCGATCGCGAACCCCAAACACGCGCCGTATGGGCGGGCAGCCGTTGCGGCGATGGAG
>JAXIOW010000112.1:0-9859 GCA_045403215.1 Nitrospirales bacterium | reverse complement strand
TGGAGGAGGAAATAGGATATAAGGCCGGGCGACTCGACCTCGTCACGAGCGCCTACACGACGCCGGGCTTCACCGACGAGGTGATCCACATCTACAAGGCGACGCAGCTTCAAAAGGGCAAGCAGAACCTGGGGCATGACGAGGTGCTGGCGATTGCGGAGTTCCCGCTGGAGCAGACCATCGCCATGATCCGGGAAGGAGTCATCAAGGACGCGAAGACGATCGTGGGTCTGCAATGCGTCTACATTCAGCTCCTCGGCGAGAACATCGGAGGAGAGTAGGTCGAACGACGGCGGTTGGCGGAGTACGGCGTTTTGCGGTACGCTTGAGAATTCAGGACTACAACCCGGGAGGCTCGCATGAAAAAAATACTGCTCTTCGGCGTGGGCGGCATCCTGCTACTGCTCGTCATCGGCCTGGTGGTTTTCTCGTTGTACCTGGATGCCATGGTCAAGGCGGGGATCGAAGCAGCGGGTCCCAAGATCACCGGGACGACGGTGACCGTGAAGTCCGTGCAGTTATCGCTGCTGACCGGCGAAGGGCGGGTGAAAGGACTCATCATCGGCAATCCCAAGGAATACCAAACCCCCAGCGCGTTCCATCTCGGTGATGCCCGTGTCAAAGTCAACGTGCGATCCGCACTGACGGACAAGCTCATCATTGAGGAAATTGTGGTGGACGCTCCCGAAGTGACGTATGAGACGGCCGTGATGGGGAGCAATATCGCACGAATACAAGAGAATATCGGTGCGTTCTTCAAGACCATCACCGGGCGCGGGTCTGCCGCGCAGCCTGCCCCGGATGCCGGCGCCCATCAGAAGAAAGTCCAGATCAACCATTTCATCGTGCGGAACGGGCGCGTCAACGCGAGCGCCGTCGGTCTGCGGGGGCAGAGTCTGACGGTCCCGCTCCCTGACATCCATCTCAAGGACATCGGGAAGGAGTCGCAAGGGGCGACCGTGCAACAAGCAGTGGCGGAAATGATCGCGGCGCTCAACAAAGCCACTCTCCAGGCGATAGCGGGCTCGGGCAAGTTTCTGGAGAAGGGCGCCGAAGCCGTGGGCGAGGCGGCCAAGGGCATTGGCACCGAAGCGGGAAAGACTGGGTCCAAGGCTGTAGAGGGGCTCAAAGGACTCTTCGGAAAGTGACGGCGGCGACGCAGGAGACGGGGTCTGGCTCCTTATGAATAACTGTCCATGGGCGGGCAGGTGCAGACGAGGTGGCGGTCGCCGTAAGCGTCGTCGATGCGCGAGACAGCCGGCCAGAACTTGCGCTCGCGCACCCAGGGCGCGGGGAACGCCGCCTGCTCGCGGCTGTATGGCCGGTTCCACTGCGTGGCCGTCACCACTTCGGCCGTGTGCGGGGCGTTCTTGAGCGCGTTGTTGTCGCGCGGCACCCGGCCCTCGACGATCTCCTGAATCTCCCCGCGGATCGCGATCATCGCCCCGCAGAACCGGTCCAGCTCAGCCTTCGACTCGCTCTCCGTCGGCTCGATCATCAGGGTCCCCGGCACCGGCCAGGACACCGTCGGCGCGTGGAAGCCGTAGTCCATCAGCCGCTTGGCGACATCCATCGCCTCGACGCCGGCGCTCTCCTTGAATTGTCGCAGGTCCAGGATGAACTCGTGCGCCACGAGCCCGTTCTTGCCGGTGTAGACAATCGGGAAGTGCTTCTCCAGCCGCTTGGCCATGTAGTTCGCGTTCAGGATCGCCACCTGTGTCGCCTTGGTCAGCCCGTCGCCGCCCATCAGCGCGATGTAGATCCACGAGATCGTCAGGATGCTCGGGCTGCCGTAGGGCGCGGCGGCGACCGGCCCGATCGAATCCTTCCCGCCCAGGTTCGTGACCGGGTGCCCCGGCAGGAACGGCGCCAGATGCGCCGCCACGCCGATCGGCCCCATGCCCGGCCCGCCGCCCCCGTGCGGGATGCAGAAGGTCTTATGGAGATTGAGGTGGCACACGTCGGCGCCGATGTCCCCCGGCCGGCACAGCCCGACCTGGGCGTTCATGTTGGCGCCGTCCATATAGACCTGCCCGCCGTAGTCGTGGACGATCCGGCAGACGCGTCGCACGCCCTCCTCGAACACCCCGTGGGTGGACGGGTAGGTGATCATCAGCGCGGCCAATCTGTCGCGGTGCTGAAGGGCCTTGGCTTCCAGGTCGCCGAGGTCGATGTTGCCGCGCTGGTCGCAGGCCACCGGCACCACTTTGAGCCCGGCCATGACCGCGCTCGCCGGATTGGTGCCGTGAGCCGAGACCGGGATCAGGCAGACGTCGCGCTGGCCTTCGCCCCGGTGCCGGTGATAGGCCCGAATCACCATCAGCCCGGCGTACTCGCCCTGCGAGCCGGCGTTCGGCTGGAGCGAGATGGACGAGAAGCCCGTGATCTCCGCCAGCCAGCTCTCCAACTGCTGGAAGAGCTCCTGGTACCCGCGTGTCTGCTCGGGCGGGGCGAAGGGGTGGATGCGGCTGAACCCCTTCCAGGTGACGGGGATCATCTCCACGGTAGCGTTGAGCTTCATCGTGCAGGAGCCAAGCGGGATCATGGAATGCACCAGCGAGAGGTCCCGCGACTCCAGGCGGTGCATGTACCTGAGCATCTCGTGCTCGGAATGGTAGCGGTTGAAGACTTCGTGCGTGAGGTACTTGCTGGTCCGCGCCAGCGCGGGCGGGAACGTCATGTCGGCTTTCGCGGCGAGGTCTTCGACGGTGAAGGGCACCGGCCGGCCTCCCCCGAAGATCTCGAAGAGCGTCTGCACCTCGGCTGCCGTGGTCACCTCGTCCAGCGCGATGCCGAGGGAGCCGTCCTCGTACTGCCGCAGATTGATGCGGCGCTCCTGCGCCAATGCGAGGACGCGTTTCCCGGAGTGCTCGTCCGGCCAGACGCGGAGGGTGTTGAAGAAGGGCTCGGCGCCGAGCTTGTAGCTCATGCGGCGCAGACCCTCCGCGAGCACTACCGCAAAGCCGCGCACGCGCTCCGCGATCCGCCGCAGGCCCTCGGGCCCGTGGTACACCGCGTACATGCTGGCCATCACAGCCAGGAGCACCTGGGCCGTGCAGATGTTGCTCGTCGCCTTGTCGCGGCGGATGTGCTGCTCGCGTGTCTGCAGGGCCAGCCGGTAGGCCGGCTTCCCGTGGGCGTCCCGCGACAGGCCCACGATGCGGCCGGGCGTCTGGCGCTTGTACTCGTCTTTCGACGACAGGAATGCGGCGTGCGGGCCGCCGCACCCGAGCGGCACGCCGAAGCGCTGGCTCGACCCGACGGCGATGTCGGCGCCGAACTCGCCCGGCGGGCGCAACAGCGTGAGGGCGAGCAGGTCGGTGGCTACCACTGCCATCACGCCTGCCGCGTGGGCCTGTGCCACCAGGGCACTGTAGTCGCGGACCGCCCCGTCCGTCGCCGGGTACTGCAGCAGGACGCCGAAGAGGTCCTGCTTCTGGAAGTTGATCGCCCCGGGCGGCCCGATGTGCAGGGTGATCCCGAAGGGCTGGGCCCGTGTCTGCAGCACCGCGATGGTCTGCGGGTGGCAGTCCTGCGCGACGAAGAAGCCCTTCTTGCCATCGCCCTTGATCCGGAGGCACATCATCATCGCTTCGGCCGCCGCCGTCGCTTCATCCAGCAACGACGCATTGGCGAGCGGCAGGCCGGTCAGGTCGGCCACCATGGTCTGATAGGTAAGCAGCGCCTCCAGGCGCCCCTGCGCGATCTCCGCCTGGTACGGCGTGTACTGGGTGTACCAGCCGGGATTTTCTAAGATATTGCGCTGGATCACCGGCGGGGTGATGCAGTCGTAGTAGCCCATCCCGATGTAGGACCGGAAGACCTGGTTCCGGTCGTGCAAGACACGCAGTTTCGCCAGCGCCTCGAACTCTCCCATGTTCGGGTCGAGCGCCAGGGGCTTGCGCATCCGGATGTCTTCCGGCACGGTCGCGTCGACCAGCGCGTCGAGCGACTGCAGGCCCAGCGTCGCCAGCATCTCCTGGATGTCGGCATCCGTCGGGCCAAGGTGGCGGTGGACGAACCGGTCGGCCGAGAGATTCAACGACAAGCCTCCAAGGTCAACGCATCGTGTAGTTGTCGTATAGGACCAGGCGTGCGAGACCAACACGTTGAGGCAGGATGCGTGGCAAGGATAGTCACCTTGGAAGGTTAGCATGGTCGCGGTGATTTGCCAAGGGGGTGCGCAGTAGGGTATTGATGACCCGCGCGTTATGGGGCGTCTGGAGAAGGTCCATGACATTCTGATCGTCGGGGCTGGTCTGGCCGGCATGCGTGCGGCCGTGGCCGCGCTATCCGGTCCCGTTGGTCCTGGGGGCCTCGACGTGGCCATCGTCTCGAAGGTCCATCCCGTCCGCAGCCATTCCGTCGCCGCGCAGGGCGGCATCAACGCGGCCTTGGGCGAGAACGATTCCTGGGAGAAGCACACCTTCGACACCGCCAAGGGCGGGCTGTGGCTCGGCGATCAGGACGCCATCGAAGCGATGTGCCGCGAGGCCCCGGACGACATCCATGCGCTGGAGCGCATGGGGGTGATCTTCAGCCGGGACGAGCAAGGCCGCATCGCGCAGCGCCCGTTCGGCGGCGCCGGCTTCCCCCGCACCTGCTACGCCGCCGACCGCACCGGCCATGCGCTCCTGCACGCCATGTACGAGCAGCTCCTGAAGCGCCAGGTGTACGTCTACGAAGAGTGGTACGTCACGTCGCTCATCGTCGAGGACGGCCTCTGCCGGGGCCTCATCGCCTGGGACCTCCTGAAGGGCGGCCTGCACGCCATCGGGGCCAAGGCCGTCATCCTGGCGACCGGCGGCTGCAGCCGGATTTACCTCACCAGCACCAACGCCGTCATCAACACCGGGGACGGCATGAGCATGGCCTACCGGGCCGGGACGCCGCTGATGGACATGGAGTTCATCCAGTTCCATCCGACCACCTTGAAGGACACCGGCATTCTGATCACCGAGGGCGCGCGCGGCGAAGGCGGCTACCTCCTGAACACGCTGGGCGAGCGGTTCATGAAGAAGTACGCGCCGGAACAGATGGAGCTCGCCACGCGGTCCACCGTCTCGCTGGCGATGGGCACGGAGATCGCCGAGGGTCGGGGCGTGGACGGCTGTGTGCTGCTGGACCTGCGCCACCTGGGCCGCGAGCGGATTTTGGAGCGGCTGCCGCAGATCCGCCAGCTCGCGCTGGACTTCGCCGGCGTGGATCCGATCGAATCGCCGATCCCGGTGCAGCCGGGGGCCCACTACGTGATGGGCGGCATCAAGACCAACACGTGGGGCGAGACCGCCCTCGTCGGCCTCTACGCCGCAGGGGAGTGCGCCTGCGTCAGCATCCACGGGGCGAACCGCCTGGGCGGGAACTCCTTGCTGGAGACCATCGTCTTCGGGCGGCGAGCCGGGCTGCGGGCGTCCGAGTATGTGGCGACCGCGAGCCCACCGCGGGATGAAGCCGGGGCGCTCCAGCGGGAAGAGGCGCGGATCGCCAAGCTCATGAAGAATGAAGGAGGGGAGCGGGCCTGGCAGGTGCGCGAGGAGTTGGGCAAGGTACTGGCCCTCCATCTCGGGCTCGTCCGCACGAAGGACAAGATGACCGAGGCGCTGGCCGCCGTGCGGGCCTTGAAAGCCCGCGCCGCGCGCGTCTGCTTGGACGATCACGGCAGGGTTTTCAACACCGATCTCATCATCGCGCTGGAACTGGGATCGCTGGTGGAGCTGGCCGAAACCGTGGTGGCCGGGGCGCTCGCCCGCGAGGAGTCGCGCGGCGCCCACTACCGGGCCGACTTTCCCCAGCGTGACGATGCAAACTGGCTCAAGCATACGCTCTGTTACTACACCGCCGGCGGGCCCCGGCTGGAGTACGCACCGGTCACGATCACCCGGTTCCCGCCGACGTGACCTTCGCAGCAATCAAGGAGGAATTGTGATGATGCGGCAAGTCCTCGTGCTTCTGGCTGGAACGATCTTGGCTTGCGCCGCCCAGGCCGCGGCCCAGCTTGACGAACGGAAGCTGGTGGACCTGACGTACCCGTTCGATGAGCGGACCGTCTACTGGCCCACGAACAAGCCGTTCCAATGGGAGAAGACCGACTGGGGGATGACCGCGGGCGGGTACTGGTACGCCTCCGCGAACTTCGCGACCTCCGAGCACGGCGGGACTCACATCGACGCGCCGATCCATTTCGGCAAGGGCCGGAGCGCAGTGGACGAGATTCCGGTCGAGCGCCTGGTCGGGCCGGCAGTGGTGGTGGACGTCACTCAGGCGGTCGTCCGGGATCGGGACTACCGGCTCACCGTCGAGAACCTCAGGGCCTGGGAGGCCCGGCACGGCCGCATCCCAGACGGGGCGATCGTGCTGATGTACACCGGCTGGGGGCGGTACTGGCCCGACAAGGTGCGGTACCTCGGAAGCGACACCCCTGGCGATCCGAAGACGCTGCACTTTCCCGGCTTCTCGAAGGAAGCGGCCGAGTTCCTGGTCAAGGAGCGCGCGATCGACGGGGTGGGCATCGATACGCCCAGCATCGACCACGGGCCGTCGCGGGACTTCATCGTCCACCAGGTCCTGAACGGCGCCGACCTCTACGGGCTGGAGAACGTCGCCAATCTGGACAAGCTTCCCCCGAAAGGGGCGACCCTCATCGCGTTGCCGATGAAGATCAAGGGCGGCACCGGCGCCCCGGTCCGCATCATTGCGTTCCTGCCGTAGCCGTCAGCGCATCCCGCCCCAGCGAAAGCCCTTGACGTCGCGGATCTGCGGTTTAGGCTGAAGCGCCGAACCGGGTTTCTCCAGCAGCAGCACCTTGAAGTCCCCCAGCCCGAACCAGGCCGGGTCGGAGATGTCGTGGAAGTGGTGGCCGGAGAGCTTCGGCAGCATATCCCCCAACGCGTGGCGGAATTCGGCTTCCGTGTAGGCGCGGATGGCGAACGGCCTGCCCGCCGCCTCGCAGAACCGGCGGATCGCGTAGGCGGCACCGGTGCACAGCACCCGCGTGTCGGGGCGCATGTTCAGGAAGAGCGGCAGGGCGCCGAATTTCTCCTGGAATCCCAGAAACCGGGCCACCTGCCGGAGATGCGAGTATTGCACTTCGTACTCCGTGTGCCCCGGCAACTTGACCGGCGCGGAAAACCCCTCTTCGATGCCGAACTCCACCAGGATTGCGCGGCCGCCTGGCTTCAGAACCCGCCAGAGCTCCGCCACGAAACGGACGGGCCCCAGATTGAAGATGAAGTCCTCAGGGACCTCCGCGCCCAGCGAGAGCTTGGCGCGGCGGATCCAATCCAGCGCCTCCTGGTGCAGCGGCGAAGCGCCCTTGCCGGCCTCCACTTCCCGCCTGGTCAGCTTCACCGGCGTCATGTCCGCCAGGTTCTCATTGTCCACGGCCAGGTCGACGCTGGCGTCCCGCAGGGGGAGCTGTTCCGCGTTGGCCTGGAGGCCGGCCGCGGCCCATCCGCCTTCACGTCCCATGGCGAGCTGGGATTTCACGAATGGCCGGGTGATGTCCACGAAGACGTAGCGCACGCCCTGCCGTTCCTCGGGCGAGAGCCCGCTACCCAGGTCGCGCGCGACGTAGCCGAGTCCGCCGCCGACTTCCAGGATGATCCGGGGCTGCCGGTCCCACCAGCCGAGCTTCTTCAATTGCTTCGCCAGCAGGCGCCCGTAGGTGAGCCCTGCCATCGCCTCGCTGGGCTCCCGGAACAAGTGCGACACGGTGGTCTCGATGGTTTCGAAGTGGCCCTCCGGGGAGGCGATCTCGTGCGTGTGGAAGTCGGAGAGGTGCGTCTCGCCCTCGAACTCTGAGGCGCCCTGCCAGCCCTCCCGGATCTTCAGCAGGAGGAGATGCCACCGGGCGTCGCCGCGATCGCCGGTCGGCGGCTCGGCCCCGCAATAGCACAGGGAATACTTCGGCACGGGCCAGCGCTCCAGGCACTGCCGGCCGGTCTCCCCGTTCGGCCCGCACACCCGGTGCCCGAACTTCTCGAGCAGCGCCCCCACGGTCATTTTGCCGTCCATGCCGTTCAAGAGGTTCAGACCCGCGCGATTGATCTTGACCAGAGGCACCGTGTCTTCGAGGGGCGCTAGCCACCATTCTTCATAGGCGTGCTGGTAGAGCACCATGTCCGGCATCCGCCAGGCGTGCAACGCGAGGACCTCGTCGGTCAGCTCGAGCGAATCCTGGGCGGGCGAGGCGACGGGTTTCATGGGCGGGCGCCGACGGGGGCCTTTTCAAACACGTCGCGGTACAGGCCTTGCCAGAACGCCAGCCAGGCGTCGGCCGTGGTCCGCGCGCCTGCCGCCACGCGCTCAAGGTCCGCCGGCGTGCGGGCCGTCTTCTCCACAGCCTCGGTTAGCCAGGCGCTGTGGCACTCTTCAGCTTCGAGATGCATCTCGAAGAACACCAGGTCGTGGACGGAGAAGGTCTGGTATTTCGTCAACCCTGGGTAGAAGTAACGGAACTCAGACGCCGCGGTGATCTCGACCGCCATCTCGGAGCCGAGCGCCGTGAGGTAGTCCGATTCGATGAACAGGCGCTGCAGCACGGCCAGATACGCGGTCACTTCCGGGATGGGCGCGGTCTGATCCAGCGCGTCGGGGCTCAGGCCCACGGCTGCGGCGAAGCGTTCCAGCAGCCGGCTATGGGCCTGCTCGGCGCGCCCGTTGCCCAGTTCGGAATGGAGCGTCTTGGCCAGCTCCACGCGCATCTCGAGGGCGTCCACCGGGGTCTTGTACAGGAGGCCCTCCAGGACCTTGACGAAGTGCTTGCAGAAAAAATGGTACTGGCGAAGGAACGTCTGCAGTTCGCCGCGGCTCAGATGCTGGTCCTTGAAGGCCTGGAAGAACGCGTTCGTGTTGACGGGATGGTCCTTCAGTTCCTGGACCAGCGCATCCAGAAAGCGGGATGGGGCGCGCTCCATCGCTAGGTCTCCAACAGGGGCGTGGCGATTGAATAGGCCGGGTCGTCGAGGTCTTCGAAGTAGGGCTGTTCGACCATCCCCTCGAAATAGTACTTGGAGGAGAGGCGCGTGAGGAACTGGTCGGGGGTGAGCCGCCCCGAGAGGACGCTATGCTCGTTCGGGCGCAGCGCCAGGAGGACGTACCGGATGAAGTGCGGCTGGCAGAACGCGAAAGTGCCTTCCTTTTCCGCGAAGATCAGATCCGCGGGGTTCACACAAAGGGTGCAGACAGCGGGCTGCCAGGCGGCACCGGCCGGCCGGTTTTTCTGAAGCAGCAGGGCCCGCTCCCCGTCAGATAGGCGGCGGGCGGCGAACTTGGTCACGTGGTCCGGGCACAGGGTCAAGCGCCAATCCGGCGTGGTCACCGTCTCCACCGGGTCGCCTTCGCAAATCGCGCACTTCGGTTTGTGCTTCCGACCGTCGATCGAGATCAACGCCATAGGGCACAGGATAGGAACCGGCCGCAGGGGCTGTCAAGGTTCCGAGCCTCCGAAATAATTATGGGCGTGAGGGCGGTCCCTGTGCTATCCTTCCATCCCTTAGGAAGTGATGTGCGGGGCGGGCTTATGACTGAAGAATTTGGCTGGAACGTGTTTGGAGTGGCGGTGGCCGTCCTGGGGATCGTGATCGCCTATGCGTTTCATCAGAAGAAGAAAGCACCCCAGCCTCCCAAGGAGTGACCGGGCGTTAAAAGTCCACTTGCAGGTTGCCGACTTCCTCCAGGGTTTTTCCGATCCCGTGCTCCCGCAACTTCTGGTATAGCTGTTTCAGAAATGCGGTATCCTCGCTGCAGAGCACGCTCCTGAAGTCCACGTCATCCCAGTGCACGATGAGCTTCACGAACGGCTGCTCGCCCTTGCGGTTGGGCTCGACCCATTTCACTTGAAAGAGGTCGCCCCACTCCT